>NZ_JACHNB010000001.1:1000714-1334285 GCF_014205225.1 Actinoplanes octamycinicus
CGAGCCGCTCGACCGGGCGATGCTGGGCCGGCTCGCCGAGGTGGTCACGGCGGCGACCGAGGCGTTCGACCACTTCCAGCACACCGACGCGCTGCAGGCGGCGGAGACGTTCTTCTGGACGTTCTGCGACGACTACATCGAGCTGGTGAAAGACCGGGCGTACGGGTCCGGTCCGGGCGCCGACTCGGCGCGGGCCGCGCTGGCCGCCGGGCTGTCGGTGCAGTTGCGGCTGTTCGCGCCGTTCCTGCCCTACGTCACCGAGGAGGTCTGGTCGTGGTGGCGTTACGGCTCGGTGCACCGGGCGACCTGGCCGACCCGGTACGAGCTGACCCGGGTGGCCCCGGAGAGCGAGCCGGCCCTGCTGGACCTGGCCGGCGACGCGCTGCGCCAGATCCGCCGGGCCAAATCGGACCGCAAGCTGTCGATGCGGACCGAGGTGCCGCTGGCCGAGGCGCTCGGTCCGGGACCGGTGCTCGACCGGCTGGAGCTGATCGACGGCGACGTCCGGGCGGCCGGGCGGATCGCCAAGCTGGATCTGCTCCGCGATCGGACCCCGGAGCTGGTGATCGCCTGCGCGTTCTGAGCGGGACCGCGCCCGGCCGGTGATCGCCTGCTGGTTCCGGGCCGGGGAAATGCCGGGATCTCCGGAGGTGGGCCGGTGGTTCGGTCCACCATAGGAGGCATGCCGATCGCCCCGGAGGAGGTCGAGGCGCCGGCCGGTGACACCGTGCTGTTCCGGTCGTCGCCGGCCCGGACGTTCGTCGCGGTGTTCGCCGTGCTGATGGTGTCGTACCTGCTGGTCTCCCCGATCGTGGGCCGGCTGTCACAGGGCAGCGGGGATCCGTGGTGGGTGAGCGCGCTGGAGGCGGTCGTCGTCGGCGCGGCGGTCGCCGGGTGCTACTCGCTGTCCGCGCGCGCCGCGCTGGCCACCTGGGTGCGGGTGTCGGCCGCCGGCCTGGAGCTGGCCGCGCAGGGCAGCGACCCGGTGATGCTGGCCTGGGCGGACGTCGCCGCGGTGACGGTGCGTCGCAGCGGGCTGCGCACGGTGCTCGAGGTGACCCCGGTGGACATGGACGCGGTGCACCCGGTGCAGGGCTCCGGCACCGGGGGGCCGGCGGTCACCGTCACGGCACGCGGGCCGGCCTTCGTCGCCGACCTGACCCAGATCTGGCCCGGGCCGCGGGCACTCCGCCGGGAGTTGACGCGGCGGCTCCACCCGTACCCCAAACCGGCCGCGACCGTCCGCCCACCGCAACCTTGGTGACGGTCTAGAAGTCGCCGCCGCCGAAGTCGCCGCCGCCGAAGTCGCCGCCACCCCAGTCGCCGCCACCGCCGGTGTCGCCGCCGCCGAAGTCGCCGAGCCCGCTGGTGTCGCCGCCGTCGACGTCACCGCCGTCCTGGAAGCCGTCCTGATAGCCGTCGGCGTAGCCGCCGACGTCGCCGAAGGCGGGTGAGAACAGCGCGTCGAAGATCAGCATGCCGCCGAGGACGCCGGCACCGGCGCCGAGCGCGGTCTTCCAGACCGGGGTCGAATACCACCCGGCCGGGACCGGGCGGCCCTGCACCCGGCCACCCGGGTAGTAGTACGGAGTGTCCGGGCCGGGGCGCGGACCCGCCTTGTAGGCGTGCCCCTGCACGCTGACCTCGCGCTCCTGGGTGAGCTGCCCGGAGCCGCGGGCGGCGGCCAGCGGCGGCAGGTCGGGGCCCGGGTCGAGGCCCATCGCGAGCCGGGCGGCCCGCACATAGGCCAGGCCCTCCAGGGCGGACTCGCGGGCCAGCTCGAACTGGCGGACCGTGGTGGCCTGCTGGAGCTGGCCGCCGGCCGCGTTGTAACGCTCGCCGGCGTCGGCCAGGGCCTGCCGGGCGGCCGGCTCGTCGGCGTGCAGGTTCATCACCTGGCCGCCGAGCCGCTCATACCACCGCTGCGCCTCGGCGCGGGCATCGGCCAACTGGGTCTGCTGGATTTTGGTGCCGCCGCGTTGAACGCCGACGACGATCAGGGCGACGATCGCCACGATGGCCAGGATGAGCAACACGCCGTTCATGTTTCCCAAGGTACCCCCGGTGGTCTTGTCGCACCCTTCTGGCAATCTGCGGTGGTGACGTTCTCGACGCTCGCTGTGATCATCGTCTGCCTGCTGGCCGGCGGCGCCCTGGGCTGGCTCGCCGCCCGGGCCCGCGCGGCCACCGACATCGCCCGGCTGGAGGCGACGGTGGCCGCCGCGCGCGACGGTGAGCAGCGGCTGGAGCAGTCGATGCGGGCGCTGTCCTATGAGGCGACCGCCCAGTCGCAGGAGGCGGTGGCCCGGGCGGTCGCGCCGCTGCAGGACACCCTGCGGCGCTATGAGCAGCGGGTCGCCGAGCTGGAGCGGGACCGGGTGGACGCCTATGCCGAGCTGCGCGAGCAGGTCCGGGCGATGGGCACGGTCTCCACCGAGCTGCGCGGCGAGACCCGGCAGCTGGTGTCGGCGCTGCGCACCCCGCAGGTGCGCGGCCGCTGGGGCGAGCACCAGCTGCGCCGGATCGTCGAGGCGGCCGGGCTGCTGGAGCACTGCGACTTCGCCGAGCAGGTGACCGGTGAGACCGACGTCCAGGGGGTGCGGCCCGACCTGGTCGTCCGGCTGCACGGCGGCCGCACCGTGGTGGTCGACGCGAAGGCGCCGCTGGAGGGCTACCTGTCCGCGATGGAGGCGCGCGACGAGCGGGACCGCGATCTCTATCTGGACCAGCACGCCCGGCACCTGCGCGCCCATGTGGACGCCCTCTCGGCGAAAGCGTATTGGACCGCCTTCGAGTCCAGCCCGGACTTCGTGGTGCTGTTCGTCCCGGCCGACCCGTTCCTGGACGCGGCGCTGCAGCGCGACCCGGTCCTGATGGAGTACGCGTTCCGCCGCAACGTGGTGCTGGCCACCCCGGCCACGCTGATCGCGATGCTGCGCACGGTCGCGTTCTCCTGGCGGCAGGAGACGCTGACCGGCAACGCGGTGGCGGTGCACAGCCTGGCCCGCGAGCTCTACGGCCGGCTGGCCACGCTCGGCGACCACGTGAGCCGGCTCGGCGTCTCGCTGAACGGGGCGGTCAGCGCCTACAACAAGGCGGTCGGCTCACTGGAGTCCCGGGTCCTGGTCAGCGCCCGCAAGCTGGCCGAGATGGGCGTGTCGGACGAGGAGCTGGCACAGCCCCCGCAGATCGAGATCGCGCCCCGCCAGCCCCAGGCCCCCGAACTCAGCTGACTGGCACGGCGGTCGCCGCCGGTGAGATGGCAGGCGACCGCCCGCGGAGCGAAGCGGAGCCAGCAAGCTCGGCGGTCGCCGCCGGTGAGATGGCATGTGATTTTTCGACGCCCGCCGGGTTTGCGGGTGGCGGAAAATCGCCTGCCATCTCACCGGTTATCAGGCGACCGCCCGCGGAGCGAAGCGGAGCCAGCAAGCTCAGCGGCTTTCATGTCCTTGCGCAGCTCTTGCGGCAGGGAGAAGGTGAGCCGCTCCTCGGCGGTGGTGTATTCGGTGACCTCGCCGAAACCGCGCTCGGCCAGGTGCGCGAGCACCTCCATGACCAGCTCGTCCGGGACGCTGGCGCCGGACGAGACGCCGATCGTGGTGGCGCCGGCCAGCCACTCGTCCTGGATCTCGGCGGCGTAGTCGACCAGGTGCCCGGCCCGGGCGCCGGCGCCGAGCGCCACCTCGACCAGGCGCACCGAGTTCGACGAGTTCGTCGAGCCGACCACGATCACCACGTCGCACTCCGGCGCGATCTCCTTGATCACGTGCTGCCGGTTGGAGGTGGCGTAGCAGATGTCGTCGCTGGGCGGCGACTGGAGCAGCGGCAGCCGGGTCTTGAGCCGGGCCACCGTCTCCATGGTCTCGTCGACCGAGAGCGTGGTCTGGGACAGCCAGACCACCTTGGCCGGGTCGCGGACCACCACGTTGTCCACGTCGTCGGGGCCGTCGACCAGCTGGATGTGCGCGGGCGCCTCACCGGACGTGCCGATGACCTCCTCGTGCCCCTCGTGGCCGATCAGCAGGATGTCGTAGTCCTCGGCGGCGAACCTTTTCGCCTCGTGGTGCACCTTGGTGACCAGCGGGCAGGTCGCGTCGATCGCCTTCAGCCGGCGCTCGCGGGCCTGCTCGTGCACCTCGGGCGCGACGCCGTGCGCGGAGAACACCACGGTGGCGCCCTCGGGCACCTCGTAGTTCTCCTCCACGAAGATCGCGCCGCGCGCCTCGAGGGTGCTCACCACGTGCTTGTTGTGCACGATCTGCTTGCGCACGTAGACCGGGGCGCCGTAGAGCTTCAGCGCCTCCTCGACGGTCTGCACGGCGCGGTCGACACCGGCGCAGTAGCCACGCGGCTTGGCGAGCAACACCCGCTTACGAGCTTCAGTCACCCGGCCATGGTACGTGCCCCGTCCCGGCGGCCGCCCGCGTGCGATCAGCGCCACAGACGCCGCCGCGCGCCGGGTCCGCCGCTCGGTCACCGGTTCGTCCGAGGAGTTCTCGGTACCGACGGCGGGGCGGTGGTCGTACCGAAAGCCCTGGGGGTTGATCCGTTTTCGCCCGAAAAGGGGGTTACCGGCGGGATAATCGGGATCATGAGTGCCGAGCGGGACGACGGGTGGCCCTCGATCCCGACGGTGCTCCGGGTGATGGTCGGCTGGTTCCTGTTCGGGATCGGGCTGCTCAATCTGGCCTGCGGCGCGGACGGCACGGCCTACCTGGTCTTCCACGTGACGGTGACGCTCGGCGGGATGATCCTGCTGGCCCTGCACCGGGTGGAGCCGAGCCGGGCCGGCTACCTGATCGCCTCGGTCACCGGGGTGGCCGGGCTGGCACTCGGCCTGCTGCCGGTCACCGACCGGTGCTGCCTGACCGCCTACCCGGAGCGGCGCGGCTACCCGTACCCGTTCCTGGGCGTCGGCGACGGGGTGCACGCCGATCTCCGCTACTTCGTCTTCGACCTGGTGTTCTGGCTGTGCGCCGGGACGATCGCGCTGGTCGTCACCCGGGTCGTCGAGGGCTGCCTGCCGGAGCGCCGCACCCCGGTGGACCTGACCGGTTACGTCGGCCGGCACGCGGAGCCGGCCCCGGTGGCCGGAGACGTGGCCGGGCACGCGGAGGTACACGCCTACGTGGCGCAGCATCGGGCCGACGAAAATGTCGGTGGGCTGACCTAGTCTGGCCGGGTGACTGAGACCCAGGCCGCCGCCGGACCGCCGAAAAGCTCCCCCGAGGAGCCGTGGCCGGTGCGCGTGGTCAGTCAGAAGGTGGGGGCTTGGATCAGCAAGCTCGGCTGGGTCTGGGTGGACGGGCAGGTGGCCCAGATCAGCCGCCGGGCCGGCTCCGGCGTGGTCTTCCTGACCCTGCGCGACCCGTCCGCCGACCTGAGCCTGACCGTCACCGTGCACCGCGACGTGCTGGAGATGGGCGCGCCCGAGCTGTCCGAGGGCGCCCGGGTGACGATGCACGCCCGGCCCGAGTTCTACCCGGCGCGCGGCACGCTCAGCCTGCGCGCCGACGAGATCCGCCAGGTCGGCCTCGGCGAGCTGCTGGCCCGGCTGGAGCGGCTGAAGAAGCTGCTCGCCGCCGAGGGCCTGTTCGCCCGCGAGCGCAAGCGCCGGCTTCCCTTCCTCCCCCAGCGGATCGGCCTGATCACCGGGCAGAACACCGCGGCCGAGCGGGACGTCCTGATGAATGTGCGGCGCCGCTGGCCGGCCGCCCAGTTCCGGGTCACCCACGCCACCGTGCAGGGGCCGAACGCGGTGCCCCAGATCATCAACGCGCTCAAGGTGCTCGACGACGACGAGACGGTCGACGTGATCGTGATCGCCCGGGGCGGCGGCAGCGTGGAGGACCTGCTGCCGTTCTCCGACGAGGGGCTGTGCCGGGCGGTGTTCGGCGCGCGCACGCCGGTGGTCAGCGCGATCGGCCACGAGACCGACACCCCGCTGCTGGATTATGTGGCCGACCTGCGCGCCTCCACCCCGACCGACGCCGCCAAGCGGATCGTCCCCGACCTGACCGACGAGCTGCGGCTGATCGGGCAGGCCCGGCAGCGGCTGGACCGCGCGGTGCTCGGCATGATCGACCGCGAGGAGCACCGGATCGAGGCGTGGCGGTCCCGGCCGGTGCTGGCCCGGCCGGAGTCGCTGCTGGAGCAGCGGTCCGACGAGGTGGCCGCGCTGCGCGACCGGGCCGGGCGCAGCCTGGAGCACCGGGTGCGCCGGGCCGACGACGAGCTGCGGCACACGCTGGCCCGGCTGCGGGCGCTGTCGCCGCTGGCCACCCTGCAGCGGGGCTATGCGATCGTGCAGCGCGGCGACGGGCACGTGGTGCGCGCGTCCGGTGAGGTCGGCGAGGGGGATCCGCTGCGGGTCCGGCTGGCCGAGGGTTCGGTGACCGCGGTGGTCACGGCGGGAGAGGGCGAATGAGCGACGAGAGTCTGAGCTACGAGCAGGCGCGGACCGAGCTGGCCGAGGTGGTGTCCCGCCTCGAGCAGGGCGGCGGCAGCCTGGAGGAGTCCCTGGCCCTGTGGGAGCGCGGCGAGAAACTCGCCGACATCTGCCAGCGCTGGCTCGACGGCGCCCGCGAACGCATCGACGCCGCCCGCGCAGCCCGCGCCACCGAGTAACGCCCGGCGGCGCCCGGCGATTCGGTTACTTCAGGGAGGCGGCGAGCTTCTCCAGGTTCGACTCGGAGGACTTGCCGACGATCAGCACGGTGCGGTTGTTCTCGGTCAGGATGAGGGCGGTCTCGCCGGGGCGGCCGCTGTAGATCATCCAGGTGTGGTCGTCGGTGCGGAAGGCGCCGGTGCGCTTGCCCTCCCGGCCGACCTCGTCCGGGACCAGGGTGTCCGCCGGGACGGTGCTCTCCACCAGCTGGACCGGCTCGTCCTGCGGGTCGACGTAACCGATGCGCAGGGTGGCCCCGCCGCCCGCCCGCTTGAAGGTGGCGGCCGTGACCCGCCAGTCGTCGCCGAGGCCGGTCGGCGTCAGCACGGTGAACTCCTTCGACGCGAGCTCGATCGAGGAGGCCGGGTCGACGGTCAGCGGCTCGTCGCCGCTGAGCACCACTCGGTAGAACGCGAGCAGCAGCACGATCGGCACGATCAGCACCAGCAGCGACAACGCCATGTCGCGCGGTGCCCGGCCCTCCCGCTTGGTCAGGCGGGGCTGGGCGGGCGCGGTCTCGGGAGCAGCGGGTTCCACGTGGCCATTGTTAACCATGTCGCTGAACGACGATTCGGCACGTCCGGGCGGGTGGTCACTGTTAACCATGTCGCTGAACCGGGACTTGGCCGGTTCGAGGTGCCAGGATCGGGGGAACCACCAGCCCCGCAACGACGCGAGGAGGCCGACATGCCTGCCCGGGTTCCCCAGGATCTCGACCGCAACATCGCCCTCGACCTGGTCCGTGTGACCGAGGCGGCCGCCATGGCGGCCGGCCGCTGGGTCGGCCGAGGCGACAAGAACGGCGGTGACGGCGCCGCCGTCGACGCCATGCGCAAGCTCATCAACTCGATCCAGATGCGCGGCGTCGTGGTGATCGGCGAGGGTGAGAAGGACGAAGCGCCGATGCTCTTCAACGGGGAGCAGGTCGGTGACGGCACCGGGCCGGAGGTGGACGTCGCGGTCGACCCGGTCGACGGCACCACGCTGATGAGCAAGGGGATGCCCGGGGCGGTCGCGGTGCTCGCGGTCGCCGAGCGGGGCGCGATGTTCGACCCGAGCGCGGTGTTCTACATGGACAAGATCGCGGTCGGCCCGGACTGCGCCGACGTCATCGACATCAACGCCGGCACCGCGGAGAACCTGCGCCGGATCGCCAAGGCGAAACGGTCCAGCGTCTCCGACGTGACCGTCTGCATCCTGGACCGGCCGCGGCACGCGAAGCTGGTCGAGGAGGTCCGGCAGGCTGGGGCGAACATCAAGTTCATCTCCGACGGTGACATCGCCGGGGCGATCTCGGCGGCCCGGGCGGAGTCCGACGTCGACGTGCTGATGGGCATCGGCGGCACCCCGGAGGGCATCACCGCGGCCTGCGCCATCAAGTGCCTGGGCGGCATGATCCAGGCGAAGCTCTGGCCGCGCGACGAGGCGGAGCGGCAGAAGGCGATCGACGGCGGGCACGACCTGGACCGGGTGCTCACCACCGACGACCTGGTCACCGGGGACAACTGCTTCTTCGTGGCCACCGGCGTCACCTCCGGCGACCTGCTCAAGGGCGTGCGCTACCGGTCCGGCGGCGCGCACACCCAGTCGATCGTGATGCGGTCGAAGAGCGGCACGATCCGCGTCATCGACTCCTACCACCGCCTGGAGAAACTCGCGCTGTACTCGGCCGTCGACTTCGACGGCCACCTGCCCACGGTGCCGATCGGCGACGACCCGATCATCTGACGAGCGCGAACCACCGACACACGCGGCGATGGTCCGGCATGCGGACCATCGCCGCGCCCTGTCCCCACGACCTCGCCTGACGACAAATCGCCTATGCCGAAATAAGTCTGGCATAAGGCGTGGCATCAGGCGCAAAAGCGGAGGCAGCGGCGCGCGGGCGACACAGAGCGAGCAACGAAGGCGCGTGGCGGACGGCGTGTGGCCGGCGGCGTGCGGCCGGCGGCGTGCGGCGCGTGGCGCGTGGCCGACGGCGGACGGCGCGGCGCGTGGCTGACGGCGGACGGCACGCGGCGGAGGGCGGACGGCGGACGGCGTGTGGCGGCGTCGGACGGCGGGCGGCGTGTGGCGGCGTCGGACGGCGAGGTGCGTGGCTGTCGGCACCGGTCAGCGGCGGCGGGCGCGGCGGCAGCAAGCGGCGACGGCAGGATGCGGCGGCGAGCGGCCAGGATGCGGCGGCGGGGTCAGGACTAGGGCTGCATCCACGGCAGGACGGGGCGTGGGCGGGCGGCTCGGGACGCCCAGATCATGCCGGTCAGGCCGGCCAGGCAGAACAGCAAGTAGGACAGGTAGAGGTAGCGCTCCGCGGTGAGACCGATCCGGAGCCAGGCCAGGTAGGCGATCACGTGCGCCGCCACCGTCGCCGCGACGACCGTGGTCAGGCGCGCCGGCCAGGAGCTGGGCCGGTCCAGCCGCTGGAGGGCGGCGGACAGCACGCTGCCCACGCAGATCAGGCCGATCAGGGCGAGCAGCGGGCCGGCCGGGAAGCCCGAGGTGCCCAGGGTGATCGTCGGGTCCGGGTCGAGGCGGCCGATCAGGTTCCACAGCAGCAGGGGCGGGCCGGCCAGCAGCGGGCCGAGCAGGGTCAGCCACACCCGGCTCGGGGCGCCGACCCGGCGGGCAGCGAGCGCGCCGCCCACGGTCAGCGACAGGGCCAGACCGAAGATGGCCACGGCCGCGGCGAACCAGCGGTCGACGGCGAGGATCTGGTCGCCGGTCAGCGGGTACGGCGCGTCGTCGTCGAAGCGGGACAGCGGGAAGCCGATCCGCCGCCAGGTGCCGTCCGGGTCGCGGACCGCGAATCCGTCCCGGCTGTTCGCCACCACCACGACGTGTCCGCCGGCCACCTCCTGCACGCCGAGCGCGACCGAGGAGAGCTGCCCGGCGACGTTGTAGACATCGCCGTATCCGTGCTGCAGCACCCGGCGGTCCAGCTCGCCGACCGCCCAGCTGGTGGTCCACGGGCCGGTGCCGGTCCGGGTCTGCACGGCCATCCGGCCCGGCACCACCCGGTAACAGACCTGGTCACGGGTGCACGCCTCGACTTGCGGGCTCCGCCGCGCGGCCGGGGCGGACCCGGGCGGCAGCGAGGCGCGAGCGCCAGCAGCCGGCACGGCCGCCGAGCCGGCCGGCGAAGCCGCGGAAGAGGCAGCGGACGAGACCGCCGCAGGGCCGGAAGACGAGGCCGCGGGAGAACCGGATGGCGAGGTGGCCGCAGGGCCGGAAGACGAGGCCGCGGAAGGACCGGACGGCGAGGAAGAGGGATCAGAGATTCCGGTACGGGCGGCCACCGGCTCGGGTTCGTCGGCCCAGGTGTGGCCGCCGTCGTGGCTGACCGCCCAGTCGCCCGAGAAACGGGACAGCTCCATGCGGACGTGGATGGCGCCGTCCGGGGTGGCGAGCACGTCGGTGGCCCGGGAGGTCGGGACCGGCGACGTGGCGGCCACCGCGAAGAGCGCGAGGGGCAGCAGCACCCCGACCCGCAGCGCCCGGAACAGCCGGGAGCCGATCGGAGCCGGGGCCTGCCGGGCACGCCGCAGCGACCACCAGGACAGGGCCAGCGCCGGGAGGGCCAGCAGGTCGGTCACGTCGGCGCGGATCAGCGACGGGGTGAGCAGGCTCCAGGCCGACGAGGCGAGCGCGGCGGCGTACGGAAAAGTCTTGACCAGCGCGAAACCGGCCGCGACCGTAAGCATCGCGAGCGGCCCGGACCGGCGCGCCGGGAGGCGCGGGATGATCAGTGCGGTGAGGGCCGCGAGCAGCGGCGGCGCGAGGACCAGACCGGCGGCGTCGCTGAGCTTGCCGGTCAGCGGGCCGGGGAAGGCCGCCTTGAGCAGGTGATCGTTGACGACCAGCAGGGCCAGCGCCACCACAGTGGAGGGATGTCCCAGCCAGGCGAACGCGTCACCGGGACGGGCACCCGCCGCCCCCCCCCCCCCCCCCCCCCCCCCGCAGGCTCTTCACAACGGATCAGCTTGATGTCGGAAGGTAACGACATCGACACGGTGGGACATCGATACTCGCTCAGCCGACCCGGCCGGTCAGCCAGAGCGGGCCGCGCATCGGTGGCCAGGGGGTCACCTCCGCCCGCGCGGTGACCCGGGCCAGGGCGAGCACGCTCATCCCGAACACCACGAGGTCGCCGACGATCAGGGGCAGCACGCGCTCGACCCCGGTCAGCGTCCAGGCGTGGAAGATCAGCAGGTAGGCCGGCACGGCCGCGGCGGTCACCAGGGCGGCCCGGCCGAGCCACCGTTCCCGGCGCACCAGGCGCGGCAGGGTCCGGATCAGCGCGACGACCAGGACGACCGCGCAGAGCCCGGCCAGCGGGACGGCGGCGGCGAACCCGGCCCAGCCGAACAGCTCGTCCGGCTCGACCCGGCCGAGCACCTCGAGCAGCAGCACCGGCGGCCCGGCCACGATGACCGGGGTGGCCAGCTCCCACGCCTTGCCCTGGGCACCGGAGCGTTTGGCGATCAGCACACACCCGATCAGCAGCGCCGCCACGGTGAGGAAGCCGGCCAGGATCCCGGCGTACCAGCGGTCGATCGGCAGCACCCGGTCCGCGGGGAGCTCGATCGGCGCGACCGGGGCGTCGGCGATCCCGGGGAACCCGATCCGGCGCCAGCTGCCGTCGGGGTCGCGCAGGGCGAACCCGTCGCGCCCGTTCGCCGCCACCACCAGGTAGCCGCCCGGCGCCGGGGCGATCGCCACCTCCTGCGTGGACAGTTGCTCGTCGATGGCGTCGAGGTCCCCGTACGCCCGGTACAGCGACCGGCGATCCCGCTCGCTGAACCCCCAGCTGGTGGTCCACACGCCGGTCTCGGTACGGCTCTGCACCGCGAGCGCGCCCGGCGCCGGGCCGGTAGCAGACGTCGCCGGCGCACGCCTCGGGCTGCCGCGCCCCGGCGGCCGGCGCCTCGGCCCGGTTCCAGGTGCGGCCGCCGTCGCGGCTCACCACCCAGGTCCCCGCCTTGCCGTGGTGGTCGCCGGCGCCGAGGTAGACCGCCCCGTCGGCGACCATGACCCGTTGCGCTCCGAGCACCCAGACCTGCGAGGTGGCGGCCACCCCGGTGAGCGCCAGCGGCAGCAGCACCGCCACGCGCAGGGCCCGGAACCGGCGGCCGGTGAGCCGGACCGGCGCCCGGTGCGCCCGGCCCAGCGACCACCAGGACAGGGCCAGTGCCGGGAGGGCCAGCAGGTCGGTCACGTCGGCGCGGATCAGCGACGGGGTGAGCAGGCTCCAGGCCGACGAGGCGAGCGCGGCGGCGTACGGGAAAGCCTTGATCAGGCCGAAACCGGCCGTGGTCGTGAGGATGGCGGCCTGCCCGGACCGGCATGCCGGCAGGCGCGGCGCGATCAGCGTGGCGAGGACCGCCAGCAGCGGCGGCGCGAGGACCAGACCGGCGACGTCGCTGAGCTTGCCGGTCAGCGGGCCCGGGAAGGCCGCCTTGAGCAGGTGGTCATTGATGATCAGCAGGGCGAGGGCGACCACCGTGGACGGGTGGCCGAGCCAGGCGAACGTGATCCCCCGAGACATGTTCACAGTGGAGAAGATCACACCCTGAGGTCACGGGGGCGACACGCGGTGACACCGAATCAGCGCCGCCGGAACAGGAACGCGGCCACGAAACCGCCGATCAGGCCGAGCAGGTGGCCCTGCCAGGAGACGGCGCGGTCGGTCGGCAGGATGTTGTAGACCTGGTACCAGTAGAGCAGCCCGATGAAGGCGGCCACCGCGAGGTTCCACCAGCTGTGCTCGACCAGGCCGCGGCCGACGAGCAGGCCGAGGTAACCGAAGATGACACCGCTGGCGCCGACCACGACGGTGTCCGGGCTGCCGATGAACCAGACGCCGACACCGCTGATCAGCATGATGGTCAGCGTCGACCAGATGAACCGGCGGGCGCCGCCGGCCAGGGCGAACGTGCCGACCAGGATGAGCGGCACCGCGTTGCCGTAGAGGTGGTCCCAGCCGGCGTGCAGGAACGGGCTGAACAGCACCCCGTCCAGGCCGTCCAGGTGCCACGGCTTGATGCCACCGGCCAGGTCCAGCGTGCCGGAGCCGAGGGCGACGTCGAGCCCCTCGATGAGGAACAGGATCGGGATGATCGCGCACATGGTGACGAACGCGCGACCCAGGGACGCGTAGAAAGCCTCGGTGCCGAATCTCGCCGCCGCGTCGGCGCGGGTGTCGGGGGCCCAACTCATCCTTCGATGCTCCCAGGTGGGCGCACCCCCGGCCAGTCAGGACAGCTTGCGGGTGGCGGCCAGGATCGCCGTACGGAACTTGGAGATCTGGGTGTAGACCCCCGGATAGGCGTCCCGGGCGCAGCCCAGCCCCCAGCTCACGATGCCGACCTGGGCCCACCGCCCGTCCCGGGCGCGCCGCACCATCGGCCCGCCGGAGTCGCCCTGGCAGGTGTCCACCCCGTGCCGCCCGGCGCAGATCGAGTCCGCCCGGACCAGCGTGACCTTCGCCGCCAGGTACGACTTGGCGCAGGTCGCGTCCGGGATGGTGGGCACCGTCGCGTAGTGCAGCCGGCGCTCCTGCTGCAGCGAGCCCTCCCGGGTCTGTCCCCAGCCCATCACGGTGACGTTGCCCTGGTCGCTGCTCGCGTCCGGGACCAGGGGCAGGGTGGGCAGGGCGAGCACCCGGTCGAGTTTGACCACCGCCCAGTCGTCGCCGCGGGTCTCGGTCTGGAAGCCGGGCGCCCGGATCACCTCGACCGAGTGCGCGGTGACCGCGTTCTTCGCCTTCAGGTCGGTCACCCCGGCGGTCACCGTGATCTTCTTGTCCGCCCCGGTGGCGCCGACGCAGTGCCCGGCGGTGAGGACCACCCGGGGCGCGGTCAGCGCCCCGCCGCAGCCCATCGAGAGCCGGACCACCCAGGGGAACTCGCCGGCCTTGGCGACATTGCCGCCGACCACCTCGAGGATCGGCCGGCCGCTCGCGCCCGCGGGGGCCGGTGCGATCGCGGCCGTGACGGCGACAGCCAGCACGAGCGAAGCGACATTCCGGACCATATGGACATTTGATCACAGCAAAAAGGGCCGCGCGGCATGCCGCGCGGCCCTCGTCACAAGCTCAGTACCAGCCGACGCTCTCCGAGTGGTTCCACGCGCCGCACGGGGTGTCGTAACGCCCCTTGATGTACCCGAGACCCCACTTGATCTGGGTGGCCGGGTTGGTCTTCCAGTCGTCCGCGACCGAGGCCATCTTCTTGCCGGGCAGCGCCTGCGGGATGCCGTACGCCCCGGAGCCGCTGTTCAGCGCCTTGTAGTTCCAGCCGCTCTCGCGGTCCCAGAGCTTCTCCAGGCAGGGGAACTGGCTGATCTTGAAGCCGGCGTCGAGCATCAGCGCGCACCCGGTCTTCTTGCTGCCGGAGAACTCGTTGCAGGAGTCCGGGATCGGCCCGGTGAACTCCACCGGCCCGCCGGTCTCCTCGGCCTTCTTCTCCGCGGCGGCCTTCTCCTCGGCCTCCTTGGCGGCGATCGCCTTCTTCTCCAGCGTGCGCGCCTTGGTCGCGGCGGCCTTGGCCTCGACGGCGGCCTTCGCGGCGGCGGCGTCCTCCGCGGTGCGGCGGTAGGCGCGGGCCGCGGCGTGCTCGGCCTGGCGGTCCTTCATCAGCTGGAGTTCCTCGGCGTCGGCCTGCATGACCAGCTGCGACTGGGCGCTCATCTGCTGGTCGTCGCGGTCCTGTCCGAGGTACACGCCGCCGCCGAGACCCGCTACCAGCAGACCGACAGACGCCGTACGCACTCCGAGCCGGCTCCAGAGCCGATTCACGAAGGTTCCCTTCGTCGGGGGCAAGAACGGGCACCCCGACGACGCGATCTTCCAACATCTGCGACGGCCGGTGCCCGCCAGACACCATGGCGCAGGGTGAAGGGGATGTGAAATGCCAGCGCGGATCTGTGATTTTAGTCACCGTATTTTTTACTACATTCGGGACAAAGATCCGCGCTGGCGTCACCTCACAGGGGAATGTCCTCCAACAGGTCCGTAACCACCTCGGCGATCGGTGACCGCTCCGAACGGGTGAGCGTGACATGGGCGAAGATCGGATGCCCCTTCAGCGCCTCGATCACCGCGGTCACCCCGTCGTGCCGGCCGACCCGCAGGTTGTCCCGCTGGGCCACGTCGTGGGTGAGCACCACCCGGGACCCCTGGCCGATCCGGGACAGCACGGTCAGCAGCACGTTGCGTTCCAGCGACTGGGCCTCGTCGACGATGACGAAGGCGTCGTGCAGGCTGCGGCCGCGGATGTGGGTCAGCGGGAGCACCTCGAGCATGCCGCGGGCCAGCACCTCCTCGACCACGTTGGCGTGCACCACGGCGCCGAGCGTGTCGAAGACCGCCTGCGCCCAGGGCGACATCTTCTCCGCCTCCGAGCCGGGCAGGTAACCCAGCTCCTGGCCGCCGACCGCGTAGAGCGGGCGGAACACCACCACCTTCTTGTGGCGGTTGCGCTCCATGGTGGCCTCCAGGCCGGCGCAGAGCGCCAGCGCGGACTTGCCGGTGCCGGCCTTGCCGCCCAGCGACACGATCCCGATCGACTCGTCGAGCAGGATGTCCAGCGCCACCCGCTGCTCGGCGGAGCGGCCGCGCAGCCCGAAGGCGTCCCGGTCGCCGCGGACCAGTTTCACCGTCTTGTCCGGGCTGACCCGGGCGAGCGCCGAGCCGCGCGGCGAGTGGATCACCAGGCCGGTGTGGCAGGGCAGGCTGTCCGCCTCCTCGACGGCCAGCTCCTCGCCCGCGTACAGCGCCTTGACCTGCTCCTCACCGAGCTCCAGGTCGGCCATGCCGGTCCAGGTGGGGTCGCTGGCCTGGCCGTGCCGGTACTCGTCGGCGGTCAGGCCGACCGAGGCGGCCTTGACCCGCAGCGGCATGTCCTTGCTGACCAGGGTGACGTCGCGGCCCTCGGCGGCCAGCCCGAGCGCCACCGAGAGGATCCGGGTGTCGTTCGAGTCGTTGCGGAAGCCGTGCGGGAGCGCGCTCTGGTCCGCGTGGTTCAGCTCGACTCGCAGCGTGCCGCCCTCGTCGTTGCAGAGCACCGGCTGGTCCAGGCGGCCGTGCTTGATCCGCAGTTCGTCCAGCATCCGCAGGGACTGCCGGGCGAACCAGCCGAGCTCGGGGTGGTGACGTTTGCCCTCCAGTTCGGAGATGACCACGAGGGGCACGATCACCTCGTGGTCGGTGAACCGGCGGAACGCCGCCGGGTCGGACAGCAGGACCGAGGTGTCCAGGACGAAGACCTTGCCAGCGGGGGCGGGTTCGGCATCGGCGTGCCGGTCCCGCACCCTGCGGCGGGAGGCGGTGGCACGGGTCTTGGTCACCTTGTCGGCCGGGTCGGATGAGGGGGCGACACCGGCATCGGTACGGCGAGATGTCACAGGCCTGCTCCAGCGGGCGTGCAACCCGCCACCCGCGGTCCGCCACCTCCGGCCGCCGGCACATGCACAGGGTCGGATTGCGGGCCCTGTGGCGCAAGTTGTCGCTGGTCCGGGCCGGCCGGCTGGCTCGGGATGACCCCGTGCCATGACTCAAACGCTAGCGGTCAACAGGCTCCTGCGGTAGTGCGCAAAATCGGGCGCTCCCGGGTGACGCTCGCCCCAAGCGAATTCCAGCGCGCATGAAAGAGGACCTTCCGCGGGTAGTCTGATCCCGTGGCAGAGACCCCGCGTCCGACCCATCCCGCGAGCGCCGACCACGCGTGGGCGCGCACCGTCGAGCATGCCTCCCGGACCACGTTCTTCTTCGATTTCGACGGCGTCCTCTCCCCGGTCACGAAAGACCCTTCGGCCTCCCAGCCGGTGCCCGAGGTGCCCGCCGTCCTGGAACGACTGGCTGCCCGGGTCGCCCGGGTGGCGATCGTCTCGGCCCGTCCGGTGGACTTCCTGCGGTCCCGGTTCGCCGCCCTGGAGCACGTCGACCTCTTCGGCCTCTACGGCCTGGAGGTGCTGCACGAGGGCGAGGTGGTGACCAAACCGGCCGCCCTGGAGTTCGAGCGGCCGATGGCCGAGCTGGCCGCCGAGGCGCAGGCCGCGCTGGCCAAACCGGTCTTCGTGGAGTACAAACGGCTCTCCGTCGCCCTGCACTACCGGGAGTGCCCGGAGCGCGCCGCCGAGGTCGAGCAGTGGGCGCACGAGCGCGCCGAGCGGGCCGGCCTGGCGATCCAGCGCGGTCGCATGGTGGTCGAGCTGAAGCCGCCGGTCGACCAGGACAAGGGCATGGTGATCACCGAGGCGCTGCGCGACGCCGGCTGCGCGTGGTACTTCGGGGATGACATGTCCGACATCAAGGCGTTCGACGCGCTGCGCGCACGGGAGGCCGTCGACCCGGGCTTCTTCGGGATGGCGATCGCGGTCGCCAACGACGAGACCGGCGCCGAGGTGTCCAGCGCCGCCGACCTGACCCTCGCGTCCCCGGCCGCGGTCGCCGCTTTCCTCACCGAGGGCTTGGCGCGTTTCTGACCGCTTTGCTTCTTCCGGTACGCCGCTTGCTCTTTCGGTACGCCGCTTGCTTCTTCCGGTACGCCGCTTGCTTCTTCCGGTACGCCGCTTGCTTCTTCCGGTACGCCGCTTCGATCTTTCGGTACGCCGCTTGCTCTTTTGGTACGCCGTGAGCACCCGGCCGGCCCGCCTGCCCTCAAGGGGTGCCCGTGCCGACCGGGCCCAGGCGGCCGTTGCCGGCCCAGCGGCGGGTTCGCACGTCAGCGTTCCCTCCGGGGCGCTCACCAGCGGTGACTGTGCCGGCCCGTTCAGGGCAGCGGCCGCCGGGACAGCGACGCGTTGTCCACACCAGCGCGTTGTCCACAGCCCAACCCGGCAAGATCCCGCTTCCGCGTCACACTGTCTTGGGCGGCTCCCCCTGGGTGGGCGGGGACTGGCACGTGGCCGGATCGCCCCGGCGGTCACACCGCGATGAGCGGCGGGTGCAAGGCCCTCACCACCGTCCGGCGAGGCGCCGTCCGGGGGTGCTCAGGTCGTACCCGGAACGGGTCGGTCAGGCGCCGTAGCGGCGCTGGCGGTTGCCGTAGGAGCGGAGGGCTCGCAGGAAGTCGATGCGGCGGAAGTCCGGCCAGTTGGCGTCGTGGAAGTAGAACTCCGAGTGCGCCGACTGCCAGAGCAGGAAGCCGGACAGCCGCTGCTCGCCGCTGGTGCGGATGACCAGGTCCGGGTCGGGCTGGCCGCGGGTGTAGAGGTGCTCGGCGATGTGCTCGACGTCGAGGATCTCGGCCAGCTCCTCCAGGGTGCCGCCGGACGCCGCGTGCTGCTGCAGCAGCGAGCGGACCGCGTCGGTGATCTCGCGCCGGCCGCCGTAACCGACCGCCATGTTGACCTCGACGCCGCCGCTGCGGTCCTGGGTCTTCTCCTGGGCCGCCTTGAGCGTGGCCGCGGTGGCGGCGGGCAGGATGTCCAGCGCGCCGACCATCCGGAGCCGCCAGGGGTTGCCCTCCTCGGCCAGCTCGGTCGCCAGATCCTCGATGATCTTGACGAGCGGGTCCAGCTCGGCGGCCGGGCGCTGCAGGTTGTCGGTGGCCAGCAGGTAGAGCGTGACGTGCTCGATGCCGGACTGGTCGCACCAGGTGAGCAGGTCCTTGACCCGGACGGCACCGACGCGGTGACCGTCGTTCGGATCGACGAAACCCATCTCCCGGGCCCAGCGCCGGTTGCCGTCGCACATCACGCCGACATGGCGGGGCACCGGCTTGCCGACCAGTTTCCCGGCGAGCCGACGTTCATAAAAGGAGTAGACCAGCGAGCGCACACTCATCACCGCAAAGGGTAGCCACCCCGGCGGCGCCCTCTGCCGGGGGCGGCCCAAGATGCGGCCGAACGGACATCGGCGCCCGCCCCCCGGGTGAGGGGCGGGCGGCGTGTCAGGCGTCGGCGAGGCGGGCGCGCAGCGCGTCCAGCTCGGCCCAGAGCACGGCCGGCAGCTTGTCGCCGAACTTCTCGAACCACTCGGTGACCTGCGGCAACTCGGCCAGCCACTCGTCGGAGTCCACGCGCAGCACCGCCTCCACGGCGGCCGGGTCGATGTCCAGCCCGGTCAGGTCGAGCGACTCCGGCGTGGCGACGTGCCCGATCGGGGTCTCCACCGCGTCGGCTTTGCCGTCCAGCCGCTCGACGACCCACTTGAGCACCCGGCTGTTCTCGCCGAAGCCCGGCCAGAGGAACCCGCCGTCGGCGTCGCGCCGGAACCAGTTCACGTAGAAGACCTTGGGCAGCTTGGACGCGTCGCCGGAGGCGCCCTTGGCCATGTCGATCCAGTGCTGGAAGTAGTCGCCGGCGTGGTAGCCGATGAACGGCAGCATCGCCATCGGGTCGCGGCGGACCACGCCGACCTGGCCGACCGCGGCCGCGGTGGTCTCGCTGGACAGGGTGGCACCCAGGTAGACCCCGTGCACCCAGTCGCGGGCCTCGGTGACCAGCGGGATCGTGGTCTTGCGGCGGCCGCCGAAGAGGATCGCGTCGATCGGCACGCCGCGCGGGTCGTGGTACTCGTCGGCGAGGATCGGGCACTGCTCGATCGGGGTGCAGAACCGGCTGTTCGGGTGGCTCGACGGCGCCTCCGACTCCGGCGTCCAGTCCTGACCCTTCCAGTCGGTCAGGTGCGCGGGCGGCTCACCCATGCCCTCCCACCAGATGTCGCCGTCGTCGGTCAGCGCCACGTTGGTGAAGACCGAGTTGCCCTTGGCCAGGGTGCGCATCGCGTTCGGGTTGGTGTGGAAGTCGGTGCCGGGCGCGACGCCGAACAGCCCGAACTCCGGGTTGGTGGCCCAGAGCCGGCCGTCCTCGCCGAACCGCATCCAGGCGATGTCGTCGCCGATCGTCTCGACCTTCCAACCCTCCAGGGTCGGGTCGAGCATGGCGAGGTTGGTCTTGCCGCAGGCCGACGGGAACGCGCCGGCGATGTAGCGGACGACGCCCTCCGGCGAGGTCAGCTTCATGATCAGCATGTGCTCGGCGAGCCAGCCCTCGTCCCGGGCGGCCACGCTGGCGATCCGCAGCGCGTAGCACTTCTTGCCGAGCAGCGAGTTGCCGCCGTACCCGGAGCCGAACGACCAGATCTCCCGGGTCTCCGGGAAGTGCGAGATGTACTTCGTCTCGTTGCACGGCCAGGCGACGTCGCTCTGGCCCGGCTCCAGCGGGGCGCCGATCGAGTGCAGGCAGGGGACGAAGTCGGCGTCGTCACCCATCTTGCGCAGGACCTCGGCCCCCATCCGGGTCATGATGCGCATGCTGGCGACGACATACGGGCTGTCGGTCAGCTCGACGCCGAACATCGGGTTCTCCGCGTCCAGCGGGCCCATGCAGAACGGGACGACGTACATCGTCCGGCCCCTCATCGAGCCGCGGTACAGCTCGGTCATCAGGGACTTCATCTCGGCCGGGGCCATCCAGTTGTTGGTCGGGCCGGCGTCGGCCTCGTCGGCCGAGCAGATGAAGGTGCGCTCCTCGACGCGCGCCACGTCGGACGGGTCGGTGCGCGCCCAGAACGAGTTGGGCTTCTTCTCCGGGTTCAGCCGGACCAGCGCGCCGGACTCGACGAGTTCGTCGGTCAGCCGGGTCCACTCGGCGTCCGAACCGTCGCACCAGACGATCCGGTCGGGCGTTGTCAGGGCGGCGACCTCGTCGATCCACGCCAGCAGGCGGGAGTGCGAGGTGTGGGGGTGAGACAAGGTGAAGCTCCTTCGGTCGGCACTGACCAATGACAGACCGGCCGGATATTCCGGCTGTAGTCATGGGAGTCACATCAGGTTAAGCCCCATACCCATACAGTTCATCGGCTGAACTTGTGGACAACCGCACAATCTTTGGTCGCCGTGCGCGATGACGATTGATTCTTCGCCACTTGGCGCACGAGCGCGCACTCACGCCAGCCACACCGCCAGTCCCGGCAACTTTCGCAAATTGGACTTAACGCCTTAGACTTTCACCTAATCGGGCTTACCTCGCAGTTCCGGCCAAACGGAGGCGGAATGACGACCCCGGGCAACGACGTGGACTCGGACACGGATCTGCTCGCCGCCGTCCGGGCCGGCGACACCGCCGCGTACGGGACGCTCTACGAGCGGCACCACGCGGCCGCGCGGCTCTTCGCGTACGGCCTGGCACGCGACCCGTCCGACGCCGACGATCTGGTGGCCGAGACGTTCGCCAAGGTGTTCGCGTCCCTGCGGGCCGGCCGCGGCCCCCTGGTGGCGTTCCGCGCCTACCTGCACACCACCATGCGGCACGTCTGCTACCAGCGCGCCCGCACCGACCGCCGGCTGGAGTTCACCGACGACCTGAGCCGGTACGACGCCGGCGAGCCGTTCACCGACCCGGCGCTGGACCGGCTGGAGCGCAGCTTCGCCGCGGCCGCCTTCCGGCAACTGCCGCCACGCTGGCGGGACGTGCTGTGGCAGACCGAGGTGGAGGGCAGCACCCCGGCCGAGCTGGCCCCGAGGATGGGCCTGACCCCGAACGCAGTGGCCGTCCTCGCCCACCGCGCCCGCGAGGGGTTGCGCAGTCTCTACCTGCAGCAGCACGTCACGGCGGCCGAGCACCCGGAGTGCCGGTGGGCCGGCGAGCGGCTGGGCGGGCAGGTGCGCGGCCGGCTCGCCCCGCGCGACGCCCACCGGATGCGCACCCACCTGGGGCGGTGCGCGGAGTGCCGGGGCCGGCTCGCGGAGATCCGGGAGATCGACGGCTTTCGACACGGTCCGTACCGGCAGCGTGACCATGCCGGTACCGCGGGTTGAGGTTGTGCAACGAGACCAGCGGCCGGTGCCCGGCACCGGTACCCTCGCATCCGTGCCCCCGACCTCACCGCGGCCGTCCGGACTGCGCAGCCGGCTGCGGGCTCTGGTCCGCGAGGTCGGCAAGTTCGGCACGGTCGGCAGCCTCGCGTTCGCCGTCGATCTACTCATTTTCAACCTGCTGCTCAGCACCGGCAGCGAGACTCTGACCGCGAAGACGATCTCCACGATCGTGGCGACCACCCTGGCCTTCTTCGGCAACCGGTACTGGACCTGGCGCCACGGCGAGCACACCAACCTGGCCCGGCAGTACACGACCTTCTTCGTGCTGAACGCCATCGGCCTGGGCATCGCCCTGGCCTGCTTGGCGATCAGCCATTACGTGCTGGGACGCTTCTGGCCGGCGCTGCAGAGCCAGGCGGCCGACAACGTCGCGGGACAGCTCGTCGGCACGGCATTAGGTACCATATTCCGATTCTGGTCATATCGAAAGTTCGTCTTCCGGGCCACCGACGTCCCGCAACGTGATCCGGCGTACTCGCCCCCGTCCCCGTAAGGTTGATCCCATGCCCGCAGCATCCCCGCTGACGGAACGCCTGCGTCGCCTCGCTCCCGAAGCCATCGCCTTCGGCATCATCGGAGCCGGGAACACGCTCCTCTACATGGCGATCACCTACGTCGCGCTGCCGATCGGCGCGGTGAAGGCGAGCGTCATCGCGACGGTCGTCACCACCACGCTGGCCTACCTGGCGAACCGCTACTGGACCTACCGTCACCACACCCGCACCGCGCTGCGCCGCGAGTACACGCTGTTCTTCGGGTTCAACCTGGTCGGCATGGTGATCCAGTCCGGCATGGTGGCGATCGGCAAGTACGGGTTCGGCCTCACCGAGGAGCACGACGAGCTGCTCTTCCTGGGCGTCACACTGATCGGCATCGCGATCGCCACGGTCTTCCGGTTCTGGGCCTACCGCACCTTCGTCTTCCTCAAGCCGCCGGTCGACGGGCACGAGGGCGCGATCACCGAGATGGACGCGACCGCCGGTTTCGCCGAGCTCAGCGCGGTCGAGGTGCCGGGCAGCGCGGCCGAGCTGGACCCGCAGCTCAGGCACTGACCTCCTGCTCGTCCTCCTCCTCGTCCGGGCTCAGCTCGATCAGCTCGTAGAGGCGGGTCTGCACCTGCTGGGCGCGCGGCACCCCGGACAGCCGGGCGGTCTGCTCGCCGATCGAGTCGATCACCAGCGTGCCGGTGCCGAAGACCCGGTCGAGCAGCGACTGGGTCAGCGCGTGGTCGTTCACCCGGTTCAGCGGGAGGTCGCGGCGCTCCCGGACCAGGACGCCGGACTGGGTCAGCAGCCGCTCGTTGGTCAGCACATAGTGCGTGCAGCGCCACTGGATCAGCGGATGCACGCCGTAGCGCACCGCGTGGTAGAGCATGATCGCGGCGACCAGGCCGAGCCCGATCCGGCCGCCCTCGTTGGCGGGCAGCAACACCCAGGCCATGATCAGGCCGGTCAGGGTCAGCAGCAGCACCAGGACCGGGCCGACCACCGATTTCCCATGGGGACGCAGGTGGAGGACGACCTCCTCCTGTTCGGACAGTACTTCCGCCGGGAACGCCACCCGGTCAGCGTACGTGCAGCACGTCCCCCGCCGAGACACGATGCTCGGCGCCGTCCACCGAACGGATCACCAGCCGGCCGTCCCGGTCCACCGTGACCGCCTCGCCGAGCAGCTCGCCGCCGCCCGGCAGCAGCACCCGGACCTGTCGGCCGATCGTCGCGCAGCCGCGCTGGTAGGCGCCGAGCAGCCCGCACATCTCGGCGTCGCCGCCGGCCTCCCGCCAGCCGAGGTACCACCGCTCCAGCCCGCGCAGCAGCGCCCGCAGCAGCGGATCCCGGTCCAGCGTCTCCGCGCCGGCCAGGCCCAGCGAGGTGGCCGGCACCCCGGTCGTGGCCGGCAGCTCGTCGGCCCGGGTGCTGACGTTCAGACCGATCCCGACCACCACCGCGTCGCCGGCCATCTCGGCCAGGATCCCGGCGCACTTGCGGTCGCCGACCAGCAGATCGTTCGGCCATTTCAGGGCGGCCTGCACGCCGGCCACCCGGGACACCGCCTCGGCCAGCGCCACCCCGGCCAGCAGCGGCAGCCAGCTCAGCGCCTTGGGCTCGACGGCCGGCCAGCCGCGCTCCGGGTCGGCGGCGCCGGGCCGCAGCAGCACGCTCTGGTAGAGCCCGGCCCGGGCCGGGCTGACCCACTGGCGATCCCGCCGGCCCCGGCCGGTCACCTGCTGCTCGGCGACGATGACCAGGCCCTCCGGGGCGCCGTCCCGGGCCGCGCCGGCCACGTCGGCGTTGGTCGAGCCGGTCTCCGGACGGACCTCCAGGCGGGTCCAGAGGGCGCCGGGCTGGACCAGGGCCCGGGAGAGGGCCCGCTCGGAGAGCGGCGGACGGTCCAGATCGGTGTACCCGGAAGCGGCCATCCCGGCAGCCTATGCCCCGATCCCGGGCGGCCGGCCCGCCGGGTCAGCGGTGCGGGACCGCGGAATGCCGGCTGATGTAGGACGAGTCGGCCTCGGCGGCGACCGGACGGGGGCGCGGCCGGGGGCGCGGTCCGCGATCGCGGTCGCGGTAACGGCGCGGTTCGGCCTCCCGGCCCTGCCCGGTCTTCTCGGCGCGGGCGCGTCCCGACCCGGCCACCCGGGACCGGTCCTCGCCGGTCGACCAGGACCGCGGCAGCCGGATCCGGTGGTCGTCCGGGGCCGGCGGCGGCCAGCTGGGCACCAGGGACGTCCGGGGCACCAGGGTGGTCGGCTCGGCGGCCTGCACCGGGGTCAGATCGAAACCGGTCGCCGGCTCGTAGTCCGGGACGGCGGGCAGCCGCTCCACCGGGATCGGCCAGCCGTAGCCGCGGGCGGACGGCTCCGGGTCGGCGTAGAGATCGCCGGGCACCGGGGTCCAGTAGTCGCCGGACGGCGGCCGCTCGTCGAGATCGTCCAGGTCACGGTAGTGCGGGCGGACCCAGCCGTCGATCCGGTCGCCGTACCCGCGGTCGGACCGGTCGATCGCGGAGGTGCGGGACGGCCGGCCGGCGTAGCCGCGGTGCTCGGTGACGGCCTGGTCCGGCGCCGGCGTCGCCCGCCAGGCCGCGTTGTCGATGAAGCGGGAGTCCTCGCCGGCCGGGTCGTCGGCGGCCGGGAGTTCGGGACAGTCGTCGTAGACGTCTTCCGGATAACCGGCGGCCTCCGGATAGCCGGCGGCCTCCATCGGGGCCGGTTCCTGCGCGGGCCAGGGGTCCGGATCCGGCCAGGACTGCTCGCCGCTCCACGACTCCTCGGCGTTCCAGGACTGCTCGGCGAGCGGAGCCGCGAGATCGGGGTAATCGTCGTCCGGCTCGCTCTCCGCGTACCGGAAATCGGGCTCTGACCGGGAGTGATCAGCGAACCCGTCCTCCGGATCCGGCTGCGGCCGATCCCCGTGCTCGATCGCGTCGGCCAGGCCGATCGAGGCCAGGCCGCTGGCCCGCTCGGCGCGGGCCGCCGACCGGCCGCTGAGCGCGGCGGCCAACCGGCGCCGGCGGCCGGGCGGGACGGCCTCCTCCCAGTCCGGTTCACCAAGGTTGTCCACAGGCTCGGCGGTGTCCTGGGGAAACTCGGGTCCGGGCGGCTCGGCGCGCCGCGGGCGGGCCGGTTCGGCGGAGCGACGGCGACCGGACGACGGTGCCCGGCGGGGACGTTCGCGATCCCCGGCGTCGCCGCCACCGAACAGCACGGCGCGGAAACTGATCAGTGTGGCGAGGCCCCCCGCGATGAACGCGAGCCCGGCCGCCGTCATCCAGTTCGTCACGTGAGGCGTAACGAATGGGACAACAGGTATGAAACGGACCCGTAGCGACGCCCCCTTCGCGAGCCGGATTCGCGGCTACGATCATCGTGGGTGAGGGTTGTTCGCGAACCGGCGTGAGCGACGGGCCGCCGCGGGCGTCCGCGCCGTCGCGACCATCCGAGCCGCACCGCCGCCTCTGGAGCGTGGAGAAAACCGTGACAACGCAGCCCGACATCCACACCACCGCCGGAAAGCTCGCCGACCTCGCGAACCGTTCCGAGGAGGCGGTCCACGCGGGTTCCGCGCGAGCCGTCGAGAAGCAGCACGCGCGCGGCAAGAAGACCGCCCGGGAGCGGATCGAGCTGCTGCTCGACAAGGACTCCTTCGTCGAGCTGGACGAGCTCGCCCGGCACCGCTCGACCGCCTTCGGCCTGGACCGGAACCGGCCCTACGGGGACGGCGTGGTGACCGGCTACGGCACCGTCGACGGCCGCCAGGTCTGCGTGTTCTCGCAGGACTTCACGGTGTTCGGCGGCTCGCTCGGCGAGGTCTTCGGCGAGAAGATCGTCAAGGTGCTGGACCTGGCCATGAAAATCGGCTGCCCGATCATCGGGATCAACGACTCCGGCGGCGCCCGGATCCAGGAGGGCGTGGTCGCCCTCGGCCTGTACGCCGACATCTTCTTCCGCAACGTCCGGGCCAGCGGCGTGATCCCGCAGATCTCGCTGATCATGGGCCCGTGCGCGGGCGGCGCGGTCTACTCCCCGGCGATCACCGACTTCACCGTGATGGTCGACCAGACCTCGCACATGTTCATCACCGGACCGGACGTGATCAAGACGGTCACCGGTGAAGAGGTCGCGATGGAGGAGCTGGGCGGCGCCCGCACCCACAACACCCGCAGCGGCAACGCGCACTACCTGGCCTCCGACGAGGAGGACGCGATCGACTACGTCCGGGCGCTGCTGTCCTACCTGCCGAGCAACAACCTGGACGAGCCGGTCGCCTACGAGGAGCCGGCCGACCTGTCCGCCGGCAACGCCGACCTGGCCCTGGACACCCTGGTCCCGGACTCGCCGAACCAGCCGTACGACATCAAGACCGTGGTCGAGACGGTGGTCGACGACTTCCTCGAGGTGCAGCCGCTCTACGCGCAGAACATCGTGGTCGGTTTCGGCCGGGTCGAGGGCCGGCCGGTCGGCGTGGTGGCGAACCAGCCGATGCACTTCGCCGGCACCCTGGACATCGCGGCCAGCGAGAAGGCCGCCCGGTTCGTGCGCACCTGCGACGCGTTCAACATCCCGGTGCTCACCTTCGTCGACGTGCCCGGCTTCCTGCCCGGCACCGGCCAGGAGTGGGACGGGATCATCCGGCGCGGCGCCAAGCTGATCTACGCGTACGCCGAGGCCACCGTCCCGAAGGTCACCGTGATCACCCGCAAGGCGTACGGCGGGGCGTACGACGTGATGGGCTCCAAGCACATCGGCGCGGACATGAACTTCGCCTGGCCGACCGCGCAGATCGCGGTGATGGGTGCGCAGGGCGCGGTCAACATCCTGTACCGCGGCGAGCTGGCGTCCGCCGACGACCCGGCGGCGCGCCGGGCCGAGCTGATCCAGGAGTACGAGGACACGCTGGCCAACCCGTACATCGCGGCCGAGCGGGGGTACGTGGACGCGGTGATCCGGCCGTCCGAGACCCGGGCGCAGGTGACCCGGGCGCTGCGGATGCTGCGCAGCAAGCGGGAGACGCTGCCGCCGAAGAAGCACGGCAACATCCCGCTCTGACCCGGGTCAGCCGAGGGGGTGCCGGAGCAGCAGGGCACCCCCGTACACCAACGCGCTGATCGAACCCAGCCAGAAGACGAACAGCCACACCACGTCGCCGATGTGGGTGTGCTGCTGCAGCATGCCCGCGTCGTTGGCGTGGCCGGCCGCCATGCCCTTGAAGAGGTCCGGGATCTTCCGGGTGCCGCCCATCAGCATCGTCCAGACCCAGACATAGGCCACGCCGAGCTGGACCGGTTCGGCCGCCCGGGTCGCCACCATCCAGAGCAGCCCGGCCGTGCCGGCCGCGACCAGCAGCCCGAAGGCGTTCCGGGTGAGCACCAGCACGAAGACGGCGAAGACCAGGCTCATGATCAGTACGGACCCCGGCGGGAAGCCGTGCACCAGCATCAACGCGCCGGCGAACCCCACCGCGGACGGTCCGAGATAGCCGGCGAGCAGCATCAGGAACTTGCCGATCCCGGCGATGCTCAGGTGCGTGGCGCCACTGCCGTCCGCGTTCAGGTGGATCTTCTTGGGGCCCAGCTTGCCGCCGAGGAGCAGCCCGATCAGCGCGTGCGCACCCTCGTGCGCGACGGTGATGGCGTGCATCGAGAAGCGCCACAACGGCAGGACCAGGACCGCGGCGAGCACCGCGGTGGTCCAGGCAAGGCCGGTGGTGGCTTCCACAATCGGACAATATCGGCGTACGCCGATCCTTCGGCACCGTCCGAACGGATTACAGCGAGACGGATGCCGGCAGCCACTGGCCGGCCAGCAGGAACGCGCCGGTCACCAGGGCGGCCAGGTTCCCGATCAGGAAGACGCCGATCCAGAACAACGCCGGCACGTGGGTGATCCGGGCCAGCTGGTCGGCGTCCGAGTCGCGCATCCGGCCGCGGTTGCGCAGCGTCTGCAGCTCGAAGACCGGGCGGACGCCGCCGAACAGCAGGAACCAGACGCCGGCGTAGGCGAACGCGGACTGGACCTCGGGCGACGCGTACCAGGACACGGCGAACACGATCGCGCCGGTGACCAGCAGCGAGATCACCCCGAAGGCGTTCCGGATGTTGATCAGCATGAGCAGCAGCAGGACCACGGCCAGCCAGAGCAGCAGGGTGATCCGGTTGCCGCCGAGCAGCCACGCGCCGAGCAGGCCGACCAGCGACGGCGCCAGGTAGCCGCCGAGCAGGGTCAGGATCATCCCGAACCCGGTCGGGCGCCCGGCCGACAGGGTCAGGCCGGAGGTGTCGAACTCCAGCCGGATGCCGCGCAACTTGCGGCCGGTCAGCAGGGCGAACAGGGCGTGCCCGCCCTCGTGGGCGATGGTCACCGCGTTGCGGGCCACCCGCCAGACCGGCCGAACGGCCACCGCCAGGAACCCGGCCACCGCAGTGAGGAACACCAGCAACCCGGGTGGGTCGGGCTGTGCGCCCAGCAGCTGGTCCCAGAGGTCACTCACACCGTCGATCGACAACACGCCGGGGACTGTAGCCGATCTCGCTGACTACATGCGTTACGCGCGTCGCCTGATCGGGGCCTCGGCGGTCGTTGCGGCACGGTTCGGCAGGTTTCGGGCCACGTAGACGCCGCCGGCCAGGACCATCAGGCCGACGACCACCAGCAGCAACGTGATCGGTCCCGCGGCGGTCGCGACTATCGCGAGGTCCGCCAGGGCGACCAGCATCCACAGCGCCAGGGTGGGCTTACTGCCGTGCGTTCGGCAGTTCATGACGCACCTCCATTCGTGATTCTCGACAACTACCCGCGTTGCCGAGGAGTCACTCATGGAGCTTCATGTTTTTCGGTACGGCTGCGGCTGTGCGCTGCCTGACCTCGGCTTTCAGCTCAGCTTGAAGCCGGCCAGCACCGCGTCGAGATCCTTCTTCGCCGCGTCCCAGTCCTCCGGCGAGGTGTACCAGCAGATCTGGTACGTCTTGTCGCCGACCGAGAAGCTGCGCTTCAGCACGTGCTGCGGGTTGCCGCCGCCGGTGGTGTAGGTGTACTCCCAGTCGGCGGCGGGGCGGCCCTGATAGGTCACCGCCGCGGGACCGCTGAGCGTGTTGTACCCCGACTCGGCCTTGGCCTCCTGCAACGCCTTCACCGGGTCGGCCCCGCCGTCGTCGAAGCGGAAGATGATCAGCAGCCGGTTGTTCCACTCGAACCGGCTCTCGGTGCCGCTGCGCCGGTCCACCTCGGCCTTCGGCGGCAGCGCGACCGCATAGCCGGACTGTGAGCTGGTCTTCCAGTCGGCCGGGACGCCGGCGGCCGGCGCGCTCGGCGACGAGCTGGCCGCGCCCTTGCTCGGCGGCGCCCCGCCGGTCGCCGCGGCGGACGGCTTGCCGGAGGCCACCGCGGCCGGGGTGGCGCCGGTCGCCTTGTCGTCGTTGTCGCCGCCGAACGCCTGCACCAGGATGATGCCGACGAGCAGCAGGAAGGTCAGCACGATGGCCGCGCCGATCACCGCCTGACGGCGGGTCAGCGTGGTGCCGAAGACGGTGATCCCGTTGACCCGGCGGACCACCGGGCGCACCGGCATCGGGTTCCACGCCGGACGCTGCGACGGGGCGAAACCGCCGGCCGGGGGCAGCGAGCTGACCACCCGGGTGGCGCCGTCGGCCTCGGGTCCGGCCGGAGACAGCGGGCTGACCACGCGGGTCGCGCCGTCGGCCGGGGGCAGCGGGGGGACCACGCGGGTCGCGCCGTCCGCCGGGGACAGCGGGGGGACCACACGGGTCGCGCCATCCGCCGGGGACAGCGGGCTCACCACGCGGGTCGCGCCATCCGCGTCGGTGGCGGCCGGGGACTGCGGGACGATCGCGGTGAAGTCGACGACCGACGTCTTGTCCCGGTCCCCTCCCGACGTCTTGTCCTGGTCCGCTCCCGACGTCTTGTCCTGGTCCGCGACCGGCTTCTTGTCGCGGTCCGGGATCGACGTGGCGGGGCGCCGGCCGGGGGTGAGAGCGGTCGCCGGGCGCTGGACGGCGGCCGGGGACTCGGCCGGCTCGGCCTTCTCCTCGGCGTCCTGCTCAGTCTCCGGCTCGTGCTCCTGCTCCGGCTTCTGCTCCGCCTTCGGCTCGGGCTTTGACTTCGCCTCCGGCTCGGCGGCGGCCTCGGCCGGCTCCGTCGTCTCGGGCGCCTGCTCGGCCTCGGCTTCGGACTGCTTCGCCTCCGGCTCGGAGACCGGCTTCTCGGTCGCTTCGCTGTCCGCCTCAGCCTCGGCCTCGGCGGGCTCCGCGACGACCGGCTCGGCAGCGGCCTCGGCCGGCTTCGGCGCGCCGGCCTCGGTGGACGTCGGCCCCTCCGGGGCCTCGGACGGCGTGTCCACCGTCTCCGGCTCGGTGACCGGCGGCGCGGCGGCGGCCTTGGTCTCCTCGACCGGCTCGGCCTCCGGCTCCGGGGTGGCCACCACCGGGTAGGCGCCGGTGGCGGCGGCCAGGGAGGCCTCGTGCTCCGGTGCGGCTTTCTTCCGCCGGTTGGCTGCCACGTCGGCGGCGGTGAAGCCGACCCGGGCCGTGTTCACCAACGGGGAGGACGACTGGGCGGGGCGCTGCGGCTGCTGGGCGGGGCGCTGCGGCTGCTGGGCGGGACGTGGCGGCTGGCCCGGGCGCTGCGGGTCGGCCGGAGTGGCGCGTGGCGGCTGGCCCGGGCGCTGCGCATCGGCTGGGGTGACGCGCGGGGGCTGGCCCGGGCGCTGCGGGTCGGCCGGAGTGGCCCGGCCCGGTGTGGTGCCGGCTCCGGAACGGGAGCTTCCGGGTGCGGAAGGCGTACCGAAAGTGGTGGGTTTGACCGGCTCGTCGCGGACCGCGGGCCCGTCGACGCGCGTCGGGTCCAGCGGCCTCCGGGGTTTCGCCTGCTCGGTGCCGCTTTTCGCGGGGTCCTGCGGGCGCTGGCCGGGTCGGGCCGGGGGCGTCGGACGGGACACGGTGGCCTTGCCCGGCGTGAAGACCGGACGACCGCCGGGCTGCTCCGGGGTGCCGGCGGACGGCGCGTCGGCGGGGCGGGGACGCGGCGTCGGCACGACCGGAGCCGAACCGGTGGCGGTCACGAACCCGCTGCCCGGCAGCACCGGCGGACCACCCGGGCCGCTCGGCAGCGACGGACGCTCCCGGCCGACACCCGGACGGCGCATGGTCGGGCTCATCGGGAAGCTCAGCTTCGACCGCCGCCCGGCCGCGCGTGCCAGCAGCCGCTCCGCCTCCTCGGCGTCGATCCGGTGCGCGGGATCCTTGCGCAGCAGGCCGTTGAGCACCGGCTTGAGCGGCCCCGCGTTGCGCGCCTGCGGCACGTTCTCGGTGGCCAGGGCGGCGAGCGTGGCGATCGCCGAGGGGCGGGCGAACGGGGATTGGCCCTCGACCGCGGCATAGAGGGTGGCGCCGAGCGACCAGAGGTCGGCGGCCGGACCCGCTGTCCCGTCCCGGGCGCGCTCCGGAGCGATGTAGGCCGGGGAACCGAGGACCAGGCCGGTGCGGGTCACATTCGGGTCGCCGGGGACCGTGGCGAGACCGAAATCGGTCAGCACGACCCGGCCGTCGCCGCCCATCAGCACGTTGCCCGGCTTGACGTCGCGGTGCACCACGCCGGCGCGGTGCGCGGCCTTCAACGCGTTCAGCACACCGAGGCCGATCTCGGCGGTGCGCACCGCGTTGAACGGGCCGTCCTTCGCGAGGGTGTCCTGCAGCGAGCGGGACGGCACATATTCCATGACGATCCACGGGTCGGCGTCCGTGCGCAGCACGTCGAAGACGCGGACCACGTTGATGTTGTTCAGGCGGGCGATGGCCCGGGCCTCGCGCAGGGAGCGCTCGCGCATCTCCTGCCGCTCGGCGGGGGTCAGGCCGGGCGGGGGGACGAGTTCCTTGATCGCCACCTCGCGGTGCAGGACGACATCGGTCGCCCGCCAGACGCGACCCATCCCGCCCTGACCGAGCGGCGCAACCAGCCGGTACCGATCAGCGACAACGAGCGGGGGAGAAGAAGACATCACGCAGAAAATACCTGGTTCTGTCGAGCGGCCGCGAATTGATCAGCCGAGTGTGGGACACGTGTCACCGGAAGCCGGGGCACCCGTCGTACGCTCGGCCAATGAACGATGAACCGCTGGTCGGAGTCGTACGTGGAAGCCTAGACGATCATGAGCTGGCCGCCCTGGTCGCCATCCTCGCAGTCCGATCAACCCCGGTCAATTACGACACCCCGCCACGGACCGAGTCCGACTGGATCCGATCAGGCCGCCCAGCAGCCGGTCCACGCTCCTGGACGTCCTCCGCCCGCCCCCGCTGACCGGTTGTCCACAGAGGATTTCCACAGGGGTCGATGTCGCGTGCTGTGAGCGGTTAGCCTCGCTGCGTGGCCCCGAACGACGACCTCAACCCGCTGAGCTCCGCCATCGCGGCCGACGTCACCGCGATGGAGGAGTTCGCCGCGCGCCTCCTGGCGGCCGTCGACAAGGACTACGCGCCACACGCCGACACCCTGGCCCTGCAGCTGCTCTCCGGGCTCCCCGCGGCCGCGGCCGGCTTCGCGGAACTGTCCGCGTTTGCCATCGTGCTGGAGTCCGCCCAGGACACCTGCCAGCAGAACATGTACAACTTCGCGAACGGGACGCATGGGTTCGCGAAGGCCGCGGAGCAGGTCAGCCGGATGTATCGGGGGGCGGACGCGTTTGCCCGGGCGCGGCTGGCGGATGTGGATCAGGCGCTGGTGACGGCGGGCCTGCTGCCACCGGTGACGCCGGCGCCGGGCGGCGCGGATTCCGCTGCCGATTTCACTCCTGCGGGCTCTCCGGCGGCGGCCGATTCACCTTCGGCCTCGGCGCCGGCACCTTCTTCGGTGCCCTCCCCCGGCTTCTCTTCTCCGGGCTCGCCCTCTCCCGGCTCGCCCTCCTCGGGGCCGCTCTCGCCCGATCCGCCTTCCTCGGGCTCACCTTCCTTGGGCTCGTCTTCCTCGGGCGCCCCTTCTTCGAGCCCGTCTTCTTCGAGCCCGCCTTCTTCGGGTCCGTCTTCTTCGGGCTCTTTGCCCTTCTACGAGTCGGAGCCTTTCCCGGATCCGGCGTCCTCCTTGGGGATGACGTCTTCTGGCTCCGCGGCTCCCTCCGATTCCGCGCCGGCCTCGGGGGCGGCGCCGTCGTCCGGCTCAGCGCCCACTTCCCGTCCGGGAGCGGCCCCGCCTCCAGTGGGGCCGTGGGATTGGAACACCCCGCCGGCGACCTCGAAAGCCTCACCTTCCCGAAAGGGGGACGCCTGATGTTCGCGGACACCGACAACGGCGGCGGCACCGACTGGTCGATGCAGTCCGTCCCGCAGATGTGGTCGATGCTGCAGAACCAGGACGGGACCGCCCACAAGAGCCTCTTGGTGACCTGGAAGAAGTCCGCCGACCTCTTGGTCGACCACCTGTCCCGGGTGAAGAACTACCGCGACAACCTCGCTGAAGCCTGGCCCCCGCAGCGAAGCGCCGCCTCCGCGAAGTATCTGGACCGCCTGGACGACCTCATCAAACACCTGAGCGACACCTACCACGCCACCGTCCAGAACCATCACGCCTTGGGCGCCGCAACCTCAGCCTTGGTCAGCGCCCGCCAGAAAATCAACACCATCTACCAGGAGTACATGGCCAACCAGCAGGCCTTGGACGCCTTCGCCGTGAAGCAGCAGTCCGCCCCTGAAACCTTGAGCAAATGGCGCCCGATATCCCTGAGCCCGTCCGCGGCAGTCGAGTCCCGCCAACTCGACTTGCAGTTGCAGGCCCAGTCAGTGATGTCCACCTTGAGCACAGACCTAGCCCAGGCGCAGCTAAACATCACCACCCCCAACCTCTACGACCCCGGATCCTCGACACGCGAGGAAGATAAGAACAAACGAGAAAGGAGCAGCGGAAGTCCTCTACCCCATGGCAAACATTCTCTTCAGAACGGAATGACAGCCGCACCCTCGGACTGGAGTCCTGCACCATCCGCAGGGGACGACACAAACTCGTCCGAGTATCACCAAAGCCCCAACGGATCTAAGTCCGCGATCCGGAATTCTGAACAACTCCAGAATACTCCCATTTTTGCCGGCACGCCTTCCAGTTCATCGAAAGCACCCACAACAGTTGCTCAAATTGCACCAATCGAAGGCCAAATACCCATATCCCCCATAAGTGAGGTTATCGCGCCTCCCCCCACCTACCCACCGCCTTCATCGATGCGGGCTACCTTGCCTACCTCACCCCTCGGCCCCCTACAGCCAGGATCCCATCAGGAACCGAGTGGGAGAGCAGCCAGGCCAGTGCCACCTGGAGGGATAATTGGAACAAACCCAGGTGTCAACTCCACTCCGCCCAATCGCGCCGGAACGCAACGCGTCAATCCGGTTGGCGGATTGATCGGACAAACCGCATCCCCTCCGCCTGTCACTTCCAGAAGAAGCTCACCCAAGGACCATGATCCGACCCGGAGGGAAAGGGATAGTTGGGACTTGGATAATCCATGGCAGGTCGATGAGGGGATGCCGCCCGTCATACTTCCGCCGAAGAAGCAGGAGATCGATCCCGGCCCTGCCATCGGGCTATGAGATGAATCTAATTACCACCATGGCAGCTGCAGTGATGTTGTTCCACTCAAGCACAGCTTGCCAACTCGGTCCGCACATCAGCCCGGTCAGTAGGAGCACGTGGTTTGTCGAATATCTCCAACTTAACCGTGTGCATGAACTCAGTACGGGAGCAGGTGTAGCAGTAGGCATTCCGGATAGTGGCGTGCACCCGCATCCCGATCTTTCAGGCAGCATAGCGACCGGATCAGATATCGTCGAAGGAGGCGATGGGCGTGGACAAGTAGACCAAATTGGCCACGGCACCCACATGGCCGGCCTTATTGCGAGCCACGGAACAGGACGAGACGCCATCGGCGTGGCGCCTGGTACTCAAATAATTCCTATCAAGATCTTCGGCTCAACGGAAAAACGCCCTCAGCTTTCCATGGCAATAGAGTGGCTTCAGAAAAAACGCGCCCAAGTGATTAACATATCATTGTCAGCAACGCCGTCCAATGACCTTATAAGGTCCATCAGAGATGCCGCCTCCGCAGACATAGTCATAGTGGCGAGCGCAGGTAGCAGCACTAAGGACGCGCGAGTGGCATTCCCTGCATCTATGCCTGAGGTAGTAGCCGTCGGAGCTATCAACGAGAGCGGACAACCAGCTAGTTTTTCGCCACACGGCCCCGCTATAGACCTCTGCGCTCCTGGCGTTGACATTCGTACTACGGGGGTTGCAGACGACTATGTGAAGGTTGATGGGACGTCGCCCGCTGCAGCCATTGTTTCGGGGGCGGCGGCGTTGGTTCGGGCTCGGTTTCCGGGGCTTTCGGCTCGGGAAGTGGTTCATCGGCTTACAGCCACGGCTACGGACATTGGGGCGCCTGGGTGGGATGAGCAGTGCGGTTACGGGGTGCTCAACATCGTGAAGGCGTTGACTGCGGATGTCGCTCCGCTTCCGGGCTCCCCGGCCAGGCCCCCTAGCGCAGGGGTAGGGACCTCATCCGCTGAGACAAGTGCTGATGGCAACGGGAGCGCGGGTCACAACGGGGGTGTAGGACAGCAGGACGGCGGTGGCAGTCGTCAGAGGGTCGGGATTCTGGGCGGGATTGCGGCGGTCCTCGTGGGTGGGGTCTTCCTGGGATTTCTCGCGGCTCGACGACGCAACCGGCGACAGCCGTAGCACCGAAGCCAGCGTCTCGGCGACGCGACCGCGCTGGGGGCGATTTGGGGACCAACGAGGCGCCCGCCGGTTGTCGCCGGCGCCCCCTTCGACGACGACATCGCTGCGGCGACGTCGTTCCTTGTCGCGATCAGGGTTTCTAACGAGGTCAGGGCCGTGACCTCAGGGCCACTGACGGCCCGCGGCGGGAGCCGTGGGTTTGCGGATTGCTTGCGGTTTCCCGGCGGAAGATGAGGTTTGTGGGCACTTTGGGGCTCGCCGGGCTTGTAGTCTCGTTTTTTGTGCAGAGTGACAACGTGTATCGGCTGATTCTTGCCTCCGCGAGTCCGGCTCGGCGGGCGCTGCTCACCGGCGCCGGGATCGACGCGGAGATCATCGTCAGTGGGGTGGACGAGAGCGTCGTGGAGGCCGAGGACGCGTACACGTTGAGTCTTGCGCTGGCTCGGATGAAGGCGCGGACGGTGGCGGCGGAGCTGCCGGCGGATCCGGGGGCGCTGGTGCTCGGGTGTGATTCGGTGCTGGCGTTCGAAGGGGAGATCTTCGGGAAGCCGGCGGATGCCCGGGAGGCGGCTCAGCGCTGGATGGCGATGCGCGGGAAATCCGGGGTGCTGCACACCGGGCATCACCTGACCGGGCTGGTCAGTGGGCGGCAGGCGGAGGCGGTCGGGACCACGGTGGTGCACTTCGCCGACGTGACTGACGCCGAGATCGAGGCATATGTCGCTTCTGGCGAGCCGCTTCAGGTGGCTGGGGCGTTCACGCTCGACGGGCGTGGGGGCGCCTTCGTCGAGCGGATCGAAGGCGACCCCGGCAACGTGATCGGGCTGTCGCTTCCGTTGTTGCGCACCCTGCTCGCCGAGATGGAGGTTCCGATCACCGCTCTCTGGCGCAGCTGAGCTACCCGCTCCCCTGCCGCCTCGGAGTGTCGGCAGGAAGGGCACGCCCCACGCGAGGGAACGCGGCGAAGGTTCACGAGCACGACCTGCAGGGCACGCGCGACCGCCCGGAAGGCAAGGGCGCGCGACCGCCCGGAAGGCAAGGGCGCGCGACCGCGTGAGAGGCAAGGCACGCGCGACCGCCCGGAAAGCAAAGGCGCGCGACCGCGTGAGAGGCAAGGCACACGCGACCGCCCGGAAAGCAAAGGCGCGCGACCGCGTGAGAGGCAAGGCACACGCGACCGCCCGGAAAGCAAAGGCGCGCGACCGCGTGAGAGGCAAGGCACACGCGACCGCCCGGAAAGCAAAGGCGCGCGACCGCGTGAGAGGCAAGGCACGCGCGACGGCACAAGAGGCGAAGCACGCGCGGAGGCACGAGAGACCCGGCACGCGCGACGGTGGCAGAGGACGGCCGCGGTAGGACCGGCTGCGCGCGGGAGGGATCCGGGCAGGCAGCCGGTCGGCTACTCGGTGGGGAGGGCGGTGCCGGTTTCCAGGTAGGTCTTGAGGCTGGAGAGGACTGACGGCCAGCCCTCGCTCACCTGCCGCAGGACTGTGCTGTCCGGCTCGAAATCGTCGTGGGTGACGGTGAGTTTGACCAGTTTGCCCTGCTGCTCCAGGTCGAAGGTCACCTTTGACCGCCGCTCGCCGGTCACCGCCGCCAGCCACTCCGCGGAGAAGCCGTGCTTCGCCGCGAACTCCGGCGTGAACGTGTGCCAGGTGTAGGACAACCGCCGGTGCGGCACCGACTCCAGGACCACCTGCTCCGGATCGGTGATCTCCAGCCCGCCGACCTTCCAGCCGACCGGGCTGCCGACCGCCCAGTCGCTGACGAACTCGACCCCCCAGTACTGACTGGTGAACGCCGGCTCGGTGAGCGCCTGCCAGAGCCTCTCCGGGGTGGTCGCGATGTACGTGGTGTAGACGAAGCTCATCGGTGAACCCTCCAGCGCGGTCTTGAGATCGGCGAGCGCTTGGACGCGCCCCCGGTGGTATCGGCTGATCCAGCGGTCGGCGATGGCGTTGACCGGTTCGACGTTCAGGTGGTGCAGTTTCTCCCGCCCTCGCCGGGTGGTGGTGACCAGGCCGGCGGCCTCCAGGACGGCCAGGTGTTTGCTGACCGACTGCCGGGCCATGCCCAGCCCGGAGCAGAGCTCGCGCAGCGTCTGCCCGTTCTGCCGGTTGAGGCTGTCGAGCAGGTGGCGCCGGCTCGGGTCGGCCAGCGCCTTGAACACCTCGTCCATCCGATCACCCCAGACCCATAATAGGCAGCCAAATGGCTGCCTTTCAAGAACATGAGAGTCGATCACAGAGGGAGCGACTACGGGCTGAACTCCCGTTAGGCTCTAGCCGTGCGGAAGATATTGATCGCCAACCGCGGCGAGATCGCCCTCCGGGTCATCCGGGCCTGCAAGGACGCCGGCCTCACCAGCGTCGCCGTCTACGCCGACAGTGATCGCGACGCGCCACACGCCCGGCTCGCCGACGAGGCGTACGCACTGGACGGCGAGACCGCCGCCGACACGTACCTGCGGATCGACAAGCTGATCGAGATCGCCAGGAAGGCCGGGGCGGACGCCGTCCATCCCGGCTACGGCTTCCTCTCGGAGAACGCCGAGTTCGCTCAGGCCGTACAGGAAAATGATCTGACCTGGATCGGGCCGAGTCCGCAAGCGATCCGCGATCTCGGTGACAAGGTCACCGCGCGGCACATCGCGCAGCGCGCGGGTGCGCCGCTGGTGCCGGGCACCCCGGAGCCGGTGGCGGACGCCGCCGAGATCGTCGCCTTCGCTCAGGAGCACGGCCTGCCGGTCGCCATCAAGGCGGCGTTCGGCGGTGGCGGGCGTGGGCTCAAGGTGGCCCGGACGATCGAGGAGATCCCGGCGCTGTTCGAGAGCGCGACCCGGGAGGCGATGGCCGCCTTCGGTCGCGGCGAGTGCTTCGTCGAGCGCTACCTGGACCGGCCGCGGCACGTCGAGGCGCAGGTCATCGCGGACACGCACGGCAACGTGATCGTGGTCGGCACGCGGGACTGCTCGCTGCAGCGCCGGCACCAGAAACTGGTCGAGGAGGCGCCCGCGCCGTTCCTCAGCGACGAGCAGCGCGCCAAGATCCACGAGAGTGCCAAGGCGATCTGCCGCGAGGCCGGCTACTACGGCGCCGGCACGGTGGAATATCTGGTCGGCCAGGACGGGACGATCTCGTTCCTGGAGGTGAACACGCGGCTGCAGGTGGAGCACCCGGTCAGCGAGGAGACCACCGGCATCGACCTGGTCCGCGAGCAGTTCCGGATCGCGGCCGGCGAGCGGCTGGCGATCACCGAGGACCCGCAGCCGCGCGGGCACGCCATCGAGTTCCGGATCAACGGCGAGGACGCCGGCCGCGGCTTCCTCCCGGCGCCGGGCACGGTCACCGCGCTGACCTGGCCGTCCGGTCCGGGCGTGCGGGTCGACTCGGGGGTCGAGCAGGGCAGCGTGATCGGCGGCAACTTCGACTCGATGCTCGCGAAGATCATCGTCACCGGCGCGACCCGGGAGCAGGCGCTGGAGCGGGCCCGCCGGGTGCTGGACGAGACGGTGATCGAGGGCATCGCCACGGTGCTGCCGTTCCACCGCGCGGTGATCCGCGACGCGGCGTTCACCAGCGAGCCGTTCACCGTGCACACCCGGTGGATCGAGACCGAGTGGGTCAACGAGGTGCCGCCGTCCGGCCCGCCGGCCGCCGCCGGCGGCGAGGCCGTCGAACGCGAGACCGTCGTGGTCGAGGTGGGCGGCCGGCGCATCGAGGTCCGCCTCCCCAAGACCATGCTTTCCGGTACGACCGGAGCCCCGTCCCCGAAACGCCCGGCGTCCCGGTCCCGCAGCGGCGCGGCGAGCACCGCGGCCGGCGGCGACAGCCTCACCGCCCCGATGCAGGGCACCATCGTGAAGGTCGCCGCGCAGAACGGCGACCAGGTCAACGAGGGTGACGTGATCGTGGTGGTCGAGGCGATGAAGATGGAGCAGCCGCTGCCCGCGCACAAGTCGGGCACGGTCTCCGGACTGTCCCTGGAGGTCGGCGCGACGGTCACGGCCGGCGCGGTGATCTGCACGATCGAGTAGTCCGGGCTCAGCCGCCCATCTGCCGGACGCGGCCCAGGATCAGCCGGGCCGCGTCCTCCGGGTCCTCGTGGGCGCTGTCCGGGAAGGCGCCGCTGAGCCACAGCGTGGCGAACCCGTGCACCATCGACCAGGCGGCCAGCCCCACCTCCCGCACCTCGTCGGAGACCAGCTCGGAGGCGCCCTCGCGGGCCGGCCGGGCGGGCACCTCCACCCCGGGCCCGGCCAGTGGCGCGTCCGGCAGGTCGGTCATCCCGGCGTAGAGCGCGTCCGCCGCCTGCCGGCGCGCGGCGAGCAGGTCCGGGTCGTCGGCGTGGTAGAGGTCGGTCCGGAACATCACCTCGAAGACCGCCCGGTGCGCCAGCGCGAACCGGAGATAGGTCACCCCCAGCTCGAGCAGGCTGCTGCTGGCCAGCCGGGAGGTGGCCAGGGCCTTGGCCAGCTGGTCGAAGCCGTCGGTGGCCAGGGCGGTGAGCAGCCCGGCCTTGTCCGCGAAGTGGTGAGCCGGCGCGGCGTGCGAAACCCCGGCGCGGCGGGCCAGGTCACGCATGCTGAGGGCGGTGACGCCGGACTCGGCGATCGCTTCGGCCGCCGCGTTGAGCAGGGCGCGGCGCAGGTCACCGTGGTGATAGCTCTGCCTGGTCATCGGCCAAGGTTAACTAGCCATCGACAAGATGACCCAGAGGCGGGCCGCCAGTACGGGACCTACCGGCGGCCCGCGGCTGCGGCGTCGGAACGGGGGATCCGGCGCCCGCAGGCCCTGCCAACGGTACGCCCCGCGGCTGTAGACACCGGGAAAACCGGGGGCGGGAAGGGACCTTTCGGCCGTACCGTGGCGGGCATCACGGTCTGCCCGGAGCGTGAACGGCGCATGCTGGACACAGCGCCCTCTCAGCAGCGTTCGCGCAGAATGCCGTGAACCCCGAGCCCGCGAGGTGGCCCCTGCGATGACCGAGCTGCTGACCATGTTGGCGTCGCCGGCGTGGGTTTACCTCGCGTTGTTCGGCTTCCTCGCGGTGGACGCCCTGATCCCGGTGGTGCCGATCCAGGCCATCATGATCACGTCCGGCGCGCTGACCGTCTACGGCGACATGAACCTGGCCGTGGTGATCCTGGTCGGGGCGCTCGGCATGTTCACCGGGGATGCGATCGCCTTCGTCCTGGGCCGGTCGACCGGGCACCGGCTGAGCGCGTTACGCGCCCGGTTCGCCCCGCGGAACGAGGAAGGCGGGAATTCGCGGACCCGGCAGGCCGCCGAGCGCTTCACCCGCGGCCTGCGCCGGCCCGGCCCGCTGGTGGTGCTGCTCTGCCGGTTCGTGCCGGGCGGCCGGATGGCGTCGGGGTACCACGCCGGCCGCAGCCAGTACCCGATCAAGCTGTTCGTCGGGTACGACGGCGCCGCCGCGATCTGCTGGGCCTGTTACGGCGGGCTGGTCGGGCACCTGGGCGGCACCGCGATCACCCAGTCCGCCTGGCGGCTGTTCGCGATCGCGGCGACCGCCGCGCTGATCTTCGGCACGGCCGGCTGGGTCCTCGCCCTGTTCGGCGGGAAGCCTTCGCCCGGCGAGAGCGGGGCTCCTTCGCTCAGCGAGAACGGGACACGCTCGCTCAGCGAGAGCGGGACGCCGTCGCCCGGCGAGAGCGGGACACCTCAGCCGGCCGCCCCGGTCACTGAATCTCGTGCTGCATCAGCTGACGTGCCGCCTCCGCGATCGAGCCCGACAGCGACGGATAGATCGTGATGGTGTGGGCCAGCTGGTCCACGGTCAGGTTGTTCTCGATCGCCATGGTGATCGGCAGGATCAGCTCGCTCGCCTTGGGCGCCACCACCACGCCGCCGATCACCTGACCGGTCGCCGGGCGGCAGAACAGCTTGACGAACCCGTCCTGCAGGCCGGCCATCTTGGCCCGGGCGTTGCCGGTCAGCGGCAGCATCACCTGGCGGGCCGGGGTACGCCCGGAGTCCACCTCGTTCTGCGAGACGCCGACGGTGGCCAGCTCCGGGTCGGTGAACACGTTCGCCGAGACGGTACGCAGCCGCAGCGGGGCCACCGCCTCGCCCATCGCGTGCCAGATCGCGATCCGGCCCTGCATGGCGGCGACGCTGGCCAGCGGCAGCACACCGGTGCAGTCACCGGCCGCGTAGATGCCCGGCACGTTGGTCCGGGACACCCGGTCGACGGTGACGTACCCGCCGTTGCCGACCGCCACGCCGTACTCGGCCAGGCCCAGGTCGGCGGTGTTCGGGATGGCGCCGACCGCGATCAGCGCGTGCGAGGCCTCGATCACCTTGCCGCCGGACAGGGTGACCCGGACGCCGTTGCCGGTGTTCACCACCGAGTCACCGCGGGACTGACTGAGAATGGTCATCCCCCGGTCGCGGAAGACCCGCTCGATCGCCATCGCGGCGTCCGCGTCCTCGTGCGGCATCACCCGCTCGCGACTGGAGACCAACGTCACCTTCACGCCCATCGCCAGGTAGGCGCTGGCGAACTCGGCACCGGTCACACCGGAGCCGATCACCACCAGGTGCTCGGGCAGCTCGGTCAGGTCGTACACCTGCCGCCAGTCCAGGATCCGCTCGCCGTCCGGGCGGGCGGTGGGCAGCACCCGCGGGGTGGCGCCGGTGGCCAGCAGGACGGTGTCGGCCTCGATCGCGTACTGCGCGCCGCCCTCCGGGGTGATCAGCACCTGGTGGGTGTGGCCGAGCCGGTCCTCGCCCATCCGGGCCCGGCCGCGGACCACGTCCACCCCGGCCTTGACCAGCTTGGTCTGGATGTCGCCGGACTGCGCCAGGGCCAGTTTCTTGACCCGCTCGTTGACCGCGACCGCGTCGACGCTGACCCCGTCCAGCCCGCTGGAGCGGATCCCGAAGGCGTCGTTGTTGCGGTACCCGGTCATCACCTCGGAGCTGGCGATGAAGGTCTTCGACGGCACACAGTCGGTCAGCACACAGGCGCCACCGGGGCCGTCCGCCTCGACCAGGGTCACATCGGCATCGAGCTGTGCGGCGACCAGAGCCGCCTCATAACCGCCCGGTCCCCCACCGATGATCACGATCCGACTCACGATTTTCCGACCTCCAAAAGAGCGGCTCTGGTTCGCCGCGGGAAAAAGCGGTTGTGCCGACACGCACTCCTCATATTCTCACCACCCGCTCATACGACTATCGTCGTCGCCGTGCGTCATTACGCCGCGTATGGCTCGAACCTGGACCCCGCCCGCATGCTGGCCTACTGTCCGCACTCGCCCATGGTGGGCGTGGGGTGGATCGAGGGCTGGCGTCTCACCTTCGCCGGAGAGGGGGAAATGGGCTGGGAGGGAGCGGTGACGACGATCGTCGAGTCGCCCGGCGACCGCGTCTTCGTCTCGCTCTACGACGTGCATCCGTGGGATGCGGCACAGCTCGACGAGGTCGAGGGGGTGCCGGCCGGGACGTACCAGAAACTCACCGTGCGTGTATCGACGCTCGACGGTGAGGTGCCCGCCTGGGTCTACGTCTTCGCCGGTTACGAGGGTGGCCTGCCCACCGCGTGGTACCTCTCGGAGATCGCCAGCGCCGCCGAGAAGGCCGGGGCACCCGACGACTACGTCAGCGAGCTGCGGCACCGGCCGACCGGCACGGCGTCGCCGGAGAGCTAGCTCAGGCCGCCTTGACGGTGGTCTGATAGACGTTCGCCCGGTAGAGCGGGGTCATCCCGACCTTCCGGTACAACCGCGCGGCCTCGGTCGGGTTCGCCATGTCCACGCCCAGGCCGACCAGCGGCCGGCCCTTCGCCGCGTAGACCGCGAAGGCCCGGCGCAGCAAGGCTTCCCCCAAACCCCTCTTACGGTACGACCGGAGCACGGCCAGGCTGCGTACCCAGGCCTCGTTGGTCCCCTCGTCCGGATCGGCCGACTGGAGCACGCCGGCCAGCTCGCCGTCCGCCTCGGCGACGAACCACTCGTCGAAGGAGACCGTGGTCTCCGCCTCGAACTGCCGCCGCCAGTCGGCGTAGCCCGCCGACGGGTGGTCGGAGTCGAGGAACGCCTCCTCGATCACCGCGTGGAAGCGGCGCATCTCGGCCTCGTCGTCGGGCCGCACCGGCCGGATGGTCACCCCCGCCGGCGGCTCGGGGGCCTCGGGCGAGACACCGTCCAGCGCCATCCGCATCCGGGCGTGCTGCTTGAGGAAGGTGAACCCGGCCGCGGTGAGCAGCTCGATGTACCGCTCCTCGGTCGGCAGCGCGGCGGCCCGCACCGCGTACGGGTCGTGGCCCAGCTCGGCGGCCCGCTCCGCCATCCGGGCCAGCATCAGCTCCAGCAACGGGCGCTGGGCGGGCAGCCCGCGCTCCGGCCAGACGTACACCTCGAGCAGGTCGCGGGCCTGGCCGGTCGGGTTCCGCGGATAGGCCCACCCGGCGATCCGCCCGTCGGCGTCGAAGGCCAGCCAGGAGTCCCGGGACATGTCGGTGTTCGGCCCGGTCAGCTCCTCGCGCACCTCGTCGGCGGTGAAGTCCGGCTCGCCGACCGCGGCGATGTCGCTGGCGTGCACCAGGGACAGGATCAGCGGCACGTCGTCGAGGGTGGGCCGGCGGGTGCTCCAGCCGGCCGGCAGCTGCGCGCTCATCCCGGCATCCGACCACGCGGGCCCTCCGCTGCCAACCGATTTCGGCACGCGCGCCGGCCTGCCGGTTGCCTGCCCGGGGTGTGTCGCGCGCGCCGGCCTGCCGGTTGGCTGCCCGGGGTGTCGCGGGCAGCGGCCTGCCGGATGGCTGTCCCAGGTGTCGCGCGGCGGCGAGTCACCGCGGACCGCCGATCCCGGCCGGGACCGGCGGTCCGCGCTGTGGCCGGTATCTCAGGGCTGAACGGCCATCAATCCAGGGAGCGTTTTCCTTAATCGGTCAGGGAGAGCAGAATCGGGCAGGTGACCCCGGAACAGGCAGCCGCCAACGCCAAAGCCGGCCTCGCCACCATCGTCGGCGCCTTCGCCGAGTCGCCGCAGACCCTGCGCCGGGCCCGCCTGCTGGGCCTCTCCGGCTGGGCCTACCACGTCTCCGCCCGGGCCGGCGCGCTCGGCGACGTGCGGCCCGAGACGGTGGCCGCGGCGCTCGCCTTCATCGCGCCCGAGGCGGTCACCGAGGGCTGGGAGTCGACCGCGAAAAGCTCGCAGCCGGCCGAGGTGGCCAGCTGGCATCTGCGGGAGCTGTGCTCCTGGGGCGAGAAGGAGGTCGGCGGCTTCCCCCGGCTGGGCCGGCTGGTCGAGCTGGCCGGGCGGGTGGTCGACGCGGTCGACCCGGCCGGGCTGCCGCTCTTCGCCGCCTGGCGGGCCATGCCGATGCCCAGCCAGGAGCCGGGCGCGCAGGCCGCGGTGCTGCTGCACCTGCTGCACGAGCACCGGCAGGGGGTCTACGTGATCGCGGTCCGGGCCGGTGGGCTGACCCCGCTCGAAGCGATCATCGCGGGCCCGGAGGGCGAGACCGGCGCGGTCGCCTTCGGCTGGCAGCCGCCCTACCCGACGGCCGGTCCGCTGGTGCGCCGGCTGATGTGGGCCGAGGCGGTGGCGAACTCGCTGGCCGGTCAGGCCTACGCGACGCTGGACCGGCCGGAGCGGGTGGAGTTCGCCGGCCTACTGGAGTCGTTGACCCACCGCTTCGCCCGCTGAGGCCCGCCCGCGTCCCTAGGCCCTGCCCACGTTCCAGCCCTGCGCGCGTCTCAGTCCTGCCCGCTTCCGAACCCCGCTCGCTTCCGAACCCCGCCCGCTTCCGAACCCCGCCCGCTTCCGAACCCCGCCCGCTTCCGAACCCCGCCCGCCCAGGGGGGCCAGCCCAATGACAGTGTGGCGCCAAAAGGCGATCTTGCGCGGCCGCCCTGTGGACAACGCGGCCCTGTGGGCAACGCCGGCCTGTGGGCAACGCCGACCTGTGGCAACGCCGACCTGTGGCAACGCCGACCTGTGGCAACGCCGACCTGTGGCAACGCCGACCTGTGGCAACGCCGACCTGTGGACAACCCGCCACTGAGCCGCGGTCACTGCTCCGACAGGTCGTCGAGAGCGGCCTGGACGTCACCCACCCGGCGGCGGGCCGCCGCCGACTCCCGCTCGGCGGCCCGGCGGGCCTGTTTGCGGCGGGCCACGTCGGCGACCGCCTCGGTGCGCCGCCGTTCCAGCTCGGCCAGCTCCGCGTCCAGGTCGTCGACCAGGTTCGAGGCGTCCCGCTCGGCGGTCTCGGCCCGGTGCAGCTGCTCGTCGGCACGCCGCTCGGCCGCCTCCGCGGCGGTCAGGTCCCGCTCCAGCTCGCGGCGGCGGCGCTCGACCTCGCGGCGACGGCGCTCCTGGGCGGCCCGCTCCTGCGCAGCTCGCTCCTGCGCCGACCGGTCCCGATCAGCCGTGGGCGCCGGCTCGGCCACCCCGTCGTCCGGGACGTCCTCGGTCTCCTCGTCCTCGGCGTCGCCGCCGGTGATCAGGCGCAGCCGGGGCCGGGGCACCTCACCGAAGCCGGCGTAGGCCGCCGACCGGATCAACCGCCCGGTGCGCACCTGCGCGGCGATCTCCGGGTCGGCGAGCGCCGCGGTCAGCGTCGCCTCCACCTCGCCCAGCGGCAGCTTGGCGGCTCCGGCGCCGGCCGCCACGGCCAGCTTGCGGGCCGCCGCGACCAGCGCCGAGACGAACTGCCGGCGCTGCTGGGACAGCTCGCGCAGCTGGTCACCCTGCAGCTCGCGCTGGGCGGCCCGGAGCGCCTCGGAGAGCTCGACCAGCTCGCCGATCAGGTCCGGCCGTTTGCGGGCCAGCAGGTTGACCACCCAGGCGGCCACGGTCGGCTTCTTCAGCGCGGCGAGCCGCTTGGCGGCGTCCCGGTCGCCGGCCGCGCGGGCCTGCTCGATGGCCGCCGCCCGGGTCGCCACGAAACCCTCCGGCGGCTCCTCGTAGAGCCGCCGGACCACGTCGTCGATCAGGCTCGGCACGTCAGTCGAGCGTGGTGCCGGGCGCCAGGTGCTGGTACTTCGTCTCGGCGAAGCCCTCCAGGTGCTTGTCCGAGACGGCCGCGCCACGCTCGTTGAGCAACCCGTCGTGGATCGCGAAGGCGCGGCCCGGCCGGACCGCGCGAGCGAACGCGATCGCCTCGGCCACCTTCATCCACGGCGCGTTCAGCGGGATGCCCAGGGTGTCGACGGTGACGTCCTCCGGGACCACGAACGAGTCGCCCGGGTGGTACATGTTCGTGGTCTCGTCGCTGATCAGGAAGCCCAGGTTGGCGAAGCGCGGGACGTACGGATGGATGATCGCGTGCTGGCCGCCGTAGGCCCGCAGGCGGAACCCGGCCGCCTCGAACTCCTCGCCGGCGGTCACCGCGGTGGTCGCCCCGCTGATCTCGCCGAGCAGCTTCAGCACGTCCTGGTGCGCGAAGACGCGCAGCTCCGGGCGGCGGTGCACGGCCGCGGTGAGCGCCGCGACGTCCACGTGGTCGGAGTGCTCGTGGGTGATCACCACGGCGTCCGCCCCGTCCAGCGCCGACTCCTCGGAGAACTCCCCCGGATCGACGACGAGCACCCCCGCCCCCTCGATCCGTAGACAGGAATGAGTGAACTTCGTGATACGCACGGTGCTCCTCCGTCGCTGAATCGTGACCGGTCATCTCGCAGTCTGCCGGAACCGGGCAGAGCCCACCGTACGTCTCAGCGGTCAGTCGTACCGATGACAGGAGTGCTCATGCGGAAACGGGGATATCTCGCTCTCGGCGCCGTGCTGCTCAGCGGCGCCCTACTGGCCGGCTGCGGCAGCGGGGACTCGGCCTCCTCCGACAGCGTGTCGAACGACAGCGGCAAGGCGGCACCGGCCGCCGGGCAGGCCGAACCGGCCGCGCCGCAGGCGGCCGAGGGGCAGGCCGGCGACCCGGCCACCCAGCGGGGCAAGGACACCACCGCCGAGGCGCCCGACCTGCGCGTCGACCAGCGCTCGATCATCTACACCGGGACGATCACGGTGCAGGTCAAGGACGTCAACGCGGCGGCCGCCCGGATCACCGGGATCACCGCCGGGGCGGGCGGCTTTCTCGGCGGCGACGAACGGCAGAGCGGCGACGGCGGCTCGGACACCGCCACCATGAAGCTGCGGATCCCGGCCGCCAAGTTCGACTCGGCGCTCAAGCAGATCGCCGACCTCGGCGACGAGAAGAGCCGGGAGATCAACACTCAGGACGTCACCGAGGAGGTGGTCGACCTGGACGCCCGGATCACGGTGCAGCAGGCCCGGGTGGACAGCGGCCGCCGGCTGCTGAGCCAGACGAAGACACTGAACGACCTGGTGATGCTGGAGAAGGAGGTGGCCACCCGGGAGTCCGACCTGGCGTCGCTGCAGGCCAAGAAGCGCCGGCTGGCCGACCTGACCGCGCTCAGCACGGTCACCGTGGTGCTGCTCGGCCCGGAGGCCCCGCCGCCGTCCGGCGCCGGCGACGAGCCCGGCGGTTTCCTGGCCGGCCTGCGGAGCGGGTGGAACGCCCTCGGCGACTCGCTCGCGGTGCTGCTCACCGTGCTCGGCGCGCTGCTCCCCTGGCTGATCGCCCTGGGCGTGCCCGCGGCGGCCGTCTTCTACCTGCGTCGCCGCTACCGCCGCGACCACCCGGACAAGGAGCTGCCGGCCCCGCCCGCCGAGGCCCCGGCCACCCCGTGACCGGGCTCTGATCTCCGGAACCACCCGCGGACCGTGAAGGGGGCGGCGATCGCTTTGGACGCGCCAGCGGCCAGATCGCCGGGCCCGGCCCGCGCTACTTAAAGAGAATTTGGTGTACGACCGCGGCCCGGCCAGGCTTGGTCGAGGTGATCGGTAGGGTGCTCAGGCCCGCGCTGCCCACTCATATGGCGGGGTGTGGCTCTCTCCCGGCTTGGACCCTGCCGGTCACCGTGGCGCGGAGTGGCTGAAGAGGGGTTTGCCCAGCTGTAAGTAGCGTTGCCCTCCCGCTGGTGTGGTTCTGCCGCGACGACGGGAAGGTCAACGGGTACATGGGTCAGCTGATCATTGGAGTCGATCCGCACAAGCGGTCCGCGACGATCGAGATCATCAACGAGCGTGAACAGGTGCTGGCCCGTGGCAGGTACGGCACCGACACCGGTGGCTACCAGCAGATGCTCGCCGCCGGCCGCCGTCACGCCGGCCGGGTGTGGGCGGTCGAGGGCTGTAACGGCATCGGCCGGCACCTGGCCCAGCGGCTGGTCGCCGACGGCGAAACCGTGCTGGACGTCCCGGCGAAACTCGCCGCGAAAGCCCGCAACTTTGACACCGGGCACGGCCGTAAAACCGACGGTCACGACGCGCACCACATCGCGGTGACCGCCCTGCGCACCCCGGGCCTGCGCCGCGTTCACGCCGACGGCGCCACCGTCGCGCTGCGGCTGCTGGCCGACCGCCGCGACCAGCTCGGCGCCACCCGCACCGAGACCATCAACCGGCTGCACCAGCTACTGCTCGAACTGATCCCCGGCGGCGCGAAGAAGAACCTGACCACCGACCAGGCCCGCACCCTGCTCGAACGCGTCAGCGTCCCGGCCGGCGACATCGTCACCGCCACCCGCTATCAGCTGGCCGGCGACCTGGCCGACGAGCTCACCACCCTGGACACCAAGATCAAAGCAGCCAACCGGCAGCTGAAGACCGTGCTGGCCGCCACCGGCACCCAGCTGACCAGCCTCAACGGCATCGGCCCCTCCGGCGCCGCCCGCCTGCTCGGCGACATCGGCGACATCAGCCGCTTCCCGACCCGCGGGCACTTCGCCACCTGGAACGGCACCGCCCCCATCGACGTGTCCTCCGGCGACAACCATCATCACCGGCTCAACCGGGCCGGGAACCGGCGCATCAACCGGGTCCTGCACATCATGGCCATCACCCAGCTCCGCTTCGACACCCCCGGCCGCGCCTACTACCAGCGCAAACGCGCCGAAGGCAAAACCGCGATGGAAGCCATGCGAGCGTTGAAACGACGCCTGTCCGACACCGTCTACCGCCAAATGATCAAAGACGACCACACGGCACAACAGACAGCGACGGGTCCGGGAGGACACACGGGGGCGACTCTGAACTCCAGCGCGGCCGACCCAAACCCCAAGATCGACACTTCGGAAAAGTCACAACCCGGACCCGCCAACCACCACCCTAAAACACCCCTCACACCAACCCCTTGACAGAGGGGTGCCGGGAGCATGCGATCTGCACCCGCGCGGACCTGCGCAAATGAAAATATGACCTCAGAAGGCGCCGGTCGACAGCGCGGCCAGAGCGGTGTGCGTCATGACCCGGATGCCGTGGCCGATGCAGTTCTCGTCGACGTCGAAATCGCCCTGGTGCAGGTCGTGGCGGACGTCCGAGCCGGGCACGCCGGTGCCGAGGCGGATCATCGCGCCCGGCACGTGCTCCAGGTAGAACGAGAAGTCCTCGCCGCCCATGCTGATCTCGGCCTCGACCACCCGGTCGGCGCCGAGGGCCGCGCCGGCCGCGCCCGCGACGATGGCGGTGGCCATCCGGTCGTTGATCACCGGCGGGACGCCACGCTTGTATTCCACCTCGACCTCGGCGCCGGTCGCGGCGACCACGTCGCGGATCAGCTTGGTGATCATCTCGGGGGCCTCGCGCCAGGCATCCCGGTTCAGGATCCGGACCGTGCCGCTGACCTCGCCGGTGCCGGGGATCGCGTTGAACGCCTGGCCGGCGTGCACCGAGCCCCAGACCAGCGAGACCCCGGCGCGCGGGTCGACCCGGCGGTCCAGCAGGGCCGGCACGTCGACGATCACCCGGCCCAGCGCGTGCACCAGGTCGGCGGTCAGGTGCGGGCGCGCGGTGTGCCCGCCCGGGCCGGAGAGCGTCACCCGGACCGTGTCGGCGGCCGCGGTGAACGGGCCGGAGCGGACCCCGACCAGGCCGGACGGCAGCTGCGGGTAGCAGTGCAGGGCGTAGATCGCGGCGACGTCCTTGAGCGCGCCGGCGGCGATCACCTCGGGCGCGCCGGACGGGATCGCCTCCTCGGCCGGCTGGAACAGCAGCCGCACCCGGCCGGGCAGCTCGCCCTGCTCGTCCAGCTGGGCCAGGGCCATGCCGAGGCCGAGCAGCACGGTGGTGTGCACGTCGTGGCCGCAGGCGTGGGCCAGCTTGTCGACGGTGCTCCGGTACGGCACGTCCTTCAGGTCGTGCAGCGGCAGCGCGTCCAGGTCGGCCCGGAAGGCGACCACCCGGTCACCCTGGCCGATGTCGCAGATCACCCCGTTGCCCCGGGGCAGCATCCGCGGCTGCAGCCCGGCCAGGGTCAGCTCCCGGGCGACCAGCGCCGCGGTCTCGAACTCGGCGTGTGACGGCTCCGGGTGCGCGTGGATGTGCCGACGAATCGCTACCAGCTCGGCTCCCCGGGCGGCGAGCCAGCGGTCCAGCTGGCCGGGCAGTGGATCAGCGCCGGGCAGGGGCCCGGGCCACGCCGTATCGGCGCCCTCCGGCGCCGTCAGTGCAGTAGTCACGTCGGTTCCAGACACTCGCGAAGAATTCAACGGGTTGTGCGACGCGCGACAGCTTAGTCCGTTTTTGGTCACGCTGTGTAACGGTCGGGTAAATAAGCCGGGAGGTCATCCCGGGCCGCCAACCCATCAACGGGTAGTGAATCGCCGAGGTGACGCGACACACTACGAGTACGTTTCGCGGCTTCAGAACCGTTCGACCGGCCGGTAGACGCCCCACACACCGCGCAACGTGTGACAGACCTCTCCCACGGTCGCACGGAGCCGCAACGCCTCCTTCATCAACGGTAGGACGTTCGTGCTTCCGGCGGCGGCCTTCGCCAGATCCGCCAGGGCGCGCTGCACGGCCGGGTCGTCGCGCTCGGCCCGGAGGCGGCCCAGCCGCGCCGCCTGGGCGGCCTCGATCGCCGGATCGACGCGCAGCGGCTCGTACTTCTCCTCGGCGTCCATGGTGAACCGGTTGACGCCGACCACCACCCGGTCGCCGTTGTCGATCTCGTTGGCGATCCGGTACGCCGACTGTTCGATCTCCGACTTCTGGAAGCCCTGCTCGATGGCGTCCACCGCGGAGCCGTACTCGAAGACCCGCTCGATCAGGGCGGTCGCCTCGCGCTCCACCTCGTCGGTCATCGCCTCCACCGCGTAGGAGCCGGCGAACGGGTCGACGGTGCCGGTCAGGCCGCTCTCGTAGGCGAGCACCTGCTGGGTGCGCAGGGCCAGCCGGGCGGACTTCTCGGTGGGCAGGGCGATCGCCTCGTCGTACGAGTTGGTGTGCAGCGACTGGGTGCCGCCGGCCACCGCGCCGAGCGCCTGGATCGCCACCCGGATCAGGTTGACCTCCGGCTGCTGCGCGGTGAGCTGGACCCCGGCGGTCTGGGTGTGGAACCGCAGCATCATCGACTTGGGGTCCGTGGCGCCGAAGTCGTCGCGCATGATCCGGGCCCACATCCGGCGGGCGGCGCGGAACTTGGCGATCTCCTCCAGCAGCGTGGTCCGGGCCACGAAGAAGAAGCTCAGCCGGGGCGCGAAGTCGTCCACGGCCAGGCCGGCGGCGATCGCGGCGCGCACGTACTCGATGCCGTTGGCCAGGGTGAACGCGATCTCCTGCGCGGGCGTCGCGCCGGCCTCGGCCATGTGGTAGCCGGAGATCGAGATGGTGTTCCACTTCGGGATCTCGGCCCGGCAGTAGGCGAACGTGTCGGCGACCAGGCGCAGCGACGGCTTGGGCGGGAAGATGTAGGTCCCGCGGGCGATGTACTCCTTGAGGATGTCGTTCTGGATGGTGCCCTGCAGGGCGGCGCCGGGCACCCCCTGCTCCTCGGCGACCAGCTGGTAGAGCAGCAGCAGCACCGAGCCGGGCGCGTTGATCGTCATCGACGTGGAGACCTGGTCGAGCGGGATGCCGTCGAAGAGCCGCCGCATGTCGTCGATCGAGTCGATCGCCACGCCGACCTTGCCCACCTCGCCGTGCGCGATCGGGTCGTCCGAGTCGTAGCCCATCTGGGTGGGCAGGTCGAACGCCACCGAGAGGCCCATCGTGCCGGCTTTCAGCAGCTGGTGGTAGCGCGCGTTGGACTCGGCGGCGGTGCCGAAACCGGCGTACTGCCGCATGGTCCAGGGCCGTTTCGTGTACATCGTCGGGTACACGCCCCGGGTGTAGGGAAACTCACCCGGCTGGTCGCTGCCCGCACTCGGCGGCACGTCGTCCGGGCCGTAGACCGGCTTGATGGTGAAACCCGACTCTGCGTTCACGAGGTGATCCTAAGGCTCGTTCAGGTGAAACGGCGTCCACCGTCGGCCACTCGGCCACTACCCTGGGTCGTTTCCTGGTGAACAGTGCGGGCGCGACTTTCGTTGCGGCTGGCGACCGGGCAAGATAGCTGAGTTGGCCCAGCCCCCTAGACCCCCTCGGTGGCATTCTCAGTGACTCAGATTCCGACGTGGAGCAGCGGTGACGCGGCCTCCCTCAACGGACGCGCCGCCCCGGGCACGCTGATCGGCGGGCGGTACACGCTGCGCGCCGCGGTGGGTCACGGCGGTATGGGCACGGTCTGGCGCGCGGCGGACACGCTGCTGCGCCGCGACGTGGCGATCAAGGAGGTCGTCCTCCCCCCGGGTCTGGCCCCGAGCGACCGCGACACGATGTACGAGCGGACCATGCGCGAGGCCCGGGCCGCCGCCACGCTGCAGCACCCCGCGGTCGTCCAGGTCTACGACGTGGTCCACGAGAACGGCCGTCCGTGGATCGTGATGGAGCTGCTCGAGGCGCGCAGCCTGGCCGACATGGTGATCGAGGACGGCCCGGTCGCGTCCCGGGTGGTCGCCAAGATCGGCATCGCGCTGCTCGGCGCCCTGGAGGTGGCGCACGCGCGCGGCGTGCTGCACCGCGACGTGAAACCGGCGAACGTGCTGATCTGCTCGGACGGCCGCTGCGTGCTGACCGACTTCGGCGTCGCCCGGATGCCCACCGACGTGCAGCTGACCACGCCCGGCATGGTGCTCGGCTCGCCGCACTTCATCTCCCCGGAGCGGGCCATGGGCCACGACTTCGGGCCGCCCAGCGACCTGTTCTCGCTCGGCGTCACGCTCTACACCGCGATCGAGGGCCGGCCGCCGTTCGACAAGGGCGACCCGATCGAGACCATGCACGCGGTGGTCGAGGACCCGCCCGCGCCGGTGGTCCGGGCCGGCTCGCTCACCCCGGTGCTGATGGGTCTGCTGGAGAAGGACCCGGCCAAGCGGATGGACGTGCAGACCGCCCGCACCCTGCTGCGGCAGCAGCTGGCCGGCCCGCTGGCCAGCAAGAACCCGCCGCACATGATGACCGACCCGTATTCGGTGGTGCCCTCGCCGCGGCCGGTCTCGCCGCCGCCGTCGGCGGCCGCCGAGACCCAGCAGATCCCGCCCAGCGGCCAGATCGGCGGCCGGGCCATGCTCGCGCCCGGCGAGTCGCTCACCGATCACCTGAGCAAGCTGGAGCAGCAGAACGCGCCCGGCGGCCGGCGGCGCGCCCCGGAGCCGGCGGACGCCGGCTTCCCGACCGGCGCCATGCCGGCCCACCAGATCCCGCAGCCGGGCGGCAGCCCGACCAGCGTCATCCCGCCGCAGGGCGGCTGGCAGCCGGGCGGGCCCCGGCAGGGCACCGTGGTGACCAGTCCCGCCGCGAAACGGCGGATGGCGCTGCAGAACGCCACCCAGAAGGCGAAGGACACCACCGGCCGGGCCGTCGCGACGTTCCGCGGCTGGCCGCGCAACAAGCAGCTGGCGGTCGGCGGTGGCGGCGTGGCCGCGGTGCTGGCGCTGATCCTGGTCGTCTCGCTGACCGGTGGCGGCGGCGCGCCGGCCGCGGCGCCGACGGCCGCGCCGCAGGCCAGCGCGCCGGCCACCGGCGCGGCCGCGGACACCCAGGACTACAAGGGCAACAAGGCGATCTCGGTGAAGGTGCCGGCCGGCTGGAAACGCACCGCCGGCAAGACCTACGTCGACTACATCGACCCGGACGACGCGCTGCGCAAGGTCCGGGTGCTGGCCGAGGAGGGCAAGGCCTCGCCGTCCCGGTTCGTCAGCGAGATCGCGCCGAACGGGCTGAAGAAGTCCGCCAACTGTCCGAAGCCGTTCAAGTCGCTGGGCAGCACCACCGAGGGCGTGCAGATCGCCGGCCGCCCGGCCGCGCAGTTCGAGTACACCTGCGGCTCGGGCGACGCGATGCGGCACGGCATCTGGCGGATGACCCAGGTCGACGGCACGATGTACTCGTTCTTCCTGACCACGCCGGCGGCCGAGTTCGAGGACAGCAAGAAGTATTTCGAGGCGATGGCGCAGAGCTTCCAGCTCAACCTGTGACGGCACTGTGCTATCAATCCGGAATGGCACCAGAAGTTGATATTGACCTGACGGCGGCAGCCGAGGCCTGGCTCGCGGACGACCCGGATCCGGCGAGCCGGGCGGAGCTGCGCGAGCTGATCGACGGTCTCCCGGCCACCGCCGCGGAACTGCGCGACCGCTTCGCCGGACCGCTCACCTTCGGCACCGCCGGCCTGCGCGGCCGGTTGCGCGCCGGGCCCAACGGGATGAACCTGGCGGTGGTCACCCGGGCCGCGGCCGGCCTGGTCCACTGGCTGGCCGGACAGGGCGGCGAGGGGCCGCTGGTGATCGGTTACGACGCCCGGCACGGCTCCCGCGAGTTCGCCGAGGTGACCGCCCGGGTCGCCACCGGCGCCGGGCGCCCGGCGCTGCTGCTGCCCGGGGTGCTGCCCACCCCGGTGCTGGCGTACGCGGTGCGGGCGCTGGACGCGGTGGCCGGCGTGATGGTCACCGCCAGTCACAACCCGCCGCAGGACAACGGCTACAAGGTCTACCTGGGCGCGGCGCTGGGTGGTCCGGCCGGGGACGGCGCGCAGATCGTGCCGCCGGCCGACGCCGGCATCGAGGCGGCGATCCGGGCGGTCGCGAGCGCCGCTGCGGTTCCGCTGGGCGACGCGGGCACGGTCCTGGATCAGGAGATCATTTCGGCGTACGTCCGGAGCGCGGCGGCCGTGGTCGACCCGGCCGGGCCGCGTGACCTGAGCGTCGCCTACACCCCGCTGCACGGGGTGGGTGGCGAGACGCTGGCCGCCGCGTTCGCCGCCGCCGGCTTCCCCCGCCCGGTCGTGGTGGGCGAGCAGGGCCTGCCGGACCCGGAGTTCCCGACCGTCACGTTCCCGAACCCGGAGGAGCCGGGCGCGATGGACCTGCTGGTCGAGCTGGCCGGCAGCACCGGGGCGGACCTGGCGATCGCCAACGACCCGGACGCGGACCGCTGCGCGGTGGCGGTCCCCGGGCCGGGCGGCGCGTGGCGGCCGCTGCGCGGGGACGAGCTCGGGGTGCTGCTCGCCGACCACCTGATCCGGCGCGGGACCCCCGGCACGTACGCCACCACGATCGTCTCGTCCAGCCTGCTCGGTCGCCTGTGCGCGGCCCGGGGCGTGCCGTACGCGGAGACGCTGACCGGCTTCAAGTGGATCGTCCGGGCCGCCGAGGACCTGGCGTTCGGGTACGAGGAGGCGCTCGGCTACTGCGTCGCCCCGGCCATGGTGCGCGACAAGGACGGGATCACCGCGGCGCTGACCGTGGCCGAGCTGGCCGCCGGGCTCAAGGCGGAGGGTCGTACCCTGGCCGACCGGCTGGACGAGCTGGCGGTCGAGTTCGGCGTGCACGCCACCGACCAGCTGTCGGTGCGGGTGGACGACCTGGCCGAGATCGGCGCCGCGATGGGCCGGGCCCGGGGCAACCCGCCGGCCACGCTGCTCGGCGCGCCGGTCAGCGAGGTGCTCGACCGGCTCCCGGAGAACGACGTGCTGACCTTCCGGACCGCGACGACCCGGGTGGTGATCCGTCCGTCCGGGACCGAGCCGAAGCTCAAGGCGTACCTCGAAGTGGTGGAACCGGTCGGCGACGGTGACGTGGCCGCGGCCCGCACCCGCGCCGCGGCCGGTCTGTCCGCGCTGCGCGCGGAGATCGCGGCGGTCCTCGGCGTCTGATCCGCCGTGGCCGACCGGTTCTGGCCGGCTCCTCGGGGAGCCGGCCGGAACCGGGCGCTGACCTCGGGTCCGGTCAGGACGCCTTCGGGGTGCCGAGCGCGGCTGAGATGGCCTTGCCCAGGGTGGCGACCACCAGCGCGACGCTGGGGCGCACGATCGAGTCCTCCATGGCCGCGCCGCCGGCGAACCCGGCGCCGGCGGAGATCGCCTCGAGCCGGCGGTGGGCCTGCTCGGCCTGCTCCGGCGGGAGTTTCAGGGCCGGCTCCATCCGGGCCGCGCAGAGCAGGGTGGCCAGCGCCGCGGTCCGCTCGTCGGGTGCCAGGTCACTGGTCAGCGCCTCGGCCAGCCGGCCCCGGATCTCGGCCTCGTAGGCCGGGTCGGTGGTCGGGTAGCGGTGCACGTGGATGAAGTCCATCTGGGTCTCGTCGACGTCCTTGACCACGCCGCGGGCGCACAGGTCCTCCAGGACCCGGGTGCGCAGCCGGTGCCGCAGCCGCTGCAGCCACTGCGCGGGGGTGTGCGGCGGGTCGCCGGCGATCTTGGTGAGCACCGCGTCGGCGATCTCGTCGCCGATCGGCGAGGGGTCGGTGACCTTCAGGTAGCCGTCGACATAGGCGACCCGGCCCGCCAGCGCGAGATCGATCAGCACAGCCGCGGCCATGCCGAGATCGAGCCCGATCCGGGAGCCGGTCGCTTTACCCGTCTGATCGTCGTACGCGAGAAGTAGGAGTTCCTCGGCGAGCGGAATGGAGGTCATGGAGAAAACATAACGGCTGTGCGCTCCACCGCCAGTGGTCGGTCGGGGGGCATCCCGGTTGCGATCCGGTGGATGATCCGCGGGGACCGGTCCGGGCCGGAGCGGTGGCCGGAACAGTCGCCGGAGATGCCGGAAAAATCGTCCGATCGGGGGTCAGGCGCCGAACACCCGGCGGACCACCCGCTCGGCGGCATGGCCGTCCTCCAGGGCGCAGAACCGCTCCCGGAACCGGGCTCGCATCGCGGTCGCGGCCGCACTCGTCACCTGCCCGCCGCGGAACGCCTCGACCAGCTCCGTGAAACTGCGGGCGAAGGTGCCGGCGTGCTCGGTGGACAGATCGAAGGAGACGCCGCGGACCGCCCGGTAGACCTCCCAGTCCGGCGCGAAGATCACCAATGGCCGGTCCAGCACCGCGTAGTCGAACATCACCGAGGAGAAATCGGTGATCATGACGTCCGAGGCGATGCTGAGCAGCTCGACGGACGGGTGCCGGGACACGTCGAGGACCCGCGGGTGCCGCGGCGGGAAGCCCAGCGAGTCGTAGAAGTAGTGCCCGCGCAGCAGCACCCGGGTGTCCGGGCCGAGCGCCTCGGCCAGCTCGTCCACGTCCAGCACCGGGGTGAAGACCGGATGCCACTCGCGGTGCGTGGGCGCGTAGAGCACCACCCGCTCGTGCGGGGCGATGCCCAGCTCGGCGCGGGCCGCCGCGGTGTCCGCCGGGGTGGCCCGGGCCAGCCGGTCGTTGCGCGGGTAGCCGGTCTCCAGGGTCTCCCCGCTGATCGGGAACTGCCGGTCCCAGAGCAGCGTGGTGTGCCGGTTGGCGGTGACGCTGAAGTCCCACTTGGCGATGTTGCGGCGCATCCGCTCGATGTCGAAGCCACCCAGCGAGGCCGGGAACCGGGGCTGGTCCAGGCCCATCGTCTTGAGCGGGGTGCCGTGGTGGGTCTGCACGTGGACCTGGCCGGGGCGCTTGACCAGGTACGGCGGGAAGGTGGCGTTGTTGATCAGGTACTTGGCGCGGGCCAGGGCGCGGAAGTAGGCCCGGGTGCCGGGCCGGACGACCGGCACGCCGTCCGGGACCGCGCGGTCCTTCTTGACCACCCAGACGCCCCGGACGGCGGGGACCAGCTCGGCGGCCTTCTCGTAGATGGCCGCCGGGTTGCAGGCGTAGCCGCGGTACCAGTACGCCGCGTAGACCGCGAGGTTCTCGTCGACCGGGCGGCGCAGCTGCACCTGGTAGTAGAGCCGGAGCAGGGCCTTGCGCAGGGTACGGCGGCCGCGGCGGAGCGGGCGGCGCAGCCTGGCCGGCAGCGCGCGGACCGCCCGCCACAGCCGGTAGGTCCGGTACGCGTCCGCCCCCAGCAGCCGGAAGCGCATCCCGTCCAGCGGGCCGGTCCGGTGCCGGCGCAGCAGGCCGGCGATCCGGCCGAACAGGGCGCGGCGCTCGCCCGGCGGGACCACGCCGCGCCGCAGCACGCCGAGCAGGTCGTCGACCGCCCGGACCAGGGTGCGCGGGCCGGCCCCGGGCAGGCTCAGCACGTGCTCGTACTGGGTCACCGCGTCGGCGTGCGCCGGGGACGGGGTGCCGCGCAGCGCGCCCGGCCGGTCCGGGCGGGCCACGTAGCAGGGCTGCTCGACGGTCGCCACGGTCGCGGCGGCGGCCAGCACCTCGTACGCGAAGGCGATGTCCTCGTAGTGGCCCGGCCGGAACCGGATGCCGGCGTCGATCAGGAACTGCCGGCGGACGATCAGCGCGCCGAGCGGGACCGGCGGCGCGGCCAGCGCCGCCGGGCCGACCGGCACCTCGGCCGGTGTGGTCCACCGGCTCACCTTGCGGTTCCACAGCTCCCGGGCGGTCCCGGCGACCAGCACGTCCGGTGCCCCGGCGGCCAGCCGGTCGGCGATCACCGGGAGCGCGCCGGGCACGATCCGGTCGTCCCCGTCGACGAACCACACGTAGTCGCCGGTGGCCCGGTCCAGGCCGGTGTTGCGCGCCGCGCCCGGGCCGCCGGTGCTCGCCCGGTGCACCACGACGAGCCGCGGATCGGCGGCCGCGCGCTCGTCGAGCAGGGCGCCGGAGTGGTCCGGCGACGCGTCGTCGACCGCGATCACCTCGGCCCCGGCGCCGCCCGGGGGCAGCACCGAGTCGAGGCACTCCGACAGGTATCCCTGCACCCGCCAGACGGGCACCACCACGGTGAGCATGCGTGTGCCTTCAGGTGTCCGGGCAGCGTCGCCTTACGGCTTGCCGGCCAGGTCCGGGAGGATCCGGTCGCGCTGGGCGAACCAGTTCAGCGAGTCCCGGATGCCGTCCGCGACCGAGTGCTCGGCCCGCCAGCCGAGCAGGTCGGCGGCCCGGGTGCTGCGGGTGTAGGCGCCGGCCGAGTCACCGGGGCGGCGCGGCGCGTGCTCGATCGCCACCGGGCGGTCGGCCACCTGGTTGAACGCCTCGACGAACTCCAGCACCGTGGTGCCGGTGCCGGTGCCGAGGTTGATCGCCAGCGAGTTCTGGTCCTCGAAGAGTCCGTCGAAGACCTCGAGCGCGCGCAGGTGGGCGCCGGCCAGGTCCCAGACGTGCACGTAGTCGCGGATGCCGGAGCCGTCCCGGGTCGGGTAGTCGACGCCGGTCACCGGGAACGGCCGCTCCGCCCGGTACGCCTCGATCAGCTTGCCCAGCGCGTGGCTCGGCGCCGGCAGCTGCAGGCCGGTCCGCATCTTCGGGTCGGCGCCGATCGGGTTGAAGTAGCGCAGCGAGAGCACCCGCAGCGGGGTGGCCGCGGTGATGTCGCCGAGCATCTGCTCGACGATCAGCTTGGTCCGCGCGTACGGGCTGAGCGCGGTCAGGTGGGAGCTCTCGTCGACGGTGAAGTCCTCGCCGGGCTCGTAGATCGAGGCGGACGAGCTGAACAGCAGGCGGGTGACGCCCTTGCCGATCAGGTGGTCGACGAACTCCAGGGTCTTGGCGACGTTCTCCCGGTAGTAGTGCACCGGGCGCTCCACCGACTCGGGCACCACGATCAGCGCGGCGCAGTGCACCACGGCGGTGATGTCCGGGTGCTCGTCGAAGATCCGGTCGAGCACCGCGGGGTCCGCGATGTCCCCCTCGTAGAAGGGCCGGCCCTCGCAGAACTCCCGGCGTCCGGTGACCAGGTTGTCCAGAATTACCGGTTGGTGGCCGGCATCGAGCAGGCACGACGCGATCGTGCTCCCGATGAACCCGGCGCCGCCCGCGATCAGCACCTTCACGCGAAACATCCTCTCGATCTGCGATTTCCGGCCACGAGGCTAGCCGACCACGGCGCCTCCCCGGGCAGGGCGTACGCCCGGGGAGCGATCGTGAGAATGGTCCTAGGCCCCTAGCTGTAACCTATGATGCTGACCGCCGTGGACCCCGCGCCCCCTTGTCCACAACCTCCGCGCTCTTCTGAAGTCGAAGGACCCCTCAACAGTGACCTCGCCTGACCCACGACTGCCGGATGTCACAGTTGTGGTCATCGTGTACAACGACGCGGACCGGATCGCGACAGCGGTCCAGTCGGTCCTGGATCAGTCGCTGCGCAGCCACGAGGTCATCGTGGTGGACGATCACAGCACCGACGGTACGCCGGCGGTGGTGGAACGGATCGTCGCCGAGCACCCGGACGTGGTGCGGTTCATCCGGCTGCCGAAGAACTCGGGACATTGCGGGGCGCCGCGGAACGCCGGGGTGGCCCAGGCCCGCGGCCGGTTCATCATGTTCCTGGACAGCGACGACACGCTGGACCGGCACGCCTGCCGGAACATGGTGGCCGAGGCCGAGCGGACCGAGGCCGACCTGGTGATCGGCCGGTGCGTGCGGGTCGACGTGGCGACCGGCCGGGAGACCTCCTGGATGCCCTGGCTGGTGCACCAGAGGGTGGTCTACTCGTCGATCCACGAGCAGCCCGACCTGCTCTACGACGTGCTCTCCACCAACAAGCTCTACCGCAAGGACTTCCTCACCCGGGAGAACCTGGTCTTCCTGGAGGACCGGCTCTACGAGGACAACCTCTTCTCCGCCTCGGCCTACCTGGCGGCCAAGAAGATCGCGGTCATCCCGCAGCGGATCTACAACTGGATGATCGAGACCAAGGCGGCCAACCTCTCGATCACCCGCCGCGCCGCCGACCTGCGCAACATCACCGACCGGATCGCGGTCACCAAGCAGATCGACGAGCTGCTGCACGCGCACGACGCCGACGAGCTGCGGCTGCAGAAGGACATCCGGTTCATCGAGAACGACCTGCGGGTGCACCTGGCCCGGCTCAGCCAGCTGCCCGAGGAGAACCAGCGGGCCCTGGTCGAGACCGCCCAGCCGTACGTGCGGACCCTGCAGGAGGAGGCGTTCCGCCGGGCCAAGCCGCTGCCCGCGATGGCCGCCTACCTGGTCCGGCAGGGTGACCACGCGGGCGTCGCCTCGGTGCACGACTACCTGGTGAACCGCGGGATCAAGGCACGGCTCACCACCGACCTGGTGATCCGCGACGGCCGGGTCTACTGGACCGACCGGCACCTGGACGACCCGCTGGGCCGGGACGTGCTGGACGTGACCGAGATGGGCTTCCAGGACCGGCCGATCAGCAAGCTGCGGCTGGGCAGCGAGATCCGCGACGTGCGGCTGGACGGGGAGAAGGTCACCCTGACCGGCGTCTTCACCAACCCGCTCGGCCGGGTCGGCGCGGAGGGCAAGCCGAAAGCCCGGCTGGTCTTCGAGAACCGGCGCAACAAGCAGCGCTCGTTCGCCACCGGGGTGAAACTGGCCGTCGACGAGCGCCAGGTCACCTGGACCGCGTCGTTCGACTCGGCGGCGCTGCTGCGCCCGGTCGGCCTGGTCGACCCGGTGTGGTCGGTCAAGCTCAGCCTGAACACCGGCGGCGAGGTCGCCAACCTGGCGCTGTTCGCCGAGCCGGAGCTGCTGGACCGGCTCAAGCTGCCGACCCGGCCGAAGCTGAGCCGGCTGACCGCCGACGTCTTCGAGGCCTACCAGGCGGACGGGCTGAACATCGCGTTCCGGCTGGCCGCCGAGGGCTCGGCGGCCAAGGCCGGCGCCTCGGTGATCACCGCGGTGCGCGACACCCACCTCGGCGACCGGGCCTGGGGCCTGGTGGCCGAGCTGCAGCGCAGCACCCGGCAGAAGAAGAACAAGCGGGCCACCAAGCTGGCGTGGTACGAGAACGTCTTCACCAAGATGCCCATCAAGAAGGGCAGCGTGGTGTTCGAGAGCCACATGGGCAAGCAGTACTCGGACAGCCCGCGGGCGATCTACGAGGAGATGAAGCGGGCCGGCATCAAGTTCGACCCGATCTGGGTGCACGCCGACGCCAACCCGAGCGGCTTCCCCAAGGACGTCAAGCTGGTGCAGCGGCAGTCGTACGCGTACCTGCGGGCGCTGGGCACCGCCGAGTTCTGGATCGACAACCAGGGCTTCCCGCACGACCTGCGCAAGCGGGCCGGCACCACGTACATCCAGACCTGGCACGGGTCGGCGTTCAAGCGGATGGGCTTCGACCAGGCCGCGGTGAAGCAGCAGACCGAGAAGCAGCAGGAGCGGCTGCAGACCGCGATCGACCGGTTCGACTACTTCCTGGTGCGCTCCGAGCACGACGTCCGGACCCTGGCCAAGGGCCTGCGGATCGGCGCCGAGCTGCTGCGGGTCGGCTACCCGCGCAACGACGCGCTGGTCAACAACGACAACCAGGAGGAGCTGGCCAAACTGCGCAAGCAGCTCGGCCTGACCGACGGCCGCAAGGTGGTGCTCTACGCGCCGACCTTCCGGCCCGAGGAGGTGAACCGGAAGTCCGGCCTGGAGCTGCCGTTCGACCTGGCCGACTTCGTGCACCGGTTCGGTGAGGAGGTGGTGCTGCTGATCCGGCCGCACTACCTGGTCTCGTTCGCGCTGCCACCGGCCTACGAGCACTCGGTGCGCAACGTGCAGCACGTGCACGACGTGACCCCGCTGATGCAGATCTCCGACGCGCTGATCACCGACTACTCCTCGCTGATGTTCGACTATTCGCTGCTGAACCGGCCGATGATCTTCCACGTCCCGGACTACGACGACTACGTGAACACCAGCCGCGGCGCCTACTTCGACCTGGCCTCGACCGCGCCCGGCCCGATCACCCAGACCTCCGACGAGCTGCTCGACGCGGTTGCCGGCCTGGACGGGAACGTGACCGCGTTCGCCGAGAAACGGCGCGAGTTCGTGGCCGAGTTCGGCGAGTACGACACCGGTCAGGCCGCGAAGGCCGTCGTGGACCACTTCTTCCGGACGGGGAACCGCCGTGGCTGACAACCGTGACATCTTCCTGGTCGTCAACAGCGTCGACGAGCTGGGCGGGCTGACCAAGTGGGCGCACGACATCGCCCACCTGTTCACCGCCCGCGGCCACCGGGTCACCATGATCGGCGTCGAGCCGGCCACCGACTTCCGGGACTACGGCAAGGACCTGCCGTTCGCGAAGCACACCCTGCACGCCGAGAAGCTGCCGCGCCGGCACAAGGTGTCCGGCCTGGCCGCGCTGAACCCCGGGCACGCCCGGCAGGTCCGCCGGCGCGAGCAGCTCTTCGCCGGCGGGGTGGCCAAACTCAACGCGCTGCTGCGCACCGGCGGCCCCGGCGCGGTGGTGATCGCCGCGCAGGTGTGGGCGGCCGAGTGGGTGGTCGCCGCGGACACCACCGGGATGCACGTGATCGGCATGTCCCACGAGTCGTGGGCGGCGTGCCGGGCGAGCAGCCGGTTCAACCGGGTGCTCAAGTACTACGGCGACATGGACATGCACCTGTCGCTGACCGAGGCGGACGCGGACGCCTGGGCCCGGTCCGGCATGTCGAACGTCGGCGCGATGCCGAACCCGCTGATGACGGTGCCGCACACCCGGCCGACGCTGGACGAGAAGACCCTGGTCACGCTCGGCCGGCTGAACCACGAGAAGGGCATGGACCTGCTCCTGGAGGCGTGGGCGCCGGTCGCCGCGCGGTACCCGGACTGGCAGCTGAAGGTGTTCGGCGCCGGGCCGGACGAGCAGAACCTGCGGACCGAGGCCCGCGAGCTGGGCCTGGACGACACGGCGATCTTCCAGGGCACCACCACCGACATCGACGGGGCGCTCAGCGCGGCCTCGATCTACGTGCTGCCGTCCCGGGCCGAGGGCTTCCCGATCGCCGTGATGGAGGCGATGGCGTACGGCCTGCCGACCGTGGCCTTCGACTGCGCCCCGGGCATCCGGGAGCTGATCGAGGACGAGGTCAGCGGCGGCCTGGTGGTCACCGCGGGCAACGTGCCGGGCTTCACCGCCGGCATCGAGCGGCTGATCGAGGACCGCGAGCTGCGGGCCAAGCTCGGGTCGGCCGGTCGGGAGTCGGTGCAGCGGTTCAGCCCGGACAGCGTCGTCGACCGCTGGGAAGCGGTGTTCACCCTGCTGGACCGCTAGGTTCGGAAAACCGTCTCGCTGCCGCGATGCCCGCCTGCACTCATGCGGATGATTTTCTTGTACGACTGGGCGTCCCGTGCGAGCCGGCTCGCAAGGCTGCGGCCCGCACCAGACCGCAACGCGTGTCGTGCGGGTCCGCCGGCCTTGCTAGCCGCCGATGACCAGTCGGCGGATGTCTCCCCAGCGCGCCGGGTCGGTTACCCGGCGGCCGTCCACCAGCACCTTCACTCCGGGCAGGTCAGCCTGGGTGAGGGTGCGGTATTCGGCGTGGTCGGCCTGGACGATCGCGGCTTCGACCGGCTCGCCGGTCCAAGCGGGCAGGCCCAGCGCGGTCAGTTCGGCGTCGCGGTACAGCGGATCCGCGACGTAGGGCACGGCGCCGCGCCTCCGCAGCTCGGCGACGGTCGGGAAGACTCCGGAGAACGCGGTCTCCTTGACACCGCCCCGGTAGGCCGCGCCGAGCACCAGCACGCCGCGGCCAGTCAGGTCGCCGACTGCGGCGGCGAGCAGGTCGACCGCGTAGCCGGGCATCCCGGCGTTCGCCTCCCGGGCCGCCCGGACCACCGTGGCGGCCGGGTCGTTCCACAGGTACAGCCGCGGGTAGACCGGGATGCAGTGCCCGCCGACCGCGATCCCGGGCGTGTGGATGTGGCTGTACGGCTGGGTGTTGCACGCCTCGATCACCGTCTCGACGTCGATGCCGAGCGTGTCGGCGTACCGGGCGAACTGGTTGGCCAGCCCGATGTTCACGTCCCGGTACGTCGTCTCGGCGAGTTTCGCCAGCTCGGCCGCCTCGGCGCTGCCCAGGTCCCAGACACCGTTGGGCCGGGCCAGGTCGGGGCGCTCGTCGAAGTCCAGCACCGCCCGGTAGAACGCCACCCCGCGGGCCGCCGACGTGGCGTTCACCCCGCCCACCAGCTTCGGGTATTTCCGCAGGTCGGCGAAGACCCGCCCGGTCAGCACCCGCTCCGGGCTGAACACCAGGTCGAAGTCCTCCCCGGCGACCAGGCCGGAACCCTCGCGCAGCAGCGGCGCCCAGCGCTGCCGGGTGGTGCCGACCGGCAGCGTGGTCTCGTAACTGACCAGCGTCCCGGGCCGCAGCCCGCGGGCGATGTCCCGGGTGGCCGACTCCATCCAGCCGAAGTCCGGCTGCCCGTCGGCGTCCACGAAGAGCGGCACCACCACCACGACCGCGTCCGACCCGGCGACCGCGGCCGAGGTGCCGGTGGTCGCGGTGAGCAGGCCGGCGGTGACCGCCTCCTTGAGCCTGACGTCCAGGTCGGCCTCGCCGGGGAACGGGACCAGGCCGTCGTTCACCGCCCGGACGGTCGGCTCGGCGACGTCCGCGCCGACCACGGTGTGCCCCTTGGCCGCGAACTGCACGGCCAGCGGCAGTCCGATCTTGCCCAGGCCGACCACGCAGATCCTCATCCGGCACTCTCCTCCAGCAGACCCCGATAGACGTCGATCAGCACCTCGGCCTGGCTGTCCCAGGTCCAGGTGTCGAGCAGGCCGGGCTTGTCGTACGCCGCCCGGTAGCGCCCCGGGTCGGCCAGCACCTGCCGCACCGCCCGCAGGTAGTCGTCCACGTCCCGGGCCCGGAACACCTCGCCCTGGCCGGTCTCCCGGACCGTGCCGGCCATCGTCCGCACATCGCTGACCACCAGCGGCAGCCGGGCGTGCGAGTACTCGAAGAACTTGGTGATCAGCGCGATCTCGTGGTTCGGCCAGTGGTGGATCGGGATCACCCCGGCGTCCGCGCCGGACAGCATCGGCACCACCTGCCAGTGCGGCACGTAGGAGAGGACGTGCACCCGGTCCCGGACGCCGAGCTCTTCGGCCCGCTTGCCCAGCCCGGTCATGAACGCGCCGTGGTGATTGTTGGTGACCAGCGCGACGTGCACGCCGGGCTGCCGGGGCAGCGCCTCCACCATGATGTCCAGCCCGCGCTGCGGCGCCGCCGCGCCGCTGTAGACCACCAGCGGGGTGTCCGGCCCGACCCCGCACATCGCCCGCAGATCGGCGCCCGGCTCGTCGTCGAGGATCGGACCGTGGTCGAAGGCCGGCGCGTTCAGCACCACCCGGGGCAGCGCGCACAGCCCGTGCGCGGTGCGCAGCATCTCGGCCAGGTCGGCGGAGACGGTGGTGACCGCGTCGGCGTGCGGCGCGTACTCCCGCTCGTGCGCCATGTGCCCGAGCCGCCAGCGGGCGTGCTCGGTCCACGGCCGGACGCCGGGCAGGAACTCGTGCGCGTCCCAGACCAGCTTGACGTCCCGGCCCCGGGCCCGGGCCCGGATCTTGGCGCGGGCGCCGACGCCGAGCATCCGGAAGTCGTTGGCGTGGATCAGATCCGGCTGGAGCTGGTCGACCACCTTCCCGTACGCCAGCTCCCAGTCCCACAGCCCGGGCTCGATCCGCCGCCACGACCGGTCGCCCAGCGCGGCCTGCCAGAACCAGGTGTAGAGCCGGTCGGCCGGGGTGTCCAGGCGCTTGCGGGCGGCCCGCGACCGGGTGGTCTGCTGCCGGCGCAGGCCCACCCAGCGGCCGGTGGCCCGGGCGGCGAGCGACTCGGCGCGCAGCAGCGCGGCGTCCAGCCCGCGCGGCCCCATCGCCCGGCGCACCTGCAGGTCGGCCCGCCACGCCTTGACCGCCTGGGCGCGCCGGGTGCCCACCCCGGTCGGCGGGTAGGCCAGCGGCGCGGCCACCCAGTGCCGGCGGAACTCGTGCGGGCGCTTGTGCAGCGGCGTCGGCATCGGCAGCAGCCGCACCCGGGCCGGGCCGAGGGTCCAGGTGTGCTCCTTGCCGTCCGGGGAGCGGCCCAGCAGGGTCACCGCGAACCCGGCCTCGGCGGCCGACCGGGCCTGTTTCTGCACCCGCGAGTCGCCGTGCACGCCGTTGTCGACGAGCATCACGATCCGCTGCCCGGCCGGGCTGGCCTCGGCCACGTCCATCGCGTTCTCTTTTCCGTCGAAAAAGCCCACGCGGGCGAAGAAGGATCTCCGTAAAACGTATGATTCTGGACAAAGGTAACCGCCGAACAGGGCACCCTCCGGCTACGACATGGGCTGAACCACCATGGAAAAACCGCACCACTCGATCGGTCGTCGCTGGGCGCGGGTGACCGGCCCCCGCCGCCGGCCGGATCACCGCCGTCCGCACGCCTACTACCTGGCCATCGGCTTCCCACCGGCGGCGAAGAGTTCGGCGTACCGGATGCGGGAGACCGCCAACCAGCTGTACGCGCACGGCTGGGACGTGACCGTGCTGACCATCTGCCAGGAGGCCTGGGAGCGCGAGTTCGGCCTGGACCACAGCCTCTCCGCGGACGTGCACCCGGCGATCCGGGTGGTCGAGCTGCCGCTGTGGCGCGACGAGCTGGACACCGAGATCCGCAACTTCTCCCGGGCCCGGTCGCTCGACCCGGCCGGCTGGGCGGCTCAGGCCCGGCACGACCGGCTGGCCACCTTCCCGGAGCCGTCGTTCGGCGGCTGGGCGCCGGCGCTCACCGAGGCGATCCTCCGGCTGCACCGGCGGGACCCGGCCGACCTGCTGGTCACCACCTGCGCGCCGTACGTGACCCTGGCCGCCACCTGGGCGCTCTGGGAGCGGCACCGGGTGCCGTACGTGGTCGACTTCCGGGACGGCTGGTCAATCGACGTGATCGGCGGCGGGGTGGCCTTCCCGCCCGGCTCGATCGCCGGGCGCTGGGAGAGCCGGGTGCTCGGCTCGGCGCTGGAGGTGTGGACGGTCAACGACCCGATCGCCGAGCACTACCGGCAGCGCTACCCGGCGATCGCCGGCCGGGTGCACGTGGTGCGCAACGGCTACGACCAGGACAGCGTCCCGCGGGCGTTCCGGGCCCCGGACCCGGAGCGCGGGCTGCGGTTCGGCTACCTGGGGACGATCACCTTCCCGGTGCCGCTGCTGGCCGCGGTGCTGGACGGCTGGCGGATCGCCCGGGTGGAGGACCCGCTGATCGCGAACGCCACCTTCGAGCTGCGCGGGCACATCGGGGCGGGTGCCGCGCGCGAGGACAACGCGTACGCGGAGATGCTGCGCGCGGCCGCGCCGGACGGCGTCCGGTTCGCCGGCCCGGTCCCGAAGGCCGAGGTCGCCGCGGTCTACGGCGGGTGGGACGCGCTGGTCTTCATCGTGACCGGCGGCCGGTACATGACCTCCGGAAAGGTCTACGAGGCCTACGCCAGCGGACTGCCGGTGGTCTCCGCGCACGAGCCGGACCACGACGCCTCGTTCGTGCTGGACGGCAACCCGCTCTGGACCGGCGCGGCCGGGACCGACGCCGACCGGCTGGCCGAGTCGTTCAAGACAGCCGCCAAGCTGGCCGTGACGGCCACGCCGGAGCAGCGCGCGGCGACCCGGGCGGCGGCCGCCCGGTTCGCCCGGGCCGCCCAGCTCGCGCCGGCCGTCCGCCGGGTGACCGAGGCGGTCCGATGACCCGGGTCCTGATCGTCAGCAACGGGGTGCCCGGCCGGCCCGGCGTGCTCACCGACGCGCTGCACCGGATGCGCGAGTCCGGCGCCCTGGTCACCCTGGTCTCCGGCGCGCCGGCCGAGAAGGTCGCGCTGCCCGGCGGCGGCGCGGCGGTGCACGCCCTGCGGCCCGCCAAGCAGCTGCCCCGGCCGGACAAGCGGGCGTACCCGGCGGCCGGCAAGGGGCGCAAGCTCTGGCTCCGGGCCCGGCACGACCACCGGCTGCGCGGCCTGGTCCGGGCCGCCGACGTGCTGGTCGCGCTGGACCAGCACGCGGTGCACACGGTCTGGCAGTTCGCCCGGCGCAACCGGGCCGCCGACGCGGTCTTCGGGCTCGCCCCGGCGCTGCGCGCGGTCGCCACCCGGGCCACCGAGCCGGGCCGGTACCGGCTGCGCCGGGTGCTGCGCGCCGGACCGTCGCCGGCGGTGGCCGCCGAGGCGCTCGGCGAGCGGGTGGACCGGCTGGTGGAGCGGGTCGCCCGCAAGGGCGCCGGCCGCCGGGTGCTGCGCGACCCGCGCGGCCGGCGGGCCTGGCGGCTGCTGCTCGGCGCGCCGCTGCTCGGCGACGAGCGCCGGCTGCGCTGGACCGAGCGGGTCGCCGGCCGGCTCGGGGAACTGGGCCTGCCGGGCGAGGCCGGCCTGGTCCGGGCTGCCGCCGCCCGGCGCGCCCGGCCCAGCGTGGCCACGGCGGACAGCCTGGAGGCGGCGGCGCAGGCCGAGTTCGCGGCCGGCCGGATCCCGGTGTTCCTGCGCGAGGCGGCGGCCGCCCAGTTGCACCTGGCTGACCGCGCGCTGGCCCGGGACGACCTGGCCGAGGCGACCCGGCGGTTCGCCAAGGTGATCCCGTTGCTGTTCAACCGCGCGGTGCATTTCGACTCGCTGACGTCGCCGAGCGCGCGGGATCCGTACCGATATCTCGGCGATCTGCACGCCAGCGCGACCGGACAGGCCCTCGCCGCCCCGCGTGGCCGGCGGGTCCCGGCGGCCGCGCCGCCGGCCGGGCGGCCGCACCGGCTGCTCTTCGTCACGCACACCAACGTCTACTTCCTCACCGAGATCATCGAGCGGTACCGGAACCGCCCGGACGTCGAGGTGCGGCACCTGGAGCTCACCGCGGACCCGGAGGTCACGCTGCTCGGCAAGCAGACCGGGCGGCTGATCCGGCACCAGCTCAGCGGCGCCTCGGACTACGGCGACGCGCTGCGCCAGGTGTTCGCGCCGGACCTGGCGTGGGCCGACACGGTCTTCGTCGACTGGTGTCTGGGGCACGCCGCGATGCTGGCCACCCTCGACCCCGGCACCGCCCGGGTGATCGTCCGGCTGCACAGCTACGAGGCGTTCACCGTCTTCCCGCACCTGCTCGACCTGTCCCGGGTGGACGACCTGGTGTTCGTCTCCGAGCCGCTGCGCGAGTTCGCCACCGCGGCGGTTCCCCGGCTCCGCGGGCCCGGCGCCCCGCGCACCCCGGTGGTCACCAACGCGGCCCGGCTGGACCGCTACCGCCGGCCGAAGCCGGACGCCGCCCGGTTCACCCTCGGCCTGGTCGGGGTGGGCGCGATCGCCAAGGACCCGCGCTGGGCCTTCCAGGTGCTGCGCGAGCTGCGCCGGCACGACGAGCGGTACCGGCTGGTGCTGATCGGCAAGGACCTGGACGAGGGGCCGAACCCCACCTCGGCGGCCTACTTCGCCGACTACGCCGCGGACCTGGCCGACCTGGAGGGGCGGGGCCTGCTGCGCCGCACCGGGCAGACCGACGACGTGCCGGGCGCGCTCACCGAGGTCGGCGTGGTGCTCAGCAGCTCGGTCCGGGAGAGCTTCCACCTCGGCCTGATCGAGGGCGCGGCCAGCGGGGCGGTGCCGGTGGTCCGGGACTGGCCGTTCTTCGCCGGGCAGCGGGCCGGCGCGCGGAGCATCTTCCCGGCCGGCTGGGTGGTCCGCGACCCGGCCGAGGCGGTCCGGCGGATCCTGGCCGGCACCGCCACCGCGGACGTCTGGCGGGCGGCCGGCGCGGCCGCCGCCGAGCACGCCCTGGCCACCTGGGACTGGTCGGTGACCGCCGGGCAGTACGACGAGCTGATCCTGGGCGAGCGGCTCAGCCCCGGACCAGGGTCCGGCGCAGCCGGGCCGCCATCCGCCGCACGGTGATCCGCCGGACCTCGACCCCGACCCGGCCGTCCGGCCCGCACACCACGCCGACCAGGAAGAGGCGTCCGCCGAGCCGGTGCAGCCGGCGCCCGGCCGCGGACACGTCGGAGGCGGTCACCGGATAGCGCCGGGCGCCCCGGCGGAAGGTGATGTCCCGGAACCGGCCGTGCGACTCGCCGCGCACCAGGTCGTCGACCGGGATCGCGGCGGCGGCCGTCGCCCGGCTCAGCTCGGCCGGCGCGCTCGGCCCGCGCCGCACCTGCACCGCCGGCGCCGGCTCGCCGTCCTGCCGCGGGATCCAGGTGGGCCAGCGCAGCAGCAGCGCCGGGCGGCCGTCCGGGCAGCGGCCCCAGCCGAGCGTGGCCGGGCCGTCCTGCCGGTCCAGCGCGATCGCCTCGGCGGTGGCGTCGAACCACTCGTCCGGGAAGCCCCGGCCGGGCGCCCGGAAACCCGGGAACGCCACGTAGTAGCGGCCCCGGTCGGCGATCGCCGGACGCAGCCGGTGCTCGGCGTAGTGCCGGGCCAGCGCCAGCACGTCGTCGGCGGTGCCGTACTGGGCCACGCTGATCGCCGCCCGGTGCCGGACCGGCAGGTCGCGCCGGGCCGCCTCGGTCAGGTACGCGTCGGCCAGCTTGCGGACGCCCTGGTGGACGGTCTCCCGGTCGTCCGGGCCGGCGCTCAGGAACCGCTTGCCGAGCAGCTTGCCGACCTCCCAGGAGAAGTGCCGGACCAGCAGGTTGTGCCGGGCGCGCGGCTCGCTGACCAGGTCGGCGGCCCGGGCCAGCAGCAGTGTGGTGTCCTGCAGCAGCCGGACCGGCGGGGTCCGGAAGGTGATGTTGCTGGCGTCGGTGCGGCGCACCGCGTAGTAGAACTCGTAGCCGGTCCGGACCGCGATCCGCCGCGCGGCGAGCACCGCCCGGATCGTGAACGGCTGGTCCGAGCAGGACGCCATGTCCTCCGGGAAGCGGATCCGGTGCTCCTCGAGCAGCGCCCGGCGGAACAGCTTGGTGTTGGACAGCGCCCAGGCCAGCGGCGAGTCGGCCAGGGTGATCGCGTCCCGGTCGCCGGCCGCGAAGATCCGCTGGTCGACCTTGCGGCCGCCGGCCCCGACCAGCCGGCCGAGCACGATGTCGGCGCCGGTCTCGTCGGCCGCGCCGACCAGCCGTTCCAGCGCCTCCGGGCCGAGCCGGTCGTCGGCGCCGACGAAGAACACGTAGCGTCCGGTGGCCCGGTCCAGGGCCCGGTTGCTCGGGCCGGCCGGGCCGCCGGAGTTCGGCTGGCGCAGCACCAGCACGGTGTCCGGGTACCGGGCCGCCCAGGCGTCCAGCTCGGCGCCGCCGCCGTCGGTGGACCCGTCGTCGACCGCGATCACCTGCAGCCGGTCCGGCCCGATGGTCTGGCCGAGGATCGACTCCAGGCACTCGGTCAGGTAGGGCATCGTGTTGTAGACCGCGACCACGACGGTCACGTCCGGCACCGGCGCGGCCACTAGCCGACGGGTTCCGTGAGCCATTCCCGGGGCGACGGCGACCGGTGCCCCGGCGGGCCGACCGGCTCCCGGACGTCGATCGTGCCGCCCTCCCGGGCCGAGCGCAGCACCGCCTCGGCCACCTCCACGGTCCGCATCGCCTGGCGCAGGGTGACCGTGTCCCGGGACTCGCCGCGCACCGCGTCCCGGAACCGTTCGTGCTCGACCAGCAGCGGTTCCCGCTTCGGGATGGCGTAGCGGACCATGTCGCCCTCCGCGACGCCCCGGAAGGTGCGCAGCGCCTCCCACTCGGTGCCGACCGCGCCGTTGGCGTAGAAGGTCAGATCGGCGGTCAGCGTGTCGGCCACGAAGCTGCCCCGCTCCCCGGTGATCACGGTGGACCGCTCCTTGAACGGGCTCAGCCAGTTGACCAGGTGGTTGGCCATCAGGCCGCCCTCCAGCCCGGCCACCGCGGAGACCATGTCCTCGTGCGGGCGGCCGCTGCGGGACGCGGTCCGGGCGGAGACCTGCGCGTACGGCCGGCCGGTCACCCAGGCGGTCAGGTCGATGTCGTGGGTGGCCAGGTCCATCACCACGCCCACGTCGGCGATCCGGCCCGGGAACGGTCCCTGCCGCCGGGTGACGATCTGGTAGATCTCGCCCAGCTCGCCGGCTTCGAGGCGGGCCCGCAGGCTCTGCAGCGCCGGGTTGTAGCGCTCGATGTGCCCGACCGCGCCGATCAGGCCCCGGCTCGCGAACGCGTCGACCAGCCGCCGGGCGCCGGCCACCGTGGGCGCCAGCGGCTTCTCGATCATGGTGTGCACGCCGGCCTCGGCCAGCCGCAGCCCGATCGGCTCGTGCAGCGCGGTCGGCGAGGCCAGCACCGCGTAGTCGAGGCGCAGCGCCAGCAGCTCGTCCAGGTCGCGGACCACCGGCACGCCGGCCGGCGCGATCACTCCGGGCGCCGGGTCGAGGACGCCGACCAGCTCGACGCCGGCCAGCCCGGTCAGCACCCGGGCGTGGTTGCGGCCCATCGCGCCCAGCCCGATCAGGCCGGCCCGCAGCGTCGCCCGGCTCATGCCGGCACCGCGGCGGTGGTCACGGCCTCGACGATCCGCTCCAGCTCGGCGCCGGTCAGGGTGGGGAAGACCGGCAGGGACAGCACTTCGGCGGCCGCCCGATCGGTCTCCGGCAGGTGGTCCTTCCCGTTTTCGTACGGCCGCAGCCGGTGGATCGGCGTCGGGTAGTACACCGCACTGCCCACCCCACGCTCGGCGAGTGCCGCCTGCAACGCGTCCCGGCCGGCCGGCACCCGTACCGTGTACTGGTGGTAGACGTGCCGCGCGCCGGGCGCCACCGGCGGGGTGAGCACCCCGGTCAGGTGCCGGTCCAGGTAGGCCGCGTTGGCCCGGCGGCGCTCGGTCCACTCGGCGAGCCGGCCCAGCTGCACCCGCCCGATCGCCGCGGCCACGTCGGTGAGCCGCATGTTCGCGCCCACGATCTCGTTCTGGTACCGCTGCTCCATCCCCTGGTTGCGCAGCAGGCGCAGCCGCCGGGCCAGGTCCGGGTCGGCGGTGGTGATCATGCCGCCTTCCAGCGAGTGCATGTTCTTGGTCGGATAGAAGCTGAAACAGCCGGCCACCCCGAACGCGCCGGCCGGGACGCCGTGCAGCGCGGCGGCGTGCGCCTGGGCGGCGTCCTCCACCACGGCCAGGCCGTGCCGGTCGGCGAGCGGCATGATCCGGTCCATCGCGGCCGGGTGGCCGTAGAGGTGGACCGGCATGATCGCGACCGTGCGCGGGGTGATCGCCGCGGCCACCGCGGCCGGGTCCAGGCCGAACGAGCCGGGCTCGATGTCCGCGAAGACCGGGGTGGCGCCGGCCAGCCGGACCGCGTTGGCGGTGGCGGCGAACGAGAACGACGGGACGATCACCTCGTCGCCCGGCTTCAGGCCGAGCCCCAGCAGGGTCAGCTGCAGCGCGGAGGTGCCCGAGTTGACGGCGACGCAGTGCCGGCCGGCGACCAGCGCGGAGAACTCCTCCTCGAACGCGGCGACCTCCGGCCCCTGCACGACCAGACCGCTGCTCAGCACCCGGACCGCGGCGGCGATCTCGTCCGGCCCGATCACCGGACGGGCCGATGGAATGGACGCCGTCATCTGCGCTCCCTCACCACAGGCAGGCGGGGTCGGCCCCGCGAGTGACGGGGCGATCACCTGCTGTTACCTGGGGGTGGCGCGAGTCACGTTACAGCACCGAACGGCGCATTTTGGCTAATGTGCGTCGCGATCACCACATGTCGACGGGAGATGCGCATGCGGGCGGTACTCGCCACGCTGGGATACGTTTTGTCGCCCGATTCCTCGCGGGTCCTGATGATCCGCCGGGACACCCGGCCGGACGACATCCACTTCGGCTACTACAACGGCCTCGGCGGAAAGCTCGAACCGGACGAGGACGTGGCGTCCGGGATGCGCCGGGAGATCGCCGAGGAGGCCGGGCTGGAGTGCGGCAGGCTGGATTTCGCCGGCACCGTGTCGTGGCCCGGATTCGGGCGGGACGGGGAGAACTGGTTCGGTTTCCTCTACCGGATCCCGGAGTGGAGCGGCACGCCGAGAACGGCGAACGACGAGGGCTCGCTGCACTGGGTGGACCGGGCCGATCTGCTCGCCGGGAGACTGCCGATGTGGGAGTCGGACCGGCACTTCCTGCCGTTGGTGTTCGCCGACTCCCCCACCGTCTTCCACGGCGTGATGCCGTTCCGGGCCGGTCGGGCGGTGTCCTGGTCCTACACCGTCTGACCGGCGCGCACGGCGTACCGGAAAGGGGTCTCAGAAGCGGCGCATGCCGCCGAACTGGCGGTCGCCGGCGTCACCCAGGCCGGGCACGATGTAGGCCTTCTCGTTGAGGCCCTCGTCGATCGAGGCGGTGATCAGGCGCAGCGGGAGGCCGGAGTCCTTCAGCCGCTCGACGCCCTCCGGGGCGGCCAGCACGCAGCAGACGATGATGTCGGTGCAGCCCCGGTCGGCGAGCAGCCGGCAGCAGTGGATCAGCGAGCCACCGGTGGCCAGCATCGGGTCGAGGACCAGCACCGGCTGGCCGGAGAGGTCGGCCGGCAGCGACTCCATGTAGGCGCGCGGCTCGTGCGTCTCCTCGTCGCGGGCCAGGCCGACGAAGCCCATCGACGACTCCGGGAGCAGCGCCAGCGCGGCGTCGGCCATCCCCAGCCCGGCGCGCAGCACCGGCACGATCAGCGGCGGGTTGGCCAGCCGGGTGCCCTCGGTGGGCGCGACCGGGGTCTCGATCGGGAACTTCTCGATCGCGAAGAGGCGGGCCGCCTCGTAGACCACCATCGTGGTCAGCTCGTGCAGGGAGGCGCGGAAGACACCGGACTCGGTCTCGGTCCGGCGCATCGCGGTGAGCCGCGTCTGGGCCAGCGGGTGATCTACGACAAGGACGTCCACGGGGCTCAACCTACCGTTCACCCAAGATCAACTGATACCAGCCTGCTTAGAATCGTTCTCATGACTGCGACAGCGCCCATCGGGCTGTCCGATCTCCGCTCCTACCTGCACGGCCTCCCCGGGGTCGACAAGGTGGGCGTCGAGGCAAGGGCGGCCGCGCTCGGCACCCGATCGGTGAAGACGAGCAGCAAGGCGAAAGCGATCGACCTGGCGATCCGGATGGTCGATCTCACCACCCTCGAGGGCGCCGACACGCCCGGCAAGGTGCGCGCCCTGTGCGCGAAGGGGCGCCGGCCCGACCCGGCCGACCCCAGTTGCCCGCCGGTCGCCGCGATCTGCGTCTATCCGGCCATGGTGCCGGTGGCCGCGGCCGCGCTGGCCGGCTCCGGCGTGCACCTGGCCAGCGTGGCTACCGCGTTCCCGTCCGGCCAGGCCCCGCTGGAGGTGAAACTGGCCGACACCCGGGCCGCGGTCGCCGCCGGCGCCGACGAGGTGGACATGGTGATCAGCCGCGGCGCGTTCCTGGCCGGCGACTACGCCAAGGTGTTCGACGAGATCGTCGCGGTCAAGGAGGCGTGTGGCGGCGCGCACCTCAAGGTGATCCTGGAGACCGGCGAGCTGGCCACCTACGACAACGTGCGGCGCGCCTCCTGGCTGGCGATGCTGGCCGGCGCCGACTTCATCAAGACCTCCACCGGCAAGGTCACGGTGAACGCCACGCTGCCGATCACGCTGGTCATGCTGGAGGCGGTCCGCGACTTCCGGGCGTCGCACGGCCGGCAGGTGGGGGTCAAACCGGCCGGCGGGATCAAGAACACCAAGGACGCGATCAAGTACCTGGTGCTGATCAACGAGACGGTCGGCGATGACTGGCTGAGCCCGGACTGGTTCCGGTTCGGCGCGTCCTCGCTGCTCAACGACCTGCTGATGCAGCGCACCAAGCTGACCACCGGCCATTACTCCGGTCCCGACTACTTCACCCTGGACTGAGGACTGTGCCCGCCCAGGCGGCTCCGCCGCACGTCAAAAGCGGAAAGTCGTGGTGGAAGCCCGCCCAGGCGGCTGCGCCGCACGTCAAAAGCAGAAATTCGTGGTGAAAATGTTCGAATACGCACCCGCACCCGAGTCCCGGTCGGTCGTCTCGATCGACTCGTCCTACGGGCTGTTCATCGACGGCGCCTTCGACCCGGCCAAAGAGGGCGGCACCTTCAAAACCGTGAACCCGGCCTCCGAGGAGGTCCTCGCCGAGGTCGCCACGGCCGGCCCGGAGGACGTCGACCGGGCGGTCGCCGCGGCCCGCCGCGCCTTCGGGCCGTGGTCCGCGCTGCCCGGGCCGGAACGGGCCAAGTACCTCTTCCGGATCGCCCGGATCATCCAGGAGCGGTCCCGCGAGCTGGCCGTCCTGGAGTCGCTGGACAACGGCAAGCCGATCAAGGAGTCGCGCGACGTCGACCTGCCGCTGGTCGCCGCGCACTTCTTCTACTACGCCGGCTGGGCGGACAAGCTGGCCTACGCCGGCTTCGGCCCGGACCCGCGCCCGATCGGCGTGGCCGGCCAGGTCATCCCGTGGAACTTCCCGCTGCTGATGCTGGCCTGGAAGATCGCGCCCGCGCTGGCCACCGGCAACACCGTGGTGCTCAAGCCGGCCGAGACCACCCCGCTCTCCGCGCTGTTCTTCGCCGACGTCTGCCGGCAGGCCGAGCTGCCGCCCGGCGTGGTGAACATCGTCACCGGCGCCGGCGACACCGGGGCCTACCTGGTCGCCCACCCGGACGTGGACAAGGTGGCCTTCACCGGCTCCACCGACGTGGGCCGGGAGATCGCCCGCACGGTGGCCGGCACCGGCAAGCGGCTCAGCCTGGAGCTGGGCGGCAAGGCGGCGAACATCGTCTTCGACGACGCGCCGATCGACCAGGCGGTCGAGGGCATCGTCAACGGGATCTTCTTCAACCAGGGTCACGTCTGCTGCGCCGGGTCCCGCCTGCTGGTCCAGGAGTCGATCTTCGACCAGCTGATGGAGTCGCTCAAGCGCCGGATGGCCACGCTGCGGGTCGGTGACCCGCTGGACAAGAACACCGACATCGGCGCGATCAACTCCGCAGCGCAATTGGCGCGTATTACAGAATTGTCGGAAATCGGGGGCCAGGAGGGCGCGGAGCGCTGGTCGCCGCCGTGCGAGCTGCCCGACCGCGGGTTCTGGTTCGCCCCGACGATCTTCACCGGGGTGACCCAGGCGCACCGGATCGCCCGGGAGGAGATCTTCGGGCCGGTGCTCTCGGTGCTCACCTTCCGCACCCCGGCCGAGGCGGTCGAGAAGGCGAACAACACGCCGTACGGGCTGTCCGCCGGCATCTGGACCGAGAAGGGCTCCCGGATCCTGGCCGTGGCCGACAAGCTGCGCGCCGGGGTGGTCTGGGCCAACACGTTCAACAAGTTCGACCCGGCGTCGCCGTTCGGCGGCTACAAGGAGTCCGGTTACGGGCGCGAGGGTGGCCGGCACGGCCTGGAGGCGTACCTTGCCTAAGACATCGAAAGCGGTGGCCGGCGCGGAACCCGTGCGCCTGGCCGTCCGCAAGACCTACAAGCTCTACATCGGCGGCAAGTTCCCGCGCAGCGAGTCAGGACGGACCTACGTGGCAGACGGCGACAACGTGGCCCTCGCCTCGCGCAAGGACGCCCGTGACGCGGTGGTCGCGGCCCGGGCGGCACAGGGCGGCTGGGCCGGCGCCACGGCGTACAACCGCGGCCAGGTGCTCTACCGGGTGGCCGAGATGGTGGAGGCGCGCCGGGCCGAGTTCACCGCGCTGGGCGTCCCCGGCGCCGAGCTGGACGTCGCGGTGGACCGCTGGGTCTGGTACGCCGGCTGGTCCGACAAGATCGCCCAGGTGGCCGGCGGGGCGAACCCGGTGGCCGGCCCGTTCTTCAACATCTCCGCGCCGGAGCCGACCGGCGTGGTCGCGGTCGTCGCCCCGGCCGGCCTGCTCGGGCTGGTCAGCGTGATCGCCCCGGCGATCGTCACCGGCAACACCGCGGTGGTGCTGGCCGCCGACCCGCAGATCGCGATCACCCTGGCCGAGGTCTTCGCCACCTCGGACGTGCCGGGCGGCGTGGTGAACATCCTCACCGGGCGCTACGCCGAGACCGCGCCCTGGCTGGCCGCGCACGCCGACGTGAACGCCCTGGACCTGACCGGGGTGGAGCACCCGGACCTGGCCGCCGAGCTGGAGCGGGCCGCGGCCGGCACGCTGAAGCGGGTGATCCGGCCGGCCACCGGTCCGGTGGATTTCACCGCCGACCCCGGTCTGAAACCGATGACCGCGCTGTTGGAGACCAAGACGGTCTGGCACCCGAAGGGTTATTAGGCCCGCGCTGAGGAAAGTGGAGGGGACGGGGCCGCTGTCACACAGCGTTGCGGACTAGGGTATGTGCCCGTAGTCACCCGTCCGCCCACCCTCAGATCAACCCGGAGGTCAACCGTGACCAGCCAGTCCGACGAGCCCGAGGCGTCCGCGCCGGTGGCCGAGAAGTCCTCAGCGGAAGGACTCAACGGGCGTGAGCTCTGGGAGGAGGTCCGCGTCGAGCCGGTCGAGATCGCTCTCCCCGGCAGTGTCGGCCTGACCCTCCGGGCGTACCGGAAGGTCTCCGAGCTGACCCCGACCGAGATCGAGGCCGAGGAGGACGACCCCTTCGACACGCGCAAGCGCGCCGCCCTGGACGAGGACGGCGAGGAGGGCGTCATCGTCGACGAGGAGTACGAGGCGCTGCTCGCCGAGGGCGACGAGGACGAGAAGTCCGGCGACGAGACGTCCGACAAGGCCGAAGGGTCCGACTCCGACGACGAGTCGGAGGAGGCCAAGGGCCAGCCGGACGACGAGGAAGTACCCATGTTCCTCAGTCACAAGGGCCGCCTGCTCGCCTTCAAGAACGCCGAAGCGCTGGTCTCCTTCATTCGTTCGGGTGCTCCGCACGATCTCGCACAATTGGACACCTGGGGCGACCTGGCGGAGCGGGTACAGTCGAGCGACATCGACCCGCTGCCGGAGGAGCGCTACGAACTCGACCTCGTGGTGGAGAACCTGCGTGGCGGGCACGACACGTGGGATCTGCCGCTGTTGATCGCGGCCGGCGAGGTGTCCCGGGATCTCGGGTACGCGCTCCGGCTCAAGCCGGTGATCCTGGCCCTGTCGCCCGGTTCCCCGCTCGACGACCTGGACGAGTCCCTCCGTGCCGCGCAGAGCGGTGGTATGGGCGGTTTCTTCGGTCGTCGGCGATTGAAGAAAATCGGGGCACAACAGGCGAGTCTCGGCTGGCGTTCGGTGATCGGCAAGATCTCTGCTGCTGTGGACTGGCGTGACTGACCGATTACCAGGGAACATCAGTCCTTGGCCACAGAGAAGCACTCCCGGGGAGGAGGACGACGCCGTGGCGCTCGTGCGCGTGTACTGCGGTCTGGCGTCGGCTGATGATTCGGTGCGTTCGGCCTCGGCCGCGCCGCTGACCATCGCCGTGGTGGACGACGCAGGCCGGCTGCTCGGCGTCCATGAGATCAGCGACGACCCGGCGGGTTATGCCCAGCTGGGGACGCTTCTCGTGGAACGGACGACGGGATTCAGCGACGCGGCGGTGGCCGCCGACAGTGACGACCACATCGTCACCTCGCTGCTGACCGCCGCCGGCCGGCCGCTGGTCGTGGTCGACGACGACGACGCCGACGACTTCGCCGAGCGCTTCTCGGACGACGACTCCCCCGAGGAGATCAACGCCCCGGCCGCCGCCCGGCGGGCGGTCGGGCTGGCCCGGGCCCTGCAGGCCGGCGCGATCGCCGCGGTGACCCTCCCCGCGCCGCGCGAGCTGGTCAGCTACAAGCCGGTCCTGGCCGCCCACGTGGCCATGCTGGTCGGGCGGAACGCGTCCGCGGTGGCGCTCCGCGAGGTGCTCCGCGAGCTCTACCCGGCCGCCCTGCGGGCCTACCCGGACCCGGCGCACCCGCTGGCCATGGCGGTCCTGGAGGCGGTCCCCGAGCCCGGCCGGCTGACCGGCCGGGGCGGCGACCCGGCCCAGGCCGTGCAGGACGTCGCCACCACGCTCGCCCGCTCCGGCGCCGGTGACCGGGACCAGGTGGTCGCCGCGGTCACCGCGCTGCAGGTGGCGATCAGCGAGTCGCCGCGCCGTGGCGGGGTCAACAAGTCGCTGGCGCCGGCCGCCGCCGAGGCGGTCCGGCACGCCATCGCCGCGGTCCGCACCTGCGACGAGGCCTGCGCCGCGCTGGTCGGCACGCTCGCCGCCCGCGGCGGCAGCCCGGCCGCCGAGCCGAATGTCGGCCGTCGCGCCGCCCGCCGGGCCGCCGAGCCCGCCGGGCTGCCGGCCCCGGCCGCCCCGGTCGAGGCGCCGTCCCGGTTCGGCCGTCGTGGCCGTCCCGAGCCGGCCGTCGCCGGCCTGGGCACCGGCCCGGCCACCCCGCAGCCGATGAACGCTCCGCCGGTCGCCCCGGACCCGATCGCGCCGCCGCCGGTGGCGCCGGCCGCGGCCAACGGGCTCCCCAGCCGGTCCGGCGCGCCGGGCAACCGGCCGGTGTCGGTGCCCCCGCCCCCGCCGGGCATGACACCGATCACCCCGGGCACCCGGCCGGTGCCGGGCAGCCGGACGCCGGGTGGCCTGTCCACCCCGGTCTCGCCGGCGGCGCGCAACCCGGTCTCGGCCGGCGGCACGCCGAGTCCGGCCGACGCGGGCGAGCCGTTCCGCGCCACGCTCACCCACGCCGAGCTCAACCGGGCGCGGGCCGAGCGGCAGCGCACGGTGATCCCGGCCCGGCCGAACACGCGGACCACCCCGCCGCCCGCCGCGGCGGCCGGGACCACGACCGGCCCGACCGACTTCAGCCTGCCGATGCCGACGCCGCGTCCCGCCCAGGAGACGACGCCGGAGCCCGGCTCCCGGGCGAACTGGCCGCTGCTGAACGCCGGTGGCGACGACGCCGCGGTCAGCCCGCCGGTCTCGCCGGCCGCCTCCGGCGCCACGTCGTACGGGTCGGCCGCCGCCTCGGTCAGCCCGGCCGGTGGCGCCGAGGGCCGGATCCGGCCGCCGTGGCAGGACATGCCGAAGGAGCCGCCCGCCCTGCGGCTGGTGGAGTCCCAGCTCAACGGCGGTGGCCGGGCCAAGCTGCCGGGTCTCGACCAGCTCGGCGACCCGCCCCCGCTGCGGGTCGTCGACGGTGGCGCCCGCGGCGCCGACAGCCTGCCGCCCAGGGTGACCGCGCTGGACCGCAGCGCCACCCCGCCGGTCCCGGCCGACGGCAGCGACGGCGACCTGCTGATCTTCGCGGCCGCCCGGTCCGCCTGGTTCACCGGCGGTCCCTCCGGCGACTCGGGCAGCGTCGACTGGGCGAACCCGAACGACAGCGGCTGGCGTGCCGCGGAGAAGGCGGCCACCCCGGCCGTCGCCGCGGAGACCTCGGCCGGCCTGCCCAAGCGGGTGCCCCAGGCCAACCTGGTGCCCGGCTCCCCGCTGCGCGAGGAGCGGCCGCTGCGGATCGTCCGGGACGCGGCGTCGATCGCCGCGCACACCACCGGGTACTTCCGTGGCTGGCGGCGCGGTCAGGAGATCGGCGGCTTCGCGATGGGTGGCCGCCCGGGCCGCGAGGCGGCCGGCGGGTGGGACTTCACCCGGGACCGTGAGGGCGCCGACGAGTACCGCAACAACGGCGCCGGTTACGGCGGCCGCTGACAGATCCGGCTCGACGAGGCCGAGTTCACCTTCCGGTGAGCTCGGCCTCTACTGTTCCGGCATGCGAGCGGTCATTTTCGACTTCTTCGGTACGCTCAGCGACCCCTCCGCCGAGGCCGAGCGGCTCGGCACGTTCGCCGTCACCGCGGCCGCCCTGGGGGTGCCGGCCGACCGGTTCGGCGCGGTGATGGCGGCGACCTTCCGGCGCCGGGCGACCGGCGAGCACGGCGGGACCCGGGACACCCTGCTGGCGATGGCCCGGGCGTGCGGGGTGGAACCGGGCGAGGCGCAGCTCGACGCGGCGCTGGCGAGCCACCGCGCGGGCGCTCAGATCGTCCGCAGGCCCCGTCCGGAGGCGCTGGCGGTACTGGACCGGGTACGCGAGCTCGGTTACGTCCTGGGGCTTCTCAGCGACTGTTCCAGTGAACTGTGCGAGGCGTGGGCGGAAACGCCGTACGCGGCCCGGATCGACGCCCCGGTCTTCTCCTGGCGCGAGGGCCGGCTCAAGCCCGACCCGCGGCTGTACGCCACGGTCGCCGAGCGGCTCGGCGTCGCCCCGGCGGAGTGCTGGTTCGTCGGCGACGGCGGCGGCCGGGAGCACCACGGCGCCCGGCAGGCCGGGATGCGGCCGGTGCTGATCACCAACGACGCCTACCCGGAGGTCCGGCACCTGCGCGCCGACCCGGACAGCTACCTGCCGCCGGACCGGCTGCCGGACCTGACCGGGCTGCCCGCACTGCTCGGACCGGCCTGACCACTCTCGGTCAACGGTGACTCACCGTCGTCGATCCACTGCGTGGCGCACCGGACCGGAGACGCGCGAAAGCCCCGCTCCGGCTCGCGGAGCGGGGCTTTCACCGATCGTCAGGCGGGCGCTACCGCGCGCGTGCGACGCATCGTCAGCACATACTCGACGAGCGAGATGAGGACGTTTTTCGTCGACTCACGGTTGCGGGCGTCGCAGCTCACCACCGGCACGTCGCTCGAGATCGCCAGCGCGTCCCGGACGTCCTGCGGGTTGTGGTACTGCATGCCGTCGAAGCAGTTGATCGCCACCAGGTACGGCAGGCGACGGTGTTCGAAGAAGTCGATGGCGGCGAAGCAGTCGGCGAGCCGACGCGTGTCCACCATGACCACCGCACCGATCGCGCCCCGCACCAGCTCGTCCCACATGAACCAGAACCGGGTCTGGCCGGGGGTGCCGAACAGGTACAGGATCAGATCGCGATCGATGCTGATCCGGCCGAAGTCCATGGCGACGGTGGTGGTCATCTTGCCCGGCACCTGCCGGTTGTCATCGACGCCCACACCGGCCGAGGTCATGATCGCCTCGGTCGTCAGTGGGGTGATCTCCGAGACCGAGCCCACCAGCGTCGTCTTACCGACGCCGAAGCCACCGGCGATGACAATCTTCGCCGATGTCACGCGTCCGCCCGCAGCGGGACGTTGCGACATGTCAGAGCCTGCGAAGTCCACTCAGCACCCTTTCCAGCAGTTCCGTGCCTACCGCGTCGGTCTCGTCCTCTAGCGAGGTGGGCTCGTACACCGCGAGCAGGCCGTCAGAGGCCATGTCGGCGACGATCACACGTGCCACACCGAGCGGCAGTTGCATGCGTGCGGCGATCTCGGCCAGCGACTGAACTCGGCCGCCGTCGCACATCGCCGCGATGTACTGATGCTCGCTTCCACCCTGCCCGCCGCGGATCATTCCCGATCGCCCGCGCACGGTTGTCTCGACCAGCGCTTCCAGCGCTATCTCAAGTTTGGGCCGGGTTCGACCACGGGTCACGGCATACGGCCTGACCAGCGCGCCGGTCGGCTCATCGCGTTCAGGCATTGTCACCGTCAACCCCTCCCTCGGCCACTCGAAGTGTATTGGTTCTCAAGTTTTTGGACAGTAGCCGGATGGGCCGGCTCACCGCGCCTTCAGCCCAGCACCCCGGCCGCGGAACGCGGCGCGGGAGTCAGCGCCTCGCCGACGCGGTCGACCAGCAGGGCCATCTCGTAGCCCACCTGCCCGACGTCGCAGCTGCGAGCCGCGAGCACCGCGAACGAGGAGCCGTCAGAAATGGACATCAGGAACAGGAACCCATTGTCCATCTCCACGACCGTCTGGAGAACAGCACCGCCCTCGAAGCACCGGGCCGCGCCCTGGGTCAGGCTGACCAGGCCGGACGCGATCGCCGCGAGCTGGTCCGCACGGTCCCGGGGGAGGTCCCGCGAGGCCGCCAGGAGCAGGCCGTCGGCGGAGACCGCGATCGCGTGCGCGACCCCGGGAACGCGGTCAGCAAAGTTGGCGAGAAGCCAACCGAGATCCTGCGTAGATGTCATGCCTCATGCTCCTTGCCAGCCTGCGAGGGCTGCTGCCCTCCCGGAGTCTCCTCCAGGTTGGTCGATTGTTCCTTGGTGCGACCGCGCTGCACACCCCGGTGGTACGCGGACAGCAGACCGCGGACCCCCTCGGGCGTACGGCGCTGGACGGAGTTACCGCCCCGGTCAACACCGCCGGGGACGAGTTGCGCCATCGGCGTGCGCTTCGGAAGGCCCGCCGTGGTGGTCGTGTCGATGGCGACTTCGGACGCCTTGCGCGCGGCCGACCAGCCTTCGTCGGCCGCGGTGTGCCACGGGTTGGAGGCCGGGGCCCCGCCACCGTAGGAACCGGCACCGGCCGCCGCGGGGGCGCCGACCGTGGCCGTGTCGAACTCCCGGGCCTCCGGGGAGGCCGCCTGCTGCGGCACGCCCGCGGTCCGAGCCGGCTCGCCGGTCGGGATCCGCTGCGAGACCACCGCCTCGTCCCCGCTGCCGGAGACGGACGGCTTGCCGCTGGTCGCCTGGGTCGTGGTGAACCAGGCCGACTCGAGCTCCCGGAAGATCGGCAGCTCCATGGTCTCGTCGGCGAACGGCACCGCGCCCTCCCGGGCCGGGGCCTGCGCCGCCGCGATCTGAGCCGCCGCGGCGGCCTGCGCGTCGGCGGCCGGAGCGCTCACCGGAGCGACCGCGTCGTAGGCCGGCGGGGCCGACGCGGGCAACGCCGCCATCGGCGGGTTGACCGGACGGGCCACCTCGGGCTGCGGCTCGGCGTTCTCCGGACGGTACCGCGGGATCTCGGCGGTCATGTCGAGCGCCGCGGCGAGGTTCTCCGGGACGTGCGGGGTGGCGCTCTCCCGGTCACCGGCGACCGGCGGCCAGGCCGGCGGCGCCGAGGCGAACGGGTTCGCCGAGACCGGGTCGACCGGGGCCGCGGAGACCGGCGGCGCGGACGGGACCGGCGGGGCCGAGGTCACCGGCGGCGCCGAGGTGACCGGCGGGGCCGACGGCACCGGCGGCGCGGACACCGGCGGCATGAACGGGGTCCGGCCCTGGCTCTCCGGGTTGGCCGGGAGCTGGCGCGGAATGGTCGCGCCGAAGCCGTTCATCTCCCCGTCGGGACGCTGGTAGTCGTTGCCGTTGCGGCGCTGGGCCAGCTCGTCCAGCCCGGCGAAGCCCTGCGGGCCGGTGCTGATCGGGCCGGACGGGAGCGGCGGCAGCGGCTCGTTGCTGCGCGGGCCGAAGCCGTTCGCGCCACCGAAGCCGTTGGCGCCACCGAACCCGTTGGCCGAGCCGTTGAAGCCGTTGGAGCCGTTCGACCCGTTCAGCCCGCCGCCACCGAAACCGTTGGACGGCGCGGCGCCGGTCAGGTCGGACCAGGCCGGGACGCCACCGTTGGTGCCGTTCGCGGCGGGGTCGTACGGCCGGTTGCCGGGGAAGCCGCCGCGGCCGCTCTCCAGGGCCAGCGGCTCGCCGAACGACGGCATCGCGGCCGGCGGCGGCGCGTCGTAACCACCCGGGATGCGAGCGGAGCCGGCGCTGGCCAGGACGGAGACGGGCAGGCCCACCTCGGCGACGGTGCCACGCTCGCGGTCGGCCGGGCGGAGCTCGACCCGGACCGCGTGCCGGTTCGCCAGCCGGGCGACCACGACCAGGCCCATCATCCGGGAGACGGCGACGTCCACGGTCGGCGGGTTGGCCAGCCGCTCGTTCAGGTCGCGCAGCTGCTCGCGGCTGATGCCGATGCCGTGGTCCTCCACGGTGAGCACCGCGTTGTCGCCGACCCGGCGGGCCTCGACGAGCACGTTCGAGTTCGGCGGGGAGAAGGCGGTGGCGTTGTCGAAGAGCTCGGCGACCAGGTGGACCATGTCGTTGACGGCGTGCGCCGCCACCTCGATCTCCCGGTCGATGACGCCGAACTCGATCCGGGTGTAGTGCTCGACCTCGGACTGCGCGGCGCGCAGCACGTCGATCAGAGCGGCCGGCTCGCGCTGCACACGGGTGGAGTCGGCGCCGGCGAGGACCAGGAGGTTCTCGTCGTTGCGCCGCATCCGGGTGGCCAGGTGGTCGAGCTGGAAGAGCTCGGCCAGCCGGTCCGGGTCCTCCTCGCCGCGCTCCAGCCGGTCCAGGTGACCGATCAGCCGGTCGACCAGGATCTGCGAACGGCGGGCGAGGTTGACGAACATGGTCGCGACCGAGGCCCGCAGGGCGGCCTGCTCGGCCGCGGTCCGGACCGCCTCCAGGTGGACCGCGTTGAACGCCTCGGTCACCTGCCCGAACTCGTCCCGGCTGCGCACCGGGAGGGGCTCGGCGATCTGGTCGGCGACCTGGGCCGGCGTGAGCGACGCGGAGAGCGCCGGGTCACGCAGCCGGGACACCGCGTGCGGCAGGCCGAACTGGGCCACCGCGAGCGCGCCCTGCCGCAGCTCCCGCAGCGAGCGGGCCATCGACCGGGCGACCAGCCAGGCGAACAGGATGGCCAGCAGCAGCATGCCGAGCAGGATGCTGGTCTCGACGAAGACCCGGCGGTTCGTGGTGTTCCGCAGCTCGGTGGCCTTGGCCACGATGTCCTTGTCGAGCTTCGACTCGACCTGGCGGAACGTGTTGTTGTAGCCGGTCATCGCCTTCTCGTACTCATCCGTGGTGAGCACGTTGCGGTCGATGGTGGTGCCGGTGCTGCCGAGCAGCGGGCCGGTGAGGTTGGTGGCCTCCCGCTGCGCCGCGTTGTGGTCGGTGGTGTTGGTGAAGTACTCGAACTCGCCCTCGGCGGAGACCGACTCCAGCGTGCTCTTGGCCAGCTTGAAACCGGTGTCCGCGCTCAGGAACGCCTGACGCAGCGTCGGGGTGAATTCCTGGGCGCCGATCACCTGGTGACCGAGGTAGCGCTCGATGGAGATGTACTCCTTGGCGCGGGCCACCTCGGCGACCGCGCGGAGCCGGTCGCTCAGCGTGGTGTCGCTGGCCTGCTGGGCGGCCACGTCCCGGACCGCGAGCAGGTCGTCGATCAGCTTGGTGTACGTCCCGTCGACGCTGGTCGTGCTCTGCGTCTTGTTGGCCACCTGGCTGCGGAACGCGGCGAGGTCGGCCAGGTTGTGGTCCAGACGGGTGAGCAGGATGTCGACCCGGTCCGGCACGTCCTCCAGGGCGGCGCGCTGCTGCGCGTACGGCTGGTTGGCGGCCTCGACCTTGGGGTGCTCCTCGTTGTACTTCGCGATCCCGTACTTGAGGAGCTCGTCGTCGGGCTTGCCGCCGCGGAACTTCTTGTTCAGGTTGTCGTCGGTCGCGACGGCGATCATCATCGCGTAGGACCGCTCGGATTGAAGCTGGTCGACCAGCCCGCCGGCCGCCTCGGACAGTGCAGCGAGCGTCCGGGCGTTCTCGGCGTTGTCAGCCTCCTCGATGTGGTCGACCAGGCCGTTGACGCCGACGATGATCGTCGCCACGGTCGGGACCAGCATGATGAGGCCCAGCTTGGACCAGATGGGTAGGTCTCGCAGCCGACCCGTGGGTCGACGCAGACGCGACATGACGCCGTCCGCCTCACTAGGGCGCTTGCTCACGTCACCGTCCTCCTGATTCGGACCCGGCATTCGGCTCGCCGGGCACCGCGCACGACCGACTCGCCGGGTCGGGCCCCCGAGATTCCATCACGACGAGTGTCAAAGAGAAAGACCAGGCGGACACGGACCGGTTGTGTGACGCGATGTTGCAACGTCGCAGTTGGACATCGCCGGTCTGAAATCACTACCTGTAGAGGTGCAGGTCTCTCAAGGTCACTCACGATGTCGGCGCGGCGTTGGGGGGTGGGCGCAGGCCGACGGGTCAGATCGTAGTCGATCGCGACAGGAACGACGATGGCTCGGTGCCCCGCGATCGGCAAGGCAAGATGCCGGATTATGCCGAGTTTGTAGGCGGGAGTGTAGCCGAACGGTGGACCCGGAGAACCGGACAGGCAATTTCGACCGACGTACGTTCGCCCGTATCCCGGAAAAGCGGAATACGGGGAAAGTCGGATTTTACGCGAGCAACTTGGCGTACGCCGGCTTGATCACCTCGTTGATCAGCACCAGTCGCTCGTCGTACGGGATGAACGCCGACTTCATCGCGTTGATGGTCAGCCACTGCAGTTCCGCCCAGCCCCACCCGAACGACTCGGCGAGCAGGCTCATCTCCCGGCTCATCGAGGTCCCGCTCATCAGCCGGTTGTCGGTGTTCACGGTGACCCGGAAGCGCAGGTCGTGCAGCAGCTTGATGGGGTGCTCGGCGATCGACGCGGCCGCGCCGGTCTGCACGTTCGACGACGGGCAGAGCTCCAGCGGGATCCGCTTGTCCCGGACGTAGGCGGCGAGCCGGCCGAGCACCGGCGGGGCGGCCTGGGTTCCCCCGGTCGGGGTCACCGAACTGGGGCCGGAGGCCGCCACGGTGATGTCGTCGACCAGCCGCACGCCGTGCCCGAGCCGGTCGGCGCCGCACCACTGGATCGCCTCCCAGATCGACGGCAGGCCGAACGCCTCGCCGGCGTGGATGGTGAAGTGGAAGTTCTCCCGCTGCAGGTACTCGAAGGCGTCCAGGTGCCGGGTGGGCGGGAACCCGGCCTCGGCGCCGGCGATGTCGAAACCGACCACCCCGGTGTCCCGGAACCGGACCGCCAGCTCGGCGATCTCCTGGGACCGGGCGGCGTGCCGCATCGCGGTCAACAGGGTGCCGATCCGGATCGGGCGGCCCTGCGCGGCTGCCTCGGCGCAGCCGTCGCGGAACCCGGCGTGCACCGCCTCGACCACCTGGTCCAGCGTCAGACCGCGCTCCAGGTGCTGCTCCGGGGCATACCGCACCTCGGCGTACACCACGCCGTCGGCGGCCAGGTCGAGCGCGCACTCCCTGGCCACCCGGTGCAGGCCCTCCTCGGTCTGCATCACCGCGACCGTGTGCGCGAAGGTCTCCAGGTACCGTTCCAGCGAGCCGGAGTCGGCGGCCGCGACGAACCAGTCGCCCAGCCGGGCCGGATCGGTCTCCGGCAGCTCGTGGCCCACCGCCGCGGCCAGCTCCACGATCGTCGCCGGGCGCAGCCCGCCGTCCAGATGATCGTGGAGGAGAACCTTGGGAGCCTTGACGATGTCCGAGTGTGCGATGCCTGCCATCAGCGAAGCCTAGAGGGAACCGACCGATGATCGATGGCGCATTGCCGTACTTGTCGTGCCCGGTGTGTCGACAACCACTGGATCGACACGACCGGGCCCTGCGTTGCGCCCGCGGGCACAGCTTCGACATGGCCAAGCAGGGTTACGCCGACCTGAGCGCCGGCCGCCTCCCGCACACCGGCGACAGCGCCGAGATGATCGCGGACCGCGCCGCCTTCCTGTCCGCCGGCCACTACCGGTTCATCGCCGACGCGCTGGCGCGCGAATCAAGCCCCTTGACGGTACGCCCGGAGCCGTCCCTGATCGTCGACGCCGGCACCGGCACCGGGGACTACCTGGCCCACGTGCTCGACGCCTGCCCGGCGGCCACCGGCCTGGGCCTGGACGTGTCGAAACCGGGCCTGCGCCGGGCCGCCCGGGCGCACCCGCGGGCCGCGGCCGTGCTCACCGACCTGTGGCGCCCGCTGCCGATCGTGGACCGGGCGGCCACCGTGATCCTGAACGTCTTCGCCCCGCGCAACGGCCCGGAGTTCCACCGCGTGCTGCGCCCGGACGGCGTGCTGCTGGTGGTCACCCCGGCCGCCGACCACCTGGCCGAGCTGGTCGCCGCGCACGGCCTGATCCAGGTCGACCCGGACAAGGCGGCCCGGGTCAGCGGCGCCCTGGAGGACCACTTCCAGCCGGTCGCCACCGGCACCCACCGGCACGTGATGCGACTGACCGCCGCCGAGGTCCGCACGCTGGTCGGGATGACGCCGAGCGCCCGGCACGTCCCGGTGGCCGACCTGCCCGCCACCGACCTGACGGTGACCGCGGCGGTGGAGCTCACCGCGTACCGAAAGAAGGGTGTGGCCTAGACCGACAGGTCGACCTCTTCCCATTCCGGGGGTTTCTCGTGGTAGGGGCCGTGGAAGATGACCGCCCACTCGAGCGCCCACCGGCGCTGCCCGATCGCGTTGCTGTCCACCTCGCCGGGCAGCGGCAGGCCGGCCTGCTCGGCCTCCTGGAAGGCCCAGTCCAGGCAGTAGTAGAGATCGAGCAGCACCGCCGCCTCGGCCGCGTCCCGGACCGCGACCAGCGACCGGGACCGCCAGCGGCCGAAGGTCTCCCCGGCCGGCAGATCCGGCATCTGCGCCATCAGCTGGTCGTCCGGCGGCACCGTCGGGTCCAGGTGCCGGCCCAGGCCGAGCAGCCAGGCCAGCGCGAACACCGCGTCGTGGTGCAGCACGAACGAGCGGTGGTCACCCTTGGCCCCGATCACGAACTGCCACTCCGGCGGGGTGACCAGCTCCACCAGGTGCGACGCGAGCAGCCAGCTCATCGCCGCCTCGGTGGGCATCCCGAAGCAGCGCGCGACGACCACGTGCAGCACCGCGGCACGCGCCTCCAGCTCGGCGACCGGCCGCAGCTCGACCGTGTCGCCGAGCTCCCAGACCAGCGGGAAGCTGGGCGGCGGCAGGGGCAGCGCGAGCCGGGACAGTTCGTCCAGGCTGGCCTCGCGAACCGCGCGTGGGTCGGGGGCGGCCTTCGTCATGGTGCGTCAGGCTATGCGGTCCAGCAGGAGGCCGGCCGAGGCGGGTGCCGCCGTCCCGATCTTGATCGCGGCGGCCGCGTCGGCCCGGGCCGCCTCGATCCGGGAGGCGTCGTCGGTCCGCAGTTCGAGCAGCACGTCCCCGGCCGCCACCCGGTCCCCCGGCTTGACCTTGAGCTGCACCCCGGCGCCGAAGCTGACCGGGTCCTCCTTGCGGGCCCGGCCGGCGCCGAGCCGCCAGGCGGCCACGCCGATCCCGTACGCGTCCATCGTGGTGACCACCCCGGCGGACTCGGCGCGCAGCACCTCGGTGTGCGCCGCGGTGGGCAGCGCCGCGTCCGGATCCCCGCCCTGCGCCCGGATCATCGCCTTCCAGCTGTCCATCGCCGCGCCCGAGGCCAGCACCTTCTCCGGGTCGGCGTCCACACCGGCGGCGGCCAGCATCTCCCGCGCCAGGGCGAGGGTGAGTTCCACCACATCGGACGGTCCGCCGCCGGCCAGCACCTCGACCGACTCGGCCACCTCGTTGGCGTTGCCCACGGCCAGGCCCAGCGGCGTGCTCATGTCGGTGAGCAGCGCGACCGTGGTGACCCCGCTGTCCTTGCCGAGCCGCACCATGGTCCGGGCCAGTTCCCGCGCCTGCTCCAGGTCCTTCATGAACGCGCCGGAGCCGACCTTGACGTCCAGCACCAGCGCGCCGGTGCCCTCGGCGATCTTCTTGCTCATGATCGAGCTGGCGATCAGCGGGATCGCCTCGACCGTGCCGGTGACGTCGCGCAGCGCGTAGAGCTTGCGGTCGGCCGGGGCCAGGCCCTCACCGGCCGCGCAGATCACCCCGCCGACGTCCTGGAGCTGGGCGAGGAACTCCTGGTTGCTCAGCCGGGCCCGCCAGCCGGGAATCGACTCCAGCTTGTCCAGCGTGCCACCGGTGTGCCCGAGGCCCCGGCCGGACAGCTGCGGGACGGCCACCCCGCACGCCGCGACCAGCGGGGTCAGCGGCAGCGTGATCTTGTCGCCGACGCCGCCGGTGGAGTGCTTGTCGGCGGTCGGCCGGGACACCGCGGACAGGTCCAGCCGCTCGCCGCTGGCGATCATCGCGGCGGTCCACCGGGCGATCTCGGCGGGGCTCATGCCGCGCAGCAGGATCGCCATCGCCAGGGCGGACATCTGCTCGTCGGCGACCACGCCCTTGGTGTACGCGTCGACCACCCAGTCGATCTGCGCGTCGGACAGCGCGTGCCCGTCCCGCTTCGCCCGGATGACGTCTACGGCCGCGATGCCGCTCATGAATCCTCTTTCCAGCGCTGCGGGAACCCGCTCACGCCTGTTCCTGTTTTTTCCAGCGCTGCGGGAGCCCGCTCACGCCTGTTCCTCTTTTTTCCAGCGCTGCGGGATACCCTCCGGCAGCTCGCCCTCGCCTGCCCAGGACAGTCCGCCCTCGGCGTCCACCACCACGATCCGCGGAGTGCGGACCAGACCCCAGGCCACCGCGGCGGAGGCGGTCGGGAAGTTCGGCCCCTCCTCCAGGATGCCCTTGTCCTCGCCGGTGCCCGGGGCGCCGGACGAGCGCTCCCAGTACCCGGTCCAGATCGTCGCGCCGCCGGACAGGTCCGGGTGCACGAAGACGGTGCCGCGGCCGCGCCACTTGGCCAGCTCGGCGGGGACCTCCGGGCCGCCGGCCGGGCCGGTGACCTTCTCCATGTCCACCCAGCCGAACGCGTGCGGCAGCAGCTCGTCCATCCGCAGCGGCCGGGGCAGCGCCTCGACCAGCATGTCCGGGCCGCCGTGCTCCCAGAGCAGCTGACGGCAGCGCCCGCACGGCATCAGCGGCGCCCCGGTGGCATCCACGCAGGACATCGCCACCAGCTTGCCGCCGCCGCTCGCGTGCAGCGCGCTGACCAGACCGCACTCGGCGCACAGGGTCATCCCGAGCGAGGCGTTCTCGACGTTGCAGCCGACGATCACCCGGCCGTCGTCGACCAGGCCGGCGACGCCGACCGGGAAGTCGGATGCGGGCACGTAGGCACGACGCATCACCTCGATGGCGGCTGCTCGTAGAGCCGCCCAGTCGATCTCCATGATCTCGATTCTGCCCCACTGTCCGGTCCGTCAACGACGGATGCCCGGGCCAGGCCCGGGCATCCGTGGAGAAAAGCTCAGCTCTTGATGTACGGGATGCCGTCCGCGGCGGGCGCCCGCACCCGGCCGACCAGACCGGCCACCGCGATGATCGTGGCGATGTACGGCAGCATGCTGAGGAACTGGTTCGGCACCGGGCTGCCGATCGCGGCCAGGTAGAACGCCAGCTTCTGGGCGAACCCGAAGAACAGCGCCGCGCCGAACGCCCCGATCGGCGAATACCGCCCGAAGATCAGCGCGGCGAGCGCGATGAAGCCGGCGCCGGCCGTCATGTTCTTGGTGAAGCTGCCGGTCGCCACCAGCGTGAAGTACGCCCCGCCGAGACCGGCCACCACGCCGCCGAGCAGCACGTTCAGGTAGCGCAGGCCGCGCACCCGGATGCCCACCGTGTCAGCCGCGGTGGGGTGCTCGCCGACCGCCCGGGTCCGCAGGCCCCACCGGGTCCGGTTGAGCCCGAAGTGAATCACCACGACCAGCGCCAGGGCGATCCAGAGCAGCAGCGTGGCGTGGAAGAACACCGGGCCGAGCACCGGGATGTCGGCCAGCCCCGGGATGCGCCAGCTGGGCATCTGCGGCGGGGTGTTGTACTTCGCCGCGTCGGGCTGCATCAGCCGCTCGTAGAGGAAGCCGGTGACCCCGAGCGCGAACAGGTTCAGCACGATGCCGACCACGGTCTGGTCGACCAGGTAGCGGATCGACAGCACGGCCAGGATCGCCGCGATGATCACACCGCCGACCGCGGCGCTGATCAGGCCGGCCCAGACGCTGCCGGCCATGGTGCCGATCAGGGCGCCGCCGAACGCGCCCATCAGGAACTGGCCCTCGATCGCGACGTTCACCACGCCGGACCGCTCGCCCAGGACACCGGCCAGGGCGCCGAGGATCAGCGGCAGGGCGAGGTCCATGGTGCCGCTGAGGGTGTCCTCCAGGGCCAGGAACTGACCGGCCACCTGCCAGCACAGGAACGACAGCACGAAGGTCACGATGCCGATCACCAGCAGCGCGTTCGACCAGCGTTTGAGCAGGCCGGACACCAGCAGGCCGCCGGCCACCACGGTCAGCACGCCGAACAGCACCGCGCCGAACTGGCCGTTGATCGAGAGTGCGGCCCCGGTGGCGTCCTCGGTGAGCGTGAACCGGGCGTCCTCGCTCGGCGCGAGCGAGCCGAACAACAGCGCGGCGACGACGCCGAGCAGGGTCAGGGCCACCCCGAGGCGGCGCTGCCGGGTCCAGAACGGCTCCGGCGCGGCGACCTCGGCCAGCTCCTCCACAGTCGTGGTCGACATGTCCTCAGCCCTTCGCCGTGGTGCGCGCGGCACGGAGTTGGAAGATCGCCTTCACCAGTGCGGGGGCGGCGATGAAGATGACGATCAGGGCCTGCAGCACGGTGACCAGTTCCAGGGAGATACCGGTGAACGACTGCATCCGGTTGCCACCGGCCCGCAGCGCGCCGAACAGGATCGCGGCGAGCAGGGTGCCCCACGGGCGGTTGCGGCCGAGCAGCGCGACCAGCAGGCCGTCGAAGCCGATGTTGCCGGCCACCGACGGGGTCAGCGCGTACGCCGTGCCCAGCACCTGGGTCGCCCCGCCGAGCCCGGCCAGGCCACCGGCCACCGCCATGAGCAGGGTGTACGTCTTGGCCACGCTGATCCCGGCGGTCTTCGCGGCGTGCGCGTTGGAGCCCACCGCGCGCAGCTCGAAGCCGAACGCCGACCGGTTCAGCAGCCAGGCCACCCCGGCGGTGACCAGCACCGCCAGCACGATGCCCAGGTGCACCCGGAGCACGCCGCCGAACGACGGCAGCTGGGCCGACTCGGCGACCGCCTTGCTGATCGCGTCGCTGCGGCCGGGCTGCTGGATGCCCTTCTGGATGACCAGCCAGGACAGGAAGAGCCCGGCGATGTAGTTGAGCATGATCGTGGTGATCACCTCGTGCGCGCCGGTCCGGGCCTTGAGCAGGCCGGGCAGGAAACCCCACAGGGCGCCGCCGAGCGCGCCGGCGACCAGCGCCACGATCAGGTTGAGCACGATCGGCAGGCCGAAGCTGAACCCGGCGACCCCGGCCGCGATGCAACCGAGCACCGCCTGACCCTGCGCGCCGATGTTGAACAGGCCGCCGCGGAAGGCGAGCGAGACCGACAGGCCGGTGAAGACCAGCGGGGCGGCGTAGGTCAGCGTCTCGGAGATCGGCGAGAACGCGTCCTGCCAGGAGCCGGAGCCGGAGAGCCAGGCGCTGATCGCCTCCGGGTCACCGAGCGCGCCCTTGAGCAGGTCGGCGTAGGCCGAGCTGATCAGCGCCCAGCTGGCCTCGATCGCGTCACCCGGGCGGGCGGTGAAGTAGCCGAACTTCGCCAGCACCGCCGCGTCCGAGATGACCACCAGCACCGCGCCGATCAGCACGGCCAGGAAGATCGACAGGACGGTGACCGTGACGCTGTTCGACGCCCAGAGGTTGCGCAGGAAGGCGTTGAGGAACGTCTCCTTCCCGGCCGGCGCCTCGTCCTTCTTCGGTGTGGTCGTCTCGGCGGTCACTTCTTCTCCTCGTTGCCGCCGGTGATGCCGGCCATCAGCAGGCCGATCTCCTCGCGCGGGGTGTCCGGCGAGACGATCGCCAGGATCCGGCCGCGGTACATCACCGCGATCCGGTCGGCCAGCCCGACCACCTCGTCGAGCTCGCTGGAGACCACCAGCACCGCGGTGCCCTGGTCCCGCTCGTGGATGATCTGGCCGTGGATGAACTCGATCGAGCCGACGTCCACGCCGCGGGTCGGCTGGGACGCGATGAACAGGCGCAGCGGCCGGGACATCTCCCGGGCGATGACGACCTTCTGCTGGTTGCCGCCGGAGAGGGTGCCGACCGCGGACTCCGGTGACTGGCACCGGATGTCGAACTGCGTGACCCGCTCCTTGGCGTTCCCGCCGATCTTCGTGAGGTCCAGCCGGAACGCGTTGCCGAACGGCTCCCGGTCGTACATGTCCAGGATCAGGTTCTCGGCGACGCTGAACTCCTTGACCACGCCGTCGTGGCTGCGGTCCTCGGGGACGTAGCCGACGCCGGAGCGCAGGATCTTCTTGGTGCTCTGCCCGGCCAGGTCCTCGCTGTCCAGCTCGATCGTGCCGGCGCGCACCTCGCGCAGCCCCATGATCGCCTCGACCAGCTCGGTCTGCCCGTTGCCCTGCACCCCGGCGATGCCCATCACCTCGCCGGCACGGACCTCCAGGTCGACGCCGTCGACCGCGCGGATCCCCCGGTCGTCGTCGACGACCAGGCCGGCCACCTGGAGCACGGCGCGGCCCGGCTCGGCCGGCTGCTTGTCCACCTCGAGGCTGACCGCGCGGCCGACCATCAGGGCGGCCAGCTCGTCCTCACTGGTGTCCGGGCTGGCGGTGCCGACGATCTTGCCGCGGCGGACCACGGTGATCCGGTCGGCGATCGCCTTGACCTCTTTGAGCTTGTGGGTGATGAAGACGATCGACTTGCCCATCTCGGTGAGCGAGCGCATCACCGCGAGCAGTTCCTCGGTCTCCTGCGGGGTGAGCACCGCGGTCGGCTCGTCCAGGATCAGCAGGTCGACGTCGCGGGTCAGCGCCTTGACGATCTCCACCCGCTGCTGGGCGCCGACCGGCAGGTCCTCGACCAGCGCGTCCGGGTCGACCGGCAGGCCGAACTTCTTCGAGGTCTCCAGCACGTCCCGGCGGGCGCGGCGGCGGTCCAGCCAGCCGAGCGGGCCGCCGCGGGTCTCCTCGGCGCCGAGCGCGATGTTCTCCGCCACGGTGAAGACCGGGACCAGCATGAAGTGCTGGTGCACCATGCCGATGCCGGCCGCGATCGCGTCGCGGGGGCTGCGGAAGACCGTGGGCTCGTCGTTCACGACGATCTGGCCCTCGTCCGGCTGCAGCAGGCCGTACAACTGGTTCATCAGGGTGGACTTGCCGGCGCCGTTCTCGCCCAGCAGGGCGTGCACCTCGCCGGGCTCGACGGTGATGTCGATGTGGTCGTTGGCCACCAGGTCGCCGAAGCGCTTGGTGATGCCGCGCAGTTCCAGTTTCAGCGGAATCTCCCGAGTCTCGGTGCTGGTCCTGGTGGGGGGTGGTCTAACGCGAGCCGCCGCCGGTCACGAGCTGGGAACCCGTGGCCGAGCGGCGGCCGACATGCTACTACTGCAAGGTCACTTCGGGGCGCTGGCCGACTCGGCCTTGACCGTACCGGCGACGATGTCCTTCTTCAGCTGCTCCAGCTCCGACTTCAGGGTCGCGTCGACCTTGCTCTCGAACTGGTTGAACGGGGCCAGGCTGACGCCGTCGTTCTCCAGGGTGCCGATGTAGCCCGGGGTGGCCTCGAGCTTCTCGCCCTTGGCGCCCTTGACCACGGACTCCTTGACCGCCTCCTGGACGTTCTTCACCACGGTGCTGAGGAACACGTCGCAGTACTGCGCGGCCGACTTGCAGCCGTCCTGGTCGACCCAGATGACCGAGACCTTGCCGGCCGAGTCCTTGGCGACCTGGGCGGTGCCCAGACCGGTGCCGCCGGCGACCGGCATGACCACGTCGGCGCCCTGCGAGACCAGGGTCTGGGTGATCGTCTTGCCCTTGTTCTGGTCGATGAAGCTGTCGGCGAAGGTGCCGTTCTGCTTCGCCTTGTCCCAGCCGAGGACCTGGACGGTCTTGCCCTTCTTCTGGTTGTAGTAGGCGACGCCGTCGGCGAAGCCGTCCATGAAGATGGTGACCGGCGGGATCTTCAGGCCGCCGTAGGTGCCGACCTTGCCCGACTTCGAGTAGCCCGCGGCCAGGTAGCCGGCCAGGAAGGCGGCCTGCTGGGTGGCGAACTGCATCGGGTAGACGTTGGCGCCGGAGCTGCTGCTGTCCACGATGGCGAACTGCGAGCTGGTGCTCTCGCCGGCGACCTTCTTGGTCGAGTCGCCCATCAGGCCGCCGACCGCGAGGATGTAGTCACACTTCTGCGAGACGAAGTTGCGCAGGTTCGGCTCGTAGTCGGCCTCGGAGGACGAGGCGACGTACTTCGGGTCCACGTTGCTGGCCTCGGCCTTGGCGGCCTGGATGCCGGCCCACGCGGAGGCGTTGAACGACTTGTCGTCGATGCCGCCGGTGTCGGTCACCATGCAGGCCTTGTAAGCGGCGGCCGCGCTGGAGCTGGCGCTGCCGGACGAGGTCTCCTCCGGAGCGTCACCACAAGCCGCGGCTGCGAGCGTCAGCCCACCTGCCGCGAGAATCGCCACGATCCGCTTCCCACGTACTGGGCGCAAGACGCCCTCCTTCCACTGCTCACCGCACTGTCGGCAAGTCTCAGGTCGGCAGCGTATCCGGGGGTCATGGGGTCGGCAGGCGTTCGGTACGGACTGTTGGCGCACCGTTATCGCGCCGCAATCACCAGGGATTTTGCCTGCCGCTTTCGGTGGGATCCCAGCGGAATTGCCCGGCGGCCGCGTAACCGGGGATTAATCTTCGCCGTCGGCAACCCCATGCGATCACGATTCGCTTCGGTTGCGGTCACTTTTCGGTCACGGCCGCGTTCTCTGTCAAGACCCTTTTCGGTACGGCCCGCCACGCGCGCACGCCGAGCACGCCCACCACCGTCCCGATCGTCAGCGACGCCGCGATCAGCAGGGCGTGCACCCAGAGGAACGAGGTCGGCGACCCGCCGTCGAAGGACCGGTCGTCCCGGTAGATCGCCAGAGCGAACCGGGGCCAGATCACCCAGGTCCAGACGCCGACCGCCATCAGGAACGCCGCCCACCGTCGCGTGATCACCACCGGGTCAGTATCGCAGCGCGGCTAACCGGTCAGCCGGGCGGCTATCCGGCGCCACCCGGCGCGGACCAGCTCCGGATCCGGCTCGTCCGGCGGCGGACCGGACCCGGCCGGCTCGGCCAGCAGGTCGTCGGCCGGGTCGGTGTCGTCCTGCGCCTGCGCCCGGATCAGCGCGATCTCCTCGCGGATGGCGTCCGCCCCGGCCAGCGGCAGCATCGGCTCGACCACCGCCATCAGGTCGGCGTCGGCCACCACGGCACGGGCCAGCGCCACCGCGTGCTCCCGCTCGTACGGCCCGCAGACCACCGGGTCCCAGTCCTCCCGGTCACCGAGCGAGCCGATGGTGATCACCCAGGGCTGGTCGGCCAGCGGCGAGCCGGGCGGCAGGTGCAGCGTGACGAGAGTCCCCACGCAGCACATCATCGCGGCCGGGCGTCCCGGATCCACAGGTTTTGGCCCACCGGAGCGGTTTTGTCGTCGGCGGACAGATCCACCACCCGGCCGTGCGGGCTGGTCGCCGCCCAGGCCGCGCCGAACAGCAGCAGCTGGTGGAAGACGTAGAGGTAGACCAGCGCGCCGACGGCCGAGCCGACCAGGCCGTACGCCGGGTTGCGCTGGACCATCGCGACGAACGACTTGCCCACCGTGTTGAGCAGCATCAGCCCGATCCCGACCTGCAGCACCGGCGGCGTCATCCGCCGCGCGGTCATCCGCAGCCGGGGCACCGCGGTCAGCAGGGCCGCGGCCAGCAGCATGTTCACGCCCAGCGTGAGGATCAGGCTGACCACCGTGAGAGTGTTCTGGAAGCCGCCGTCGGCCATCCAGACCAGCACCTTCTCCAGGCCGTAGACGGCCAGCTGGGTGAGCGCCAGCAGGATCAGGATGCCGACCAGCACCAGCAGGTCCAGCCCCTGCCGGATGCCGAAGTAGCCGGGCTGCTCGCGCAGCTGCCAGATGTGCCGCTGCGAGGAGCGGATCGCCTCCACCCAGCCGATGCCGGTGAAGGTCAGGCCGACGATGCCGACGATGCCGACGGTCTTCTTGCTGTCCAGGATCGCCTGCACGTCGAGGAACGGCAGGTTCTGCCGGAGGAAGTCGTGCACCGCGTGGAACAGCTCGGGATTGCTGGTGAGCAGGAACCCGAAGACCGAGTAGCCGATCAGCAGCAGCGCGAAGACGGCGAAGAACGCGTAGTAGGCGCTCGCGGCGGCCAGCCGGCCGCCCTGCACACCGTCGTACCGCAGCAGCGTCCGGCACAGGTGGTCGAAGTAGCGGGAGCGGTACCGCACCTTCATGATCCGGGCCGCCACCGCGTCGTAGGCCCGATCGATGGGGTTCACCGCGCGACCGTAACCGACGGATCAGCCGCCGAGCGGGAAGTCACGCCGCGGCCGCCAGGGTCCCTCGCCACCGTGCGAGAAGAGCGTGAACGACGACACCGGGAATCGCGCCGAGAACCCGGCGAGATCGTCGAAGACCGCGTCCAGCGCGTCCGGCGCCACGTCCTGCGCCACGGTGACGTGCGGGTGGTAGGGGAACCGGCTGTCCCGGCGGATGTCCTCGGACCGGGTGATCGCCTCGGCGAGCAGCTCACACTCGCTGATGCCCATCGCCAGGCTGACGAAAACCACCTCGGTGACCGGCCGGAACGTGCCGGTCCCGCGCAGGTGGATGGTGAACGGCGGCTGGGCCGAGGCGACCGACTCCAGGTGTTTCTCCACCGCCGGCAGCACGTCGGTGTCCACCTCGGTCGGGCCGAGCAGGGTGACGTGCGCCGGCGTCCAGGCGGCCTGCGGGTCGCCGGCCTCCGCGCGCCGGCGGGTCAGCATCGCGCCCCAGGGCTCCGGGATGTCGATGGCCACGCCGATCCGGGTGCGGGCGGGGTCGGACACCGGGGTCAGGCCCCGCGGGCGGGGCTGAGGAAACCCACGTTCTGGTACGTCTTGGCGAGCGTGCGGGCGGACACCGCGCGAGCCTTCTCCGCGCCGATCGCCAGCAGCTTGTCCAGCTGCGCCTTGTCGTCCAGGTACGCCTTGGTCTTCTCCTGGATCGGCTTGACGAACTCGACCAGCACCTCGGCCAGGTCCTTCTTCAGGTCGCCGTAGCCGCGGCCGTCGTACTGCTCGAGCAGGTCGTCGATGGTGCGGGTGGTGAGCGCCGCGTACATGGTCAGCAGGTTGCTGATGCCGGGCTTGTTCACCTCGTCGTACAGGATCTCGCGGCCGGTGTCGGTGACCGCCGACTTGATCTTCTTGGCCGAGCGGGCCGGGTCCTCCAGCAGCTCGATGATCCCGTTCGGCGAGGAGGCCGACTTGGACATCTTGATCGTCGGGTCCTGCAGGTCGGTGATCTTCGCGGTGTCCTTGACGATGAACGCCGACGGCATCGTGAAGGTCTGGCCGAACCGGGTGTTGAACCGCTGCGCCAGGTCCCGGGTCAGCTCCAGGTGCTGCCGCTGGTCCTCGCCGACCGGGACCTGGTCGGCCTGGTAGAGCAGGATGTCCGCGGCCTGCAGGATCGGGTAGGTGAACAGGCCGACGCTGGTGCTGTCCTGCCCGGCCTTGGCCGACTTGTCCTTGAACTGGACCATCCGGCCGGCCTCGCCGAACCCGGTGATGCAGCTGAGCACCCAGCCGAGCTGGGCGTGCTCCGGCACGTGCGACTGGACGAAGAGGGTGCACCGCTCCGGGTCGAGCCCGAGCGCGAGCAGCTGGGCCACCGAGATCCGGGTACGGTTACGGAGCGTCGCCGGGTCGTGCCCCATGGTGATCGCGTGCAGATCGACCACCATGTAGAACGCGTCGTGGGTCTCCTGCATCGCGACCCAGTTGCGCACCGCGCCGAGGTAGTTGCCGAGGTGGAAGGAGTCGGCGGTCGGCTGGATGCCGGAGAGCACTCGCGGGCGGCGGGCAACGTCGGACATGGGGGTCATTGTGTCAGTCCCGGCCCGGATCCCGCGAACCCCCTCACCACCCTCGCGTCATGTTCGAACCTGTTGACTTATGAGCGTTTCTGGACGATTCTAAGATCGCGTCCGCGAAGCTTGCCCGCGGCAGAAGAACACCAGGACACCCGCACCTTTCAGAAAGGTCCCTGAGCCGTGAAATTGCTCGTCACCGGCGGCGCCGGTTACGTCGGCAGCGTGACCAGCCGGCTGCTGCTCGACGCCGGCCACGAGGTCGTGGTGCTGGACAGCCTGCGGACCGGGTTCCGCGAGGCGGTCGCCCCGGACGCCACCTTCGTCGAGGCGGACATCGCCGACGCCGGCCGGGTGCTCACGCGGGCGGCCGGCTTCGACGCGGTGCTGCACTTCGCCGGGCTGATCGCGGCCGGCGAGTCGATGGCCAGGCCCGAGCTGTACTGGCACGAGAACGTGGTGAAGTCGCTCGCCCTGCTGGACGCGGTCCGCGCCGCCCAGGTGCCCCGGGTGATCTTCTCGTCCACCGCCGCGGTCTACGGCAACCCGGTCGAGATCCCGATCAGCGAGACCGCCGCCAAGGCCCCGACCAGCACCTACGGGTCCACCAAGCTGGCCTTCGACCTGGCCCTGACCTCGGAGACGTTCGCGCACCGGCTGGCCGCCGTCTCGCTGCGCTACTTCAACGTGGCCGGGGCGTACATCGCCGGCGGGCACGAGATCGGCGAGCGGCACGACCCGGAGACCCACCTGATCCCGATCACCCTGCAGGTGGCCGCCGGCAAGCGGGACAAGCTGCAACTGTTCGGCGACGACTACCCGACCGGCGACGGCACCTGCGTGCGCGACTACATCCACGTCGAGGACCTGGCCCGGGCGCACCTGCTGGCGCTGGAGGCGGCCACCCCCGGCGCGCACAAGATCTACAACCTGGGCAACGGGAACGGCTTCTCCAACCGGCAGGTCGTCGAGGCGGCCCGCGAGGTGACCGGCGCCGCCATCCCGGTGGAGATCGCCCCGCGCCGGGACGGCGACCCGGCCACCCTGGTGGCCTCCTCCGACCGGGCCTGCGCCGAGCTGGGCTGGGTACCCCGGAAGAACACCCTGCAGGCGATGATCGGTGACGCTTGGACCTTCTACCGGAAGCACGTGGCATGAGCATTCGCGACGAGGCCGTCAAGGCCTTCACCGAGGCGTACGGCGCGGACCCCGCCGGATTGTGGGCCGCCCCCGGCCGGGTCAACCTGATCGGCGAGCACACCGACTACAACGACGGCTTCGTGCTGCCCTTCGCGCTGCCGCAGCGCACCGTCGCGGCGGCCGGCCCGGCCCCGGACGGCGTCTTCTCGATCTGCTCCACGCTGGCGCCCGAGCCGGTGACCTTCGGCCCGGAGACCGCGCCCGGCGAGGTGACCGGCTGGGGGGCCTACGTGGCCGGGGTGGTGTGGGCGCTGCGCGAGGCCGGCTTCGAGCCGCCCGCCGCGCGCATCGCGATCGCCTCGGACGTGCCGCTCGGCTCCGGCCTGTCGTCGTCGGCCGCGCTCGAATCGGCGGTGCTCACCGCGCTGGCCGACCTGGGCGGGCTGGACGTGCCGCTGGAGCGGCGCCCGGCGATCGCCCAGCGCGCCGAGAACCTCTACGTCGGCGCGCCCACCGGCATCCTCGACCAGTCCGCGTCGATCCGCTGCGAGGCCGGCCGGGCGCTGTTCCTGGACTGCCGGTCGTACGCCATCGAGCAGATCCCGTTCGACCTGGCCGCCGCCGGCCTGGCCATCCTGGTGATCAACAGCAACGCCCCGCATCAGCACGTCGACGGCGAGTACGGCGCCCGCCGCAAGAGCTGCGAGGAGTCCGCCGCCGTCCTGGGCGTGCCCGCGCTGCGCGACGTCGGCGTCCCCGAGCTGCCCGCCGCCCTGGACCGGCTCGGCGACGAGGTGCTACGCAAACGCACCCGGCACATCGTCACCGAGAACCAGCGGGTACTGGACACGGTGGCGCTGCTGCGCGCCGGCCGGGTCCGCGAGATCGGCCCGCTGCTGACCGCCTCCCACACCTCGATGCGCGACGACTTCGAGATCACCGTGGCCCAGGTCGACGTGGCCGTGGAGGCGGCCCTGGCCGCCGGCGCCCACGGAGCCCGGATGACCGGCGGCGGCTTCGGCGGCTGCGTCCTGGCCCTGATCGACGCCGGCCGAGCCGAGGAGACCGCCGCCGCGGTCGCCGCCGCCTACGCCGACCACGGCTTCACCGCCCCGACGAGCTGGGTCGCGGTAGCCGGCCCCGGCGCCACCAAACTCCCCTGATCCACACGCGGCCGCCCCGGCCGCTTTTCGAAGCTTCCTGGGCGGCCGGCAGTATCCCGCCACCCCACGAAGTTGCTGAGGCGGCCGGCACCACCCGGCCACCCCACGAAGCTACTGAGGCGACCGGCACCACCCGGCCACCCCACGAAGCTGCCGAGGCAACCGGCACCACCCGGCCACCCCTCCAAGTTGCTGGGGTGGCCGGACACCGTCCGGCCACTCCACGAGGCTCCTGGGGCAACCGGCACCACCCGGCCACCCCTCCGAGTTGCTGAGGCGGCCGGCCGGACACCATCCGGCCGCCCGTCGGCGCTGCTGCGCGGCCGCCCACCATCTGGCCGCCCGTCGGCGTTGCTGCGCGGCCGCCCACCATCCGGCCGCCCGTCGGCGCTGCTGCGCGGCCGGACACCATCCGGCCGCCCGTCGGCGCTGCTGCGCGGCCGGACACTACCCGGCCGTCCCTCGGAAGTGCTGGCGGCCGGGCTCCACCCGGCCGTCCAGTCGCGCACGACGGCCCAGCCGAACCGGCGCGCACCCTGTCACCAGCACAAACGAAAGATCGCGGACCCCGCCCTTCCCTGGGGGAGCCCCCGCTGAACAGTGTGGCGGACAAGTGGGGCGGCCTGTGGGTGGGCTGTGGACAACGGCGCACTGTGGGTTTCCTGTTCGGCGACCGGAGACCGGCGATGACGTTCGGCGACCGGGGACCGGCGATGCGACGGGGCACGGGCAATGACGTTCGGTGACCGACCGCGGACAATGAAGAGGGTGGCGATCGCTTTGGACGCGCAGCGGCCAGATCGCCGCCCTCGGCCCGCGCTACTTAAAGAGAATTTGGTGTACGACCGCGGCCCGGCCAGGCTTGGTCGAGGTGATCGGTAGGGTGCTCAGGCCCGCGCTGCCCACTCATATGGCGGGGTGTGGCTCTCTCCCGGCTTGGACCCTGCCGGTCACCGTGGCGCGGAGTGGCTGAAGAGGGGTTTGCCCAGCTGTAAGTAGCGTTGCCCTCCCGCTGGTGTGGTTCTGCCGCGACGACGGGAAGGTCAACGGGTACATGGGTCAGCTGATCATTGGAGTCGATCCGCACAAGCGGTCCGCGACGATCGAGATCATCAACGAGCGTGAACAGGTGCTGGCCCGTGGCAGGTACGGCACCGACACCGGTGGCTACCAGCAGATGCTCGCCGCCGGCCGCCGTCACGCCGGCCGGGTGTGGGCGGTCGAGGGCTGTAACGGCATCGGCCGGCACCTGGCCCAGCGGCTGGTCGCCGACGGCGAAACCGTGCTGGACGTCCCGGCGAAACTCGCCGCGAAAGCCCGCAACTTTGACACCGGGCACGGCCGTAAAACCGACGGTCACGACGCGCACCACATCGCGGTGACCGCCCTGCGCACCCCGGGCCTGCGCCGCGTTCACGCCGACGGCGCCACCGTCGCGCTGCGGCTGCTGGCCGACCGCCGCGACCAGCTCGGCGCCACCCGCACCGAGACCATCAACCGGCTGCACCAGCTACTGCTCGAACTGATCCCCGGCGGCGCGAAGAAGAACCTGACCACCGACCAGGCCCGCACCCTGCTCGAACGCGTCAGCGTCCCGGCCGGCGACATCGTCACCGCCACCCGCTATCAGCTGGCCGGCGACCTGGCCGACGAGCTCACCACCCTGGACACCAAGATCAAAGCAGCCAACCGGCAGCTGAAGACCGTGCTGGCCGCCACCGGCACCCAGCTGACCAGCCTCAACGGCATCGGCCCCTCCGGCGCCGCCCGCCTGCTCGGCGACATCGGCGACATCAGCCGCTTCCCGACCCGCGGGCACTTCGCCACCTGGAACGGCACCGCCCCCATCGACGTGTCCTCCGGCGACAACCATCATCACCGGCTCAACCGGGCCGGGAACCGGCGCATCAACCGGGTCCTGCACATCATGGCCATCACCCAGCTCCGCTTCGACACCCCCGGCCGCGCCTACTACCAGCGCAAACGCGCCGAAGGCAAAACCGCGATGGAAGCCATGCGAGCGTTGAAACGACGCCTGTCCGACACCGTCTACCGCCAAATGATCAAAGACGACCACACGGCACAACAGACAGCGACGGGTCCGGGAGGACACACGGGGGCGACTCTGAACTCCAGCGCGGCCGACCCAAACCCCAAGATCGACACTTCGGAAAAGTCACAACCCGGACCCGCCAACCACCACCCTAAAACACCCCTCACACCAACCCCTTGACAGAGGGGTGCCGGGAGCATGCGATCCGCACCCCGGCGGACGTGCGCACATCAAGATTTTGATCTTGGGGTTGATCGGGTATGGCTCAGGCATGACGACTGAGCCCACCGCGCGTGACGAAGAGAACGAGCCGAACGAGTTCGGCTTCTCCGGCGAGCCGAGCCTGCCCGAGCCGCACCAGGTGCCGCATCTGGCGGAGGGTGAGGGCGAGCGGATCGCGGTGCCCTCCGGCGACCTCACCGGGGCGATCACCGAGGCGATCGAAGAGGTCTCCGAGCAGCGGCGCGACGACAAAAACTGAACGACCGGCAGGGCGACCCGCCGACGTGAACAGTGCACGCCGGATCGGCTCGGCCCGCTTGAGCAGAGGCTGGACCGGGACGGCCCGGCTGAGCAGGGACTGACCGGGCGACCCGGTTGAGCAAAGGCTGAACCGAAGCGGCCCGGCTTGACCGCGGCACGGTTGAGCAAAGGCTGGACCGAAGCGGCCCGGCTTGACCGCGGCACGGTTGAGCAAAGGCTGGACCGGGATGGCCCGGCTGGGCACGGACTGACCGCGGCGGCTCGGCTGAGCGGAGGCGACGCAGCCGAGCCGCCCGCCCACGCGCGGACCCGGCTGAGCGATACCGGAACGGCCGGGTGCGGGAGCCGGGGCGACCCGAGCGGACGACCCCGGGCGACTGCGGCCAAGAGCGGGCGACAACCCCGCTGAGCAGCGCCGGATCGACGGGACGAGGGCCCGCCGGCGCATCCGGCCGAGCCATTCGGGCCTCCCCCACCTGGCCTTTCGCCCGATCACCCGCAGGAGCGAGACCAGGGGGACCCCGGCCGACCGGCGGTTATGGTGTGGGCATGGGGGTCAGCCCACCGTATCTTCACGATGACACCGAGCAAGGTGTCTCCGTCCGCGTCGACATCGCCGCCGACGCTGCCGTCTCGCTGCTCACGGTTCGCGGGCCCTGGGACGACCGGCTCCGGCAGAACACGTCGGTCTCGCTGCGCCGCTGCTTCACCGAGCATCCGGACGCGCTGATCGTCGACCTGAGCCGGCTGCGCGACCCGCGCAGCGAGAGCGTGCCGACCTGGACCACGGCCCGGACCGTGGCGGCCGGCCTGCAACCGCCGGTGCACCTGGCCCTCTGCGTGCCGCCGGACCTGCCGCTGGCCGACCGGATGCAGGGTCTGGGCGCCGGGCGGTTCCTGCCGGTCTACGCGAAGGTGCGGCAGGCCCGGGTGGCCGTCGCCGGCCGGATCCCGGACGCCGAGCGGCTGGTGGTCACGCTCCGGCCGGACACCGACGCGCCGAGCCTGGCCCGGAACCTGGTCAGTGACGCCTGCCTGGGCTGGGGTCTGACCGGGCTGCTGCACCGCAGCCGGCTGGTGATGTCCGAGCTGGTGACGAACGCGGTCGAGCACGCCGGCACGGAGATCCGGGTGGTGGTGACCCGGCGCGGCGCCGGGCTGCACCTGTCGGTCGGTGACGGCGATCCGCGGATGCCGCGAATGCTGCGCCCGGCCCGGCCGCGCAAGGGGATGCCGCTGGACGAGCGGGGCCGCGGCCTGCAGACCGTGCACGAGACGGCCGAGCTGTGGGGTGCGGTGCCGACCCCGAGCGGGAAAGTGGTGTGGGCGACGGTCCGGGAGCGCCGGACCGCCGCCTGAGGTGACGCTAGGACGCCTCGATGATCATGCCGGCGGCGACCGTACGGTTGGTCGCCTCGTCGATCAGGATGAAGCCGCCGGTGGTGCGGTTGCGCCGGTACTCGTCGGCGAGCAGCGGCACCGTGGTGCGCAGCCGGACCCGGCCGATCTCGTTGAGCGCCAGCGCCTGGGCCGACTCGTCGCGGTGCAGCGTGTTCACGTCCAGCCGGTACTGCAGGCCGCGGACCACGGTCCGGGCGGTCCGGGTGGTGTGCTTGATCGTGTACTTGCCGCCGACCCGGAGCGGGGCGGTCTCGTCCATCCAGCAGACCATCGCCTCGATGTCCTGCGCGGGGGTCGGGGCGTTGTGCGGCCGGCAGATCATGTCGCCGCGCGAGATGTCGATCTCGTCGGTCAGCCGGACCGTCACCGACATCGGCGGGAACGCCTCGTCGACCGGGCCGTCGGCGGTGTCGATCGACGCGATCTTGCTGGTCAGGCCGGACGGCAGGACCATCACGTCGTCGCCGGGCTTGAGCACGCCGGAGGCGACCTGACCGGCGTAACCCCGGTAGTCGGTGACCGTGGTCGACTGCGGACGGATCACGTACTGCACCGGGAAGCGGACGTCGACCAGGTTGCGGTCGCTGGCGATGTGCACGTGCTCCAGGTGGTGCAGCAGGGACGGGCCCTCGTACCACGGGCTCTTGTCCGAGCGGGAGGCGATGTTGTCGCCGTTGAGCGCGGAGATCGGGATGATCGTCAGGTCGGGGGCGTCGAGCTTGGCCGCGAACGAGGTGAACTCGTCGGCGATCCGGTCGTACACCTCCTTGTCCCAGTCGACCAGGTCCATCTTGTTGATGCAGAGCACCAGGTGCGGGACCCGCAGCAGGCTGGTCAGGAACGCGTGCCGGCGGGACTGCTCGACCAGGCCCTTGCGGGCGTCGACCAGGATCAGCGCCAGGTCGGCGGTGGAGGCGCCGGTGACCATGTTCCGGGTGTACTGGATGTGCCCGGGCGTGTCCGCGATGATGAACTTGCGCTTGGGCGTGGCGAAGTACCGGTACGCCACGTCGATCGTGATGCCCTGCTCCCGCTCGGCACGCAGGCCGTCGGTGAGCAGTGCCAGGTTGGTGTACTCGTCGCCGCGGGACGCGCTGGCCGCCTCGACCGCCTCGAGCTGATCCGCGAAGATCGTCTTGGTGTCGTAGAGCAACCGCCCGATGAGCGTGGACTTGCCGTCGTCGACGCTGCCCGCGGTGGCGAAGCGGAGCAGGTCCATGGTGCGGGCGGCGCCGGCCTCAGGCTCGAGAATCGCCTGGCTCATCAGAAGTAACCCTCTCGCTTACGGTCTTCCATCGCGGCCTCGCTGACCTTGTCGTCGCCGCGGGTCGCGCCCCGCTCGGTGATCCGGGTGGCGGCCACCTCGTCGATCACCTTGTCCACGGTGTCGGCGTCGGAGAGCACCGCCGCGGTCTGCGACGCGTCGCCGACGGTGCGGTAGCGCACCTGGCGGACCTGCGAGGTCTCGCCGTCGCGCAGCCGGATGAACTCGTTGACCGCGTAGAACATCCCGTCCCGCTCGACCACCTCGCGGTCGTGGGCGTAGTAGATGCTCGGCAGCGGGATCTGCTCCTTGGCGATGTAGTGCCAGACGTCCAGCTCGGTCCAGTTGGACAGCGGGAACACCCGGATCGACTCGCCCGGGTGGTGCCGGCCGTTGTAGAGCGCCCAGAGCTCGGGACGCTGGTTCTTCGGGTCCCACTGGCCGAACTCGTCGCGGAAGCTGAACATCCGCTCCTTGGCCCGCGCCTTCTCCTCGTCGCGGCGGGCGCCGCCGAAGAGGGCGTCGAACCGGTATTTCTCCACCGCGTTGAGCAGCACCGGGGTCTGGATCCGGTTGCGGGTGCCGTCCGGCAGCTCGCGGACCAGGCCGGTGTCGATCGCCTCCTGCACGCTGGCGATCACCAGGTTCAGCCCGAGGGCGGCGACCCGGCGGTCCCGGTATTCGAGGACCTCGGGGAAGTTGTGCCCGGTGTCGACGTGCATCACCGGGAACGGGATGCGCCCGGGGGCGAACGCCTTCTCCGCGAGGCGGAGCATGACGATCGAGTCCTTGCCGCCGGAGAAGAGCAGCACGGGGCGCTCGAACTCGGCCATGACCTCCCGCATGACGAAGATGCTCTCCGCTTCGAGAGCATCCAGATGCGAGACGCGATAGTCCTTCGTCTGGCTCATCAGTTCAAACCCCAGCTCATTCTGCGATTTTCCACGGCCGCGGCCGGATCGTCATTGTGGCGGAAGATGCTTGCTGATCGCAGCAAGCAACCGAGGAGCGAGATCTTTGCGACAGACGACCAGGTCAGGCAACTTCGGATCGGCCTGGTTATAACTCAGCGGCGTGCCGTCGATGCGTGACGCGTGCAATCCCGTGGCCAACGCCACAGCGACCGGCGCCGCCGAGTCCCACTCGTACTGCCCGCCGGCGTGCACGTAGGCGTCCGCCTCGCCGCTGATCACCGCGGCGATCTTCACCCCGGCCGAGCCCATCGGCACCAGCTCGGCGCCCAGCTCCTCGGCGAGCGCGGTGACGAAGGCCGGCGGGCGGGTGCGGCTGGCGGCGATCCGGATCGCGCCACCGGTGGCCGACTCGAGCGGCATCGGCGGGTAGGCCGGCGGGTTGTCGGTGGCGATGGTGCGGTGCCGGGCCGGCATCGCGACCGCGCCGGCGGAGAGGCACGAGGCATCCGACTTGCAGGCGTCGGCGGTCCAGAGCGCCACGTGCACCGCCCAGTCGGTACGGCCCTCCTCCGAGTACTCCCGGGTGCCGTCCAGCGGGTCGACGATCCAGACCCGGGAGGCGCTCAGCCGGTCCGGCCGGACCATGCCCGGCTCGCCGTCACGCCACGCGACCCGGGCGTGCTCGTCCTCCTCGGACAGCACCGCGTCGGCCGGGCGCCAGCGGGCCAGCTCGGCCCGCAGCAGGTCGTGCGCGGCCTTGTCGCCGGCCGCCTTGAGCGCCTTGCCGTCCGCATGGCCCAGCTCGGCGCGGACCCGCAGCAGCTCCTGGCCGGCCCGCTCGGCGAGCCAACGAGCGAACGCGGCGTCGATGACGGGTGGGGCGCCGCCCTCGGCACCGTCCCGGGGCCCGGCCACGCGTGCGGACGCCTTCGTCTGCTCGCCCATTCGTCTGCTCCTTCGTCCAGCCGACCGTCAATACGCCCCTGACGAGCGCACCACTGCAGTCATCGTCCTCAGCAGGATCACCAGATCCAAACTGAGCGACCAGTTCTCGACATAACGCAGGTCGAGACGGACCGCTTCCTCCCAGGAGAGGTCTGACCTGCCGGACACCTGCCACAACCCGGTCATCCCCGGTTTGACAGCCAACCGGCGCCGCACGTCGTCGGCGTAGGCGGCAACCTCCGTCGGCAACGGCGGCCGCGGTCCGACCAGCGACATCTGCCCGGACAGCACGTTCAGCAGCTGCGGGAGCTCGTCCAGCGAGAACCGGCGCAACCACCGACCGACCGGGGTCACCCGCGGGTCGTCGCGGATCTTGAAGAGCACACCGTCGTGCTCGTTCAGATGCCGCAGCTCGGCGAGCCGGGCCTCGGCATCCAGGTACATGCTGCGGAACTTGAAAATCCGGAACATCTGCCCATCGCGTCCCACACGCACCTGGCGAAAGAGTACCGGTCCGCGTGACGTGAGTCGCACCCAGAGCGCCACCCCGAGCAGCAGCGGGGCGAACAGGATCAGCAGCAGGAGCGCGCCGACCCGGTCGACCACGTCCTTCACCAGGCGCGATCCGCCGTGCAGCCGGGGATGCTCGACGTGCAGCATGGGCAGCCCGTCGAACGGCCGGATCGTGGTGCGTGCCCCGGCGACGTCGACCAGCGCGCTGGCCACCACCAGGTCCACCTCGTCGCGTTCCAGCCGCCAGGCCAGCCGGCGCACCGCCGCTCCGTCCAGCTCCGGGCAGCTCAGCACCACCACGGTGTCCGCGTCGGCCTGCTCGACCGCGGCCGCCACGTCCTCGAAGGTGCCGTAGACCGGCAGGCCGACCTCCAGCCCGTCGGCGCCCGGCGGCAGGCAGGCGCCGACCACCTCGAGCCCGTGATAGCGCTCGCGGCGCAGCTGCCGGGTGATCCCGATCACCGACAGCTCATGACCGACCACGATCACCCGGCGCAGCGCCTCGCCCCGGGCCCGGGCCAGGTGCAGCCGCTTGCGCAGCGCGAATCGCAGCACCAGGACCGCGGCGACCGCGGCCGGCAGCGCGGCCAGCACATAGGACCGGGCCAGATCGAGATTCAAGGCGTACGACAGCAGCGCCACCCCGGCGATCAGCCCGACCCCGCCACGGATCACCCGCTGGTACTCGTCCGTGCCGACGAAGAGGTAGCGGCGCTCGTAGGCGCGGGAGACCGCGAGCACGGCCAGCAGCACCACCGGGAGCAGCGCGGAGAGCAGCAGATAGGACCGGTGGTAGCCGGCCACCCCGGCGCCGACGCCGGCGGTCAGGTCGGCCAGCACCAGGGAGCGGACGTAGCGCCGTTCCCAGCGCTGCCGCCGGGACAGGGCGGCGTGCCGGCCTCGCGGCCGGATGAACGACCGGGTGGCCGACGACCGGTTGCGTCGCTGCGACCAGTGCCGGTCCATGGCCTGGTTGTGCGCCCGCCCGGCGGGGTCCGGCACCGACGGGCCGAGCGGCGCCGGGATCCGCGCGTTGCGCCCGGAGGCGTGCCGCAGCGGCGGGTGCTGCGGGCCCTGATTGACCGGCGGCTCGGTCCGGATGGTGGGCAGATCGAGGGTGGGACCAGTCAACGCGTCCGCCCGGCTTTCGGACACGTCCTGCGACATCCCACGAACCCCCCGTCACGTCGGCGGCGCGCCGGAAAGCGGGCGCCTGTGGTGACCAACGGACGGACGGCGGAGCCGTCACGGTATGACTAGGCGGACAAATCGACCCAATAGGTCACGGCGTTCCGGCCCGAACCATCAGCTTCCGTGGTATTTGTTCTGCGCCCACTCGACACCCTCGAGCACGATCGCCTCCACCACGTCGGCCGCCCGGTCCACCAGGAAGTCCAGCTCCTTGCGCTCCGCCGAGGAGAAGTCGGAGAGCACGTAGTCCGCCGGATCCTGCCGCCCCGGAGGCCGCCCGATGCCGAACCGCACCCGCGCGTAGTCCTTGCTGCCCAGCGACTTCGACATCGAACGCAGCCCGTTGTGGCCACCCTCACCGCCGCCGAGCTTCGCCCGAACCTGACCGAACGGCACATCCAGCTCATCATGCACCGCGATCACATGAGCCACGGGCACTTTGAAGAACTGCGCCAGCGACACCACCGGGGCGCCGGACAGGTTCATGTAGGTCAGCGGCTTCACCAGCACCAGCTTGGGCCCGCCGAACCCCAGCCTGCCCTCACCGGCCTCGGCCTGCGCGCGCTTCGCCCGGCCCAGCTTCGTCCCCAGCCGGGACGCCAGCAGGTCGGCCACCATGAAGCCCACGTTGTGCCGGTTGCCGGCGTACTCCCGGCCCGGGTTACCCAGGCCCACCACCAGCCACGGCGACTCGACGTCACTCACCCTGCAAACCTCTCCGGAATACACATCAGGGAAAGTGCCGGTCGGCACTTTCCCTGATGACTGGTCTACCGCGTTGACTCGACGCGCGCGAGCGCCGGAATTACTCCGCCGCGGCCGCCTCGGCGGCCTCCGCGTCAGCGGCGTCCTCCTCGGCGGTCTGGACGCTCTGCGCGGCGTTGATGATCGCCAGCACGGTGTCCGCGTCGACCGCGAGCTCCACGCCCTGCGGCAGCTTCACGTCACCGGCGGTCAGCTGGGTGCCGGCCTCCAGGCCGTCGATCGGCAGCTCCAGCTCGGCCGGCAGGTGCAGCGCCTCGGCGACCACCGCGACGGTGTTCGACTCGTGCACGATCAGGGTGTTCTTCGCGGCCTCACCGGTCAGGCTGACCGGGATGTCCACCTGGACCTTCTCGCCCCGCTTCACGATCAGCAGGTCGACGTGCTCGTAGGTGTCCTTGATCGGGTCACGCTGGATCGCCTTCGGCAGGGCCAGGGTGGCGGCCGCGTTGCCGGCGATGTCGATGGTGAAAATCTGGTTCAGACCGCCGTGCCGGATGGCAGCGGCGAACTCACGGGCCGGGAGCGCGATGTGCTGCGGCGCCTCGCCGTGGCCGTACAGCACGGCGGGCACCAGGCCAGCCCGGCGCGTGCGGCGGGCACCACCCTTGCCGAACTCGGTGCGGGGCTCGGCGCTGATCTTTACCTCGGACACGGGGAAACTCCTGAAACTCTTCGATGCGGGCTGCGTCTAAGTCTGCGGCTGCGGTATTCCGGCAGTGCTTCAGTGGTGATCTGCGACGGCTCAGAGCCGACGCCGGCGCTGCCGGGCAAGGGGGCGCGCTGGGCACAGGCCCGGAGCACCGCGTCGATCACGGAGCCTCGAGCGGACTGCGAACCTCAGCAGACCGCGGGGCACCCTCGCCGTGGCAACCGCACTAGCTTACCTGCTCCGAACCCGCAGAAATCAGCGGGTCCGGTACGTGCGGGGAGAAACCTGAAAACACACGGAGAGCGCCCGCCACCGGGCGAACCGGCGGACGGGCGCTCTCACCCCTCGTGAACTAGCTCAGGCCACCGAACAGCGTGGTCACGGAACCGTCGTCGAACACCTCACGGATCGCCCGCGCCAGCAGCGGCGCGATGGACAACACCGTGATCTTGTCGAGCCGCTTCTCCGGGGCCAGCGGCAACGTGTTCGTCACCACGAGCTCGGAGATCCGGCTGTTCTTCAACCGCTCGGTGGCCGGGTCGGAGAGCAGCGCGTGGGTGGAGGCCACGATCACGTCCGCGGCGCCCTCGTCGAAGAGGATGTCGGCGGCCTTGGCGATCGTGCCGCCGGTGTCGATCATGTCGTCCACGATCAGGCAGACCCGGCCCTCGACCTCGCCCACCACCCGGTTCGCCACCACCTGGTTCGGCTTCAGCGGGTCGCGGGTCTTGTGGATGAAGGCCAGCGGGCAGCCGCCCAGCCGGTCGGTCCAGCGCTCGGCCACCCGGACCCGGCCGGAGTCCGGCGCCACCACGGTCATCGGCCGGCCGGCGAACTTCTTCTCCACGTACTCCGCGAGGATGTCCATCGCGAACAGGTGGTCCACCGGGCCGTCGAAGAAGCCCTGGATCTGCGCGGTGTGCAGGTCGACCGTGAGGATCCGGTTGGCGCCCGCGGTCTTCAGCAGGTCGGCGATCAGCCGGGCCGAGATCGGCTCCCGGCCGCGGTGCTTCTTGTCCTGCCGCGAGTACGGATAGAACGGCAGCACCACGGTGATCCGCTTGGCCGAGCCACGCTTCAGCGCGTCGATCATGATGAGGGTTTCCATCACCCAGCGGTTCACCCCCTCGGTGACCGACTGCACCACGAAGGCGTCCGAGCCGCGCACCGACTCCTTGAACCGAACGAAAAGTTCACCGTTGGCGAACTCGTAGGAGTCCGACGGCGTCGGCGCCACGCCGAGCACCTGACCGATCTCCTCGGCCAGCTCCGGGAAGCCCTGGCCGGAAAAGAGCATCAGACTCTTACGGTTCTCCGCGACGATGCTGCCCATCGGATCGCTGCTCCCGTGGATTAGGGGGTGGGGTTCCCGTGAAGTATCCCTGCCGGACACGTAACCGCCATGTTTCCAGGGCACTACGTGGGATGCCTCACCCCCGCTGGATTAGTCCTGATCAGGGGTGATATCCCGGGCCCGCTCGGCGGCCTCGGCGGACACCGTGCCGGCCCGTTTCATCGCCACCCAGCCCTCGATGTTGCGCTGCTGCGCGCGGGTCACCCCGAGGTTGCCGGCCGGGACGTCCTTCACCACCGCGGAACCGGCCGCGACGTAGGCGCCCGGGCCGATCTCCACCGGCGCGATCAGCACCGAGTCGGACCCGACGAACGCCGCCTCGCCGACCACGGTCCGGCTCTTCCGCACCCCGTCGTAGTTGGCGAAGATGGTGCCGGCGCCGATGTTCGCCTTCGCGCCGATCTCGGCATCGCCCACGTAGGACAGGTGCGGCACCTTGGCGCCCTCGCCGAGCACCGCGTTCTTGGTCTCGACGAACCCGCCGACCTTCGCCTTGCGGGCCAGCCGGGTGCCCGGCCGCAGGTAGGAGAACGGGCCGACCGAGGCGTCCGGGCCGATCTCGGCGCCGATCGCGTGGGTCCGCAGCACCGTCGCGCCCTCGGCCACCACGGTGTCGACCAGAGTGGAGTCCGGGCCGACCACGGCGCCGGTGGCCACCGACGAAGTGCCGAGGATCTGGCAGTTCTGGTCCACCACGGCGTCCGGCTCCAGGGTGGCGGTCACGTCGATCCAGGTGGTCGCCGGGTCGAGCAGCAGCACGCCGGCGCGCATCCAGGCGTCGTTCACCCGGTCGCGCATCAGCACCCGCAGGTGGGACAGCTCGGCACGGTCGTTGCAGCCGAGCGTCTCGTACGCGAACTCGGCCACCTCGATCGCGACCGGGTGCCCCTGGCCGGCCAGGATGCCGAAGACGTCGGTCAGGTACTCCTCGCCCTGCGCGTTGTCGGTGGACAGCTTGCCCAGCGCCTCGCGCAGCAGGGCGGCGTCGAACGCGTAGATCCCCGAGTTGATCTCCTTGATCGCCAGCTCGGCCGGCGACGCGTCCTTCGCCTCGACGATCCGCTCCAGGTTCCCGGCCGCGTCCCGGACGATCCGGCCCAGCCCGGCCGGCGCCTCCACCTCGGCGCTCAGCACGGTCGCCGCCGCGCCGGTGCGCTCGTGGGTGGCCAGCAGCGCCTCGACCGTCTCCGGCCGCAACAGCGGCACGTCGCCGCTGAGCACCACCACGGTGCCGGTCAGCTCGGGGGCGGCGTCCAGCGCGATGCGCACCGCGTGGCCGGTGCCGTTCTGCTCGGCCTGCAGCACCGGGGTGGCGGCCGGCGCGGCCTCGGCCAGGAACGCGCCGACCTGGTCGGCCTTGTGCCCGACCACCACCAGGGTGCGGTCGGTCTTGATCGCGGCGGAGACGGCCAGCACGTGGCCGAGCAGGGTGCGCCCGAGCAGCGGCTGCAGGACCTTGGGCGTCGCGGACTTCATCCGCTTGCCCTCCCCCGCGGCGAGGACGACAACGGTACGGCTGGGGGCCTGGCTCACGCGGCAACTCCATCGTTCGCAGTGGCATGTTGTCGGCGGCCGCGCGGATCTCGGCGCGGCTCGCCCGATGAGCCGCAGGTCACAGGGCTCATACCACAGAAGTTGCTCGGCCGCCAGGACTCGAACCCGGAAAGCTAGGACCAAAACCTAGAGTGTTGCCAATTACACCACGGCCGAATGTTGCTGAGCACAGCCTAGCGAACCTCGCCGCTCTCCGAGAAAGCGGACGATGCCCGACGAGTGAACCCTGACAGGATGGCGTGGTGACCGAGGAGATCAAGCGCCGGCAACGGATGTCCGGGGCGCAGCGCCGCGAGCAGCTGATCGCGATCGGGCGTCAGCTCTTCGCCGAGCGTGGCTTCGACGGCACCACGGTCGAGGAGGTCGCGGCCCGGGCCAAGGTGTCGAAACCGGTGATCTACGAGCACTTCGGCGGCAAGGAAGGGCTCTACGCCGTGGTCGTCGACCGGGAGGTGCGCGCCCTGCTGGACCGGATCACCGCGGCGCTCACCGCCGGTCATCCGCGCGAGCTGCTGGAACAGGCCGCGCTGGCGCTGCTGGACTACATCGAGGAGGAGCCGCACGGCTTCCAGGTGCTGACCGCGCGGCAGGCGCCGGTGCTCGCCCCGGCCGGCACCTTCTCCAGCGTGATGAACGACGTGGCGCACCAGGTCGAGCACATCCTGGGCGCCGAGTTCACCCGCCGCGGCCTGGACCCGAAATTCGCCGAGCTCTACTCGCAGGCGCTGGTCGGGATGGTCGCGCTGGTCGGCCAGTGGTGGCGGGAGGCCCGCAAGCCACGGAAGGAGATGGTCGCCGCCCACCTGGTGAACCTGGCCTGGAACGGCCTGTCGCACCTGGAGGCGCGACCCGAACTGATCACCCGGAAGAAGCGATGACCGCCGCGCAGGCGGCGGTCATCGCATCGGAACCGGCAGCTCTCAGGCGGGGCGGCCCTCACGGACCTGGCGCGGCGCGCCGGCCTTCTCGGGGGCGGCCACCTTGCTGTAAAGGCTGATCGTGATCAGCAGCAGACCGACCAGGTAGGTCACCACCACGGTCGAGATGCTGTACCCGAAGAAGTTCGCGTCGGTGCGGATGGTGGCCAGCGCGTAGCTGCCCACCACCAGCAGGCCCCAGCCGACCAGCTTGTCGACCTGCACGTCGACGTTGCGGCCGACCGCGGTGCCGAGCAGGACCAGGCCGCCGGCGACCAGCGAGACGATCGAACCCAGCAGGTTCACGCCCTGGCCGAGCACGCGGTCGGCGGGCTCGCCGAGGAAGCCGTCGCTCGCGGTGGCGATCAGGCCGAGGACGCCGAAGACCACCAGGTACGCGCCGGCGACAAAACCGGCCAAGCGGTACATCGGCCGAAGGGGGTGGTTGACCGGAATATGCGCCATGCTGTCCGTCTCCAAGGTCAGGTGTTGTCGTCCCGATTCTCGCGTATCCGCGACAAGCGGCGCAGGTACACCCCCCGGATCAGTTTCCGGGCACCTGCTCGGCCAGTTCCAGCCAGGCCATCTCCACCTCTTCCCGCTCCTGGCGGACGGCCTTGAGCTGGGCTTCCAGCTCTACGATTTTGTCGTAGTCGCTGCCGTGTTCGGCGAGGCTCTCGTTGATCCTGGCTTCCTTCTCGGTGAGCTTGTCCAGCTGGCGCTCCATCCGGGCGAGATCTTTTTTCGCCTGGCGGAGCTCACCGGAGGAGAGCCCGGTCGCGGCCGCGGCCGCTTGCGGCGCCACATTTCCCGGTACGGCCGGAGCCGCCCCGTGGATCCGCGAAAGGTACTCGTCGATGCCACCGGGCAGGTGGACGAGCCGCCCGTCGCCGAACATCGCGTAGACCTGGTCGGTGACCCGCTCGACCAGGTACCGGTCGTGACTGGCCACGATCATCGTGCCCGGCCAGGAGTCGAGCAGATCCTCCAGCGACGCCAGGGTGTCGGTGTCCAGGTCGTTGGTCGGCTCGTCGAGCAGCAACACGTTCGGCTCGGTGGCGAGCAGGCGCAGCATCTGCAGCCGGCGGCGCTCACCACCGGACAGGTCGCTGACCGGCGTCCAGATCCGCTTGTCGGTGAACCCGAACACCTCGGCCAGCTGGCCGGCCGAGAGCTCCCGGTCGCCGAGCTGGACCCGCTTGGCCACCTCCTCGACGGCCTCCAGCAGGCGCAGGTGCCCGGGCAGCTCCTTGAGCTCCTGGGAGAGGAAGGCCGGGCGCACGGTGGAGCCGGTGACCAGCCGGCCGCCGTCCGGCTTGGTGACCCCGGCCAGCATCCGCAGCAGGGTGGTCTTGCCGGCCCCGTTGGCGCCCAGGACGGCGATCCGGTCGCCCGGGCCGACCTGGAAGGTCAGGTCCCGGAAGATCGGCTTGGGCCCGGCGTTGAGGGTGACCTGCTCCAGGTCGTAGACCTGCTTGCCGAGCCGGGTGGTGGCCAGCCGCTGCAGGCTGACCGTGTCCCGGACCGGCGGCACGTCGGCGATCAGCTCGTTGGCCGCGTCGATCCGGAATTTCGGCTTCGACGTCCGGGCCGGCGGGCCGCGGCGCAGCCAGGCGATCTCCTTGCGGAGCAGGTTCTGCCGGCGGGCCTCGACGGCGGCGGCGACCCGCTGGCGCTCGGCGCGGGCCAGGATCCAGGCGGCGTACCCACCCTCGTAGGTGTGCACCTGCTCGTCCACGACCTCCCAGGTCATGGTGCAGACCGCGTCCAGGAACCAGCGGTCGTGGGTGACCACGGCGAGCGCGCCCTTGCGGGTGAGCAGGTGCTTGGCCAGCCAGTCGACGCCGGCCACGTCCAGATGGTTGGTGGGCTCGTCGAGGATCAGCAGGTCGCTCTCGCGGACCAGCAGGGCGGCCAGCGCGACCCGGCGGCGCTCGCCACCGGACATCGGGCCGACCGGGCTGTCCAGCCCGAGATGGCCCATGCCGAGGCCGTCGAGGATGGTGCGCACGCCGGCGTCACCGGCCCACTCGTGCTCGGCGCCCATGCCCTCGGCGAGCCAGGCGGTGCCCAGCACGACGTCGCGCACGGTGGCGTCGGCGGCGAGGTTGAGCGCCTGCGGAAGGGTGGCGACCCGCAGGTCACGGCGGTGCGTCACGCGCCCCGAGTCCGGCTCCTCGATTTTCGCCAGCATGCGCAGGAGGGTGGACTTGCCGGCCCCGTTGAGGCCGACGATGCCGACGCGGGCGTCGTCGTCCAGCCCGAGCGAGACGTCGGTGAGCAGCTGACCGGCGGCGCCATAGCCCTTGTTGACCCGGTCCAGGTTGATGATGTTGGCCACGATGGTCCTAGATTACCCGCGCTCCGGGCTGCGGGCCGCGCGCGGTGACCGCCGCCCGGCAGACCCCCGCCTCGGTGAGCCCGTCGGCGATCCGCTGCGCGTGCGCCGCGTCGGCGGCCAGGAAGACGCAGGTCGGGCCGGAGCCGGAGACCAGCCCGGCCAGCGACCCGGCCTCCGCGCCGGCTTTCAGCACGTCGGCGAGCTGCGGGCGGAGCGCGAGGGCGGCCGCCTGCAGGTCGTTGCCGAGGGCGGCGGCGAGCACCGCCGGGTCGCGCTGGCGCAGCGCCGCCATCAGCTGGTCGGCACTGCCCAGCGCCGGTGGCGGCCAGGAGCCGTCGCGCAGCGCGTCCAGCTCGCGGTAGACCGCCGGGGTGGACAGGCCGCCGTCGGCGACCGCGACCACCCAGTGCCAGATGGTCGGGCGGGCCAGGATCGGGCTGACCGTCTCGCCGTGCCCGGTGCCCAGCGCGGTGCCGCCGTGCAGCAGGAACGGCACGTCCGAGCCGAGCTGGGCGCCCACCTCGGCGAGGTCGTCCCGGGACATGCCGAGACCCCAGAGCAGATCGCAGGCGATCAGCGTGGCGGCCGCGTCGGCGCTGCCCCCGGCCAGGCCGCCGGCCAGCGGGATCGACTTGCGCAGGTGCAACCTCGCGTACGCCGGGACGCGCGCCTGGGCGGCCAGCGCCCGGGCGGCCCGGATGATCAGGTTGGTCTCGTCCAGCGCCAGCTCGCCGGTGCCCTCGCCCTCCATGGTGAGCGTGAGGGTGTCACCGTGCCGGGCGGTGATCTCGTCGAACAGGCTGATCGCGTGATAGACCGTGTTCAGCTCGTGGTAGCCGTCCGGCCGCAGCGGCCCGACCCCGAGGTGCAGGTTGATCTTGGCCGGCACGCGGACCCGGACCGGGCCACTGTGCGGCCGGGGCTCGTCGTCGTCCGGACCCCACGCCTCGGTCACGGAGCGATGTCCAGGATCAGCGGCTCGACCTCAAACGGCTTCCTCAACCGCATCACCCCATCGGCGTCACCGGCCGGCCCGGAACGGGCCGCCACCAGGTCATGAGCATGAATGTGCACGCGCTCGGCGGTGGCGGTCACGAGTCCACCTCCTCGGGCTGTGCGCCGGACGCGCTGAGCTTACCGCCGGACTCCGACGTTTTCGCCGCCGCGGCGATCGCGGCGAACTCGCCCACGGTCAGCGATTCTCCCCTGGCCTGCGGGCTCACCCCGGCCGCCAGCAAGACCTGTTCCGCCTTCCCGGGTCCGCCGGCCCAGCCGGCCAGCGCCGCCCGCAACGTCTTGCGCCGCTGCGCGAAGGCCGCGTCCACCACCGCGAAGACGTCCCGGCGGACCGCCCCGGCCGGCGGCTCCCGCCGGGTGAAGGCGACCAGGCCGGAGTCCACGTTGGGCACCGGCCAGAACACCGCGGGCGGGACCTTGCCGGCCGGCTTGGCCTCGGCGTACCAGGCGAGCTTGACCGACGGGACGCCGTACACCTTGGAGCCGGGACCGGCGGTGAGCCGGTCAGCGACCTCCTTCTGCACCATCACCAGGCCGCCGCGCAGCGTCGGCAGCTCGGCGAGCAGGTGCAGCACGACCGGGACGGCCACGTTGTACGGCAGGTTGGCGACCAGCATGGTGGGCGCCGGGTCGAACCGGTCGCCGCTGACCTTGAGCGCGTCGGCCGGGTGCACGGTGAGGTGCGCCGCGGTGACCGTGCCGGGCAGCGCGGCGGCCAGCACCGGGTCGATCTCCACGGCGTGCACGTGCCGGACCGCGCCGGCCAGGCCCAGGGTGAGCGAGCCGAGCCCGGGGCCGACCTCCAGCGCGACGTCGTCCGGGCGCAGCCCGGCCGCGGCCACGATCCGGCGGATCGTGTTCGGGTCGTGCAGGAAGTTCTGGCCGAGCTTCTTGGTCGGCGCGACGCCGAGACGCGCGGCGAGTTCCCGGATCTCCGCCGGGCCGAGAAGTGCGTCAGCCATGGGAGCAGCCTAGGCGGCCGACTACTCCGCCACCCGGGCGGGCAGTCACTTCCAGGCGCCGAAGACCCGCTCGCCGTTCGCCGAGATGCGGGCGCAGAGCTCGTCGAGGTCGGTGCCGCCGGCCGCGGCGAGGGCCCGCACGGTGATCGGGATCAGGTAGGAGGCGTTCGGCCGCCCCCGGTGCGGGGCGGGCGTGAGATAGGGCGCGTCGGTCTCCACCATCATCAGCTCGGGCGGGGTGATCGCGGCCGCCGCGCGCAGGTTCCCGGCGCTGGCGAAGGTGACCGTCCCGGCGAAGCTCAGGTGGTACCCCCGGCGCACGCACTCGGCGGCGAACTCGGCGTCACCGGAGAAGCAGTGCAGCACCACGGTGTCCGGGGCGCCCTCCGAGTCCAGGACGCGCAGCACGTCCTGGTGCGCGTCCCGGTCATGGATGATCAGCGCCTTGCCGTGCCGCTTGGCGATCTGGATGTGCGCCCGGAAGCTCTCCTCCTGCGCGGCCCGGCCGTCGTCCCCGGTCCGGAAGGTGTCCATCCCGGTCTCGCCGATGCCGCGCACCCGCGGCCGGGCGGCCAGCGCGTCGATCTCGCGCAGCGCCTCGTCCAGGTCGGCCAGGCGGGGCGCCTCGTTCGGGTGCAGGGCGACCGCGGCGAGCACCGCGTCGGTGCGCTCGGCCAGCTCGGCTCCCCAGCGCGAGGAGTCCACGTCGACGCCGACCTGGACCAGCCGGTCGACGCCGTTCTTGGCGGCGGCGGCGATCAGCGCCTGCACCGGGTCGGCGACGCCCTCGGCGCCGCCGGGCACCCCGGCCTCCTGCACGGTCAGGTCGAGGTGGGTGTGGCTGTCGAAGACCGGGACCGCGAGCGGCTCCGGGGCGGGCGGGAACTCACCCGCCCGGCGCGCGGCCTTGTCCCGGCGTTTCTGTGATGGACTGGGCGACGCGGGGGGCGTGGAAGGCATGTGAGACATTCTGCACGGCGCATGTCCCGGTAACCGCACGTTCATCCGGTATCCACCATCGTCACTTAAGTTCCGCCGGTGACCGTGATCGGTGAGGACAGCGAGCTGGGCGCCGACCCGCTCGACCCACCCCTGATGGCACCGTTGCGCCGCGAGTTGACCTGGCAGCAGGTGCAGGCGATGAGCCAGTCCGCGGTGCACCGGGACGATGCCACGCTGCGCCGGATCCGGGAGACCGCGGCCGTGCGGCGCGGCACCCGGATGACCAAGATCCTGTCGCCGGCCCAGGTCGCCGGCCATCTCGGCGGCTGGCTGCCGTACGGGTTCTGCTACCGCGCCTGCGACATCGCGCATCTGACCGACCCGGAGCGGCTGGCCCTGCTGCGCACCGACGGCGCCACCGACGGCCGGGTGGCGTTCGCGCTGCGCTGGCGGGCCACCGACCCGAGCGACTACGAGCTGCCGGCCGGACCGGCCCAGCCCGGGCTGGCCGCGCTGCCGGCGCACTCCCGGATCGGCGCGATGGTGCTCGGCACCGGGTTCACCCCGAGCACCGACGACCTGATCCCGGAGTTCGTCACGGCCGGGTTCGCCGACCTGCCGCTGCCGGCCAACGCCCAGCTGCTGGCGTACGGGCCGGGCGGCGACGAGGTGGTGCTCTACACCTACCAGCCGGAGCAGCACGGCTGGCTGCGGCTGGCCGGGCCGCGCTGGCGCGGGCTGCTGGGCGAGCTGCCCGGGGTGAGCCCGGACCGGGAGTACGTGCCGTGCACCGCCGCCGGCACCGCCCGGCTGGTCGGCACGATCGACGGCAAGGAGTACGAGGCGGTCGCCGACCCGCCCGGCGAGTTCCGGGTGCGGGCGCTGACCCGGGCCGCGCGCTACCCGGTGCAGAGCCTGAGCCGGCGGGCCGAGCAGGCGCTGTGGCGCGGGGTGCCGTGCTGGGTGCTGCAGCGGGACGACTCGTGGGCCCGGCTGCGGCTGCTCCGCCCGGACGCCGAGGCGCTCGGCGCCACCGGGGCGCGCTGCTACGAGCGCGGCGTCTACGAGGCCTGGGCGCCGGTCGACGAGCTGGCCGACCACCACATCGCGGAGCTGGCCTACCAGCTCTGAGGGAACGCGAAAGCGGGGCCGGATCACTCCGGCCCCGCTTCGCGTGTCTGGTCCTCGATCAGCTACGCGTGATCTTGGCCGAGACGGTCTTCCACTTGCTGCGGTGGTCCGCCCAGTCCACGGCGTAGGCGCTGGCCCAGAAGTAACCCTTGCCCAGGCCGGCCGGAACCTTGAACTTCCACTTGCCCTTGGTGACCGGAGCCCACCACGAGTAGCAGGTGGCGTCCCAGGTGGAGTCGTAGACCCGCTGCCACTTCTTGTTCTTGTTGAGGCAGTAGTCCTTGCCGTTGCTGTACTTCTCCAGGAAGACCCAGACGCCCGGGGCGCCGGAGCCCTTGTCCGAGGCGGTCCCGGTGACGTACTTCCAGGACTTCAGCCGGTTCGGGCTGGACGGCTTGTTGACCTTGACGGTCGGCTTCCAGCTGTCCTTCTTCACCTTGATCCAGGCGCCGGTGACCGGGGTGCTGAGGCCGTTGGCGTTCCGGTACGCGATCTGGGTCGGGCGGTACCCGGTGACCACCGAGTTGCTGCCCTTGTAGTGGTAGTAGTAGCCCGGGAAGGTGCGGGCCTTGCCGTACCACTTGTACTCGTTGTAGAAGCCGTCGCCCCAGAAGATGACGTACGAGGTGGTGCCGGCCGGCACCGCCTTGACGGTCACGTTGTAGCGCTCGCCGTTCCACACGCTCTTCTTGCTGAGCGAGATCGCGGTGGGCGCGTTCTTCACGTAGACGGTCGCGGTGAGCTTGGTCTCGTTGCCCGCGGCGTCGGTCAGCGTCTCGGTGACGACGTAGGTGCCGGCGCTCTTGTAGTTGTGCTGGAGCCAGGTGGCGGAGGCCGACGAGAACTCGCTCGTGGTGCCGTCCTTCCAGTCGACGACCCGCTTGATGGTCGAGTCGTCGTTGTCGCCGTCGGCGTAGTCGGCGTTGTTCTGGTAGAGCACGACCTGCTGGCCGGTCCAGATCGAGAGGGCCGACAGCCGGTAGGTGCCGGTCGGCGCCGTGGTGTCCGGAACCGGCTCGGGGTCGGTGGTGCCCGGGTCGGTGGTGCCGCCGCCGGTGTTCCCGCCGGTGTCGCCGCCCCCGGTGCTGCCGCCGGTGTCGCCACCGCCAGTGCTGCCGCCGGTGTCGCCACCGCCAGTGCTACCGCCGGTGTCGCCACCGCCAGTGCTGCCACCCGTGTCACCGCCACCAGTGCTGCCGCCGGTGTCGCCACCGCCAGTGCTACCGCCGGTGTCGCCACCGCCAGTGCTGCCACCCGTGTCACCGCCACCAGTGCTGCCGCCGGTGTCGCCACCGCCAGTGCTACCGCCGGTGTCACCGCCACCAGTGCTGCCGCCGGTGTCGCCACCGCCGGTGCTGCCACCCGTGTCGCCGGTGCCGGTGCCGGTGTCGCCACCGCCGGTGCCCGGGTCGACCGGAGTGGTGGGCGGGTCGGTCGGCTCGTCAGCCGTGGTCGCGGCGATGCGCGCCGGGCTGACACCCGCGTAGGCCGGAGACGCCGCGACTGCGCCGCCCGCGACCAGCGCGCCGCCGACGAGGGCCGCGAGCAGCGGCCGTGCCAGGCGTGGTTTCAAGGAAGTCCAACTCCTTCGAGGGGTGAGAAGACCACATGAAGGGCAGTTGGACGACGCGGTCACGTCAGGACGCATCCGTATCGACAAAACGCCAACGTTCCCCCGTGGCGCGGATCAATGTAACCGGCGGGTAGCTGTCTGATCAATGGAAAATCTGTGAAGAATCCGTGGTGATTCAGCCAACCGTGGCGGCCCACGCGAAAGGCCCGGCCGAAGCCGGGCCTTTCGGACGAAACCCCAGGTCAGGACACTTCGCCCAGACGGGCCAGCTCCTCCTCGACCACCGACGGCTCGAGCTTGCGGAAGACCGGTTTCGGCGCGTTCAACGGGGTGCCGGCCACCAGCGGCACCGACTCCCAGCGGGCACCGACCGTGTAGTCACCCATCAGCACCGGGTACCCCGGCCCGCCGTCCAGGTCCTCGACCTCGACGATCTCCGGCATCGGGGCGTGCACCCCGGTGCCGCCGAGCAGCTCGTGCACCTTCTGCGCGGAGTGCGGCAGGAACGGGGTGAGCAGCGTGTTCGCGTCGCTGACCACCTGCAGCGCGACGTGCAGGACGGTACCCTGCCGCTCCTTCTGCGACTCGTCCTTGAGCTTCCACGGGGCCTGCTCGGAGAGGTACTTGTTCGCCTCGGCGACCACCCGCATCGCCTCGCCGATCGCGGCTTTCTGCCGGTGCTTGCCGATCAGCTCGCCGACCGTGGCGAAACCGGCCCTGGCGACCTCCAGCAGCGCGCGGTCCTCGGCGGTCAGGTCGACCGCCGGCGGGATCGCGCCGAAGTTCTTCGCGGCCATCGAGATCGACCGGTTCACCAGGTTGCCCCAGCCGGCGACCAGCTCGTCGTTGTTACGCCGGACGAACTCGGCCCAGGTGAAGTCGGTGTCGTTGGACTCCGGGCCGGCCGCGGCGATGAAGTAGCGCAGCGCGTCGGCGTCGTAGCGCTCCAGGAAGTCGCGCACGTAGATGACCACGCGCCGGGACGAGGAGAACTTCTTGCCCTCCATCGTCAGGTACTCACTGGAGACCACCTCGGTGGGCAGGTTCAGCTTGCCCAGCGGGCCGGCCTGGCCGCCCTTGTCGCCCTCGCCGGAGTAGCCGAGCAGCAGCGCCGGCCAGATCACCGAGTGGAAGACGATGTTGTCCTTGCCCATGAAGTAGTAGCCGAGCGCGTCCTTGCCCTGCGCGTCGGCCGACCACCACTGCCGCCACGCCTCCGGGTCGCCGGTGCGCCGGGCCCACTCGATCGACGCCGAGAGGTAACCGATGACCGCGTCGAACCAGACGTAGATCCGCTTGTCGGCGCGGTCCCGCCAGCCGTCCAGCGGGATCGGCACGCCCCACTCCAGGTCCCGGGTGATCGCCCGGGGCTGCAGGTCGTCGAGCAGGTTGCGGGAGAACTTCAGCACGTTGGGCCGCCAGTTCTCCCGGCGGTCCAGCCAGCCGCCGATCGCCTCGGCGAAGGCCGGCAGGTCGAGGAAGAAGTGCTCGGTCTCGACGAACTGCGGGGTCTCCCCGTTGATCCGGGACTTCGGGTTGATCAGCTGCTCGGGGTCGAGCTGGTTGCCGCAGTTGTCGCACTGGTCGCCGCGGGCGCTGTCGTAACCGCAGATCGGGCAGGTGCCCTCGATGTAGCGGTCCGGCAGGGTGCGGCCGGTGGACGGGGAGATCGCGCCGAGCGTGGTGCGGGCGACGATGTACCCGTTCTCGTGCAGGCCCTCGAAGAGCTGCTGCACCACGGCGTAGTGGTTGCGGGTGGTGGTGCGGGTGAACAGGTCGTAGGACAGGCCCAGGCCGTGCAGGTCCTCGACGATCACCCGGTTGTACCGATCGGCCAGCTCGCGCGGGGTGACCCCGTCGGCGTCCGCCTGGACCTGGATCGGGGTGCCGTGCTCGTCGGTGCCGGAGACCATGAGCACGTCGTGGCCGGCCATCCGCATGTACCGGCTGAACACGTCGGACGGCACCCCGAAGCCGGAAACATGACCGATGTGGCGCGGGCCGTTGGCGTAGGGCCAGGCGACCGCGGCGAGAACGTGACTCATGACGTACAAGCGTAGTGACCGTCCCGGGGCCGCTGCGAACGGATTGCCGCCCCGCGTGCCAGCCGACCGATTTGTCCCGACACGCCCTATCATTGCCGGTCCCCCCGGTGCGCCGCGTAGTTGACTGGATCAGTGACGGGAAACGCGCCGCAGCCAGGGGAAACACCGACCGGGAACGCGTGGGCCGAGGTGGCTCCGGAGGCCGGGTGGTGGCAGGGCGAGACCGATCGGGAGCCGACCTCCCGGGAGTGGGCGGACCGGGCGGCCGACCAGGCCCGGGCGGCCGGGGCGAGCGACGTGACGCGGCAGCTGAACCCGTCCGGGGACGGCGAGCGGCTGGCCACGGCGGACGAGCTGATGATCATCGAGCCCGGCCGGACCGGCGAGGCGGAGGAGGCCGGCGAGGTCGTACCGGAGATCATGGTCCTCCCGGAGCCCAGCGACCTGAACCGGCCCACGGTCGTCCTGGAGACGCGCCGCCCGCTCCCGCCGCTGCCGGAGGGCGGCGTCTCGCCGGCCACCGCGACCCGGCTGGAGCGGATGGAGAACTCGCCGTTCTGGGAGACCGACGAGGCCCGGATCGCCGCCGAGGCGCGCCGCGACCGGCGGGCCGGCAGCCGCCGCCGGCCACCGGCCACCAACCCGGTCGGCGCGCTGGTCGCGCTGATCGGCCTGAGCCTGCTCGCGGCGTTCTTCGCCTGGGTCAGCGCGGAGCCGTTCTGGCTGGCCACCGGGCACGGCGACATCGGGTACGCGACCACCACCCGCTGCCACGGCGCCGGTCTCACCCAGCGCTGCACCGGCCGGTTCACCGCCGCGGACGGCACCTTCAGCGCCCGCCGGGTGACCCTGCTCGGCATCACCGGCGAGGCCCGCGAGCCGGGCGCGGTCTCCGGCGCCCGGATGGTCAGCGCGGACAGCCGGCAGGCCTACGCCGCGCCGCCCGGCGTGCTCATGCACCTGCGCTGGACGCTCGGTTTCCTGCTGGTGCTGATCTGTGGGTACGGCATCGCCGGAGCGACCGGCGCACGGCGGCTGGAGTCCCCGCGCGCCCGCCGGTACGCCCTGCTGGCCAGCGTCGCCGGCCCGCTCGTGCTGCTGGCCGGCTTCCTGGCCGCCGCCTACTAGCGCCTGTTTCGGAGGCCGACCGGGGCTGCGGCGTGGCCTCCGAAACAGGCGCTATGACGCGTGCACCAGGCTGTAGACGTCGCGCTTCTTCAGCCCGTACTGATCGGCCACCGCCTGGATGGCATCGCGCCGCGAGTCGCCGGCCGCCTCCCGCCGGGCCACCGCGGCGCGCAGCTCGTCGTCGTCCGGCCGCTCCGCCGGCCCGGCCGGCGCGCCGCCCACCACCAGGGTGATCTCGCCGCGCGGTTCCCCGGCGGCGGCCCACTCGGCCAGCTCGGCCAGGGTGCCGCGGCGGATCTCCTCGTAGGTCTTGGTCAGCTCCCGGCAGACCGCCCCGGGCCGGTCCGCGCCGAACGTGGCGGCCAGGTCGGCGAGCGCCCCGGTGATCCGGTGCGGCGCCTCGAAGAAGACCAGCGTCCGTGGCTCGGCGGCCAGCTCGCGCAGCCGGGAGCGGCGGTTCGAGCCGGTCCGCGGCAGGAACCCCTCGAAGACGAACCGGTCGCTGGGCAGCCCGGACAGCGCCAGCGCGGTGGTCACCGCGCTCGGGCCGGGCGCCGCGGTCACCGGGTGGCCGGCGTCCAGGGCGGCCCGGACCAGCCGATATCCGGGGTCGGAGACGCTCGGCATGCCGCCGTCGGTGATCACCGCGACGGTGGCGCCGCCGGCCAGTGCCTCGACCAGCTCCGGGGTGCGCCGGTCGTCGTTGCCCTCGAAGTAGGAGACGACCCGCCCGCGCACGGCGACGTCCAGGTCCTTGACGAGCCGGGCCAGCCGGCGGGTGTCCTCGGCCGCGATCACGTCCGCGGTGGCGAGCACCTCCCGCAGCCGCGCCGAGGCGTCACCGATGTTGCCGAGCGGGGCGCCGACCAGGATCACGCGGCCGGCGCCGGAAGTTTCACGAGACACCGGAAAAGTCCATCACACGCCCGGACGTCAGTTCAAAGCCGCGCAGCCTACGATCGCGGAGTGACCACGGCGACAGCTGAGACAGAACTCACCCCCGCGGACTCCCCCGCCGAGGCGGAGTCGTCCCGAGGGGTGCGGGCCGTTCCCGACCTCGTCCGGCGACGCCTGTCGACGCTGGACGCCCGCCTCGACCCGTACTCCTGGCTGGTCACCCTGGTGATCGTGACCGCCGCGGCGATCCTGCGGCTGGCCGGGGTGGACAAGCCCAAGGGCTACATCTTCGACGAGGTCTACTACCCGACCGACGCCTGGGACATGCTCCAGCACGGCGTCGAGTGGGACGAGAAGACCAACGGCCCGGCGTACGTGGTGCATCCGCCGCTCGGCAAGTGGCTGATCGCCCTGGGCGAGCAGGTCTACGGCAACCGCGAGCTGGGCTGGCGGATCTCGGCGGCGATCGCCGGCACGCTGATGATCCTGATCCTGATCCGGGTCGCCTACCGGATGTTCCACTCGATCGTGCTGGCCGGGATGGCCGGCCTGCTGATGACCCTGGACGGGTTCCAGCTGGTGCTCTCCCGCACCTCGCTGCTGGACATCTTCCTCGGGCTGTTCATCCTGCTGACCTTCGCCTGCATGGTGCTGGACCGCGACCACTACCGGCGGCGCTGGAAGCGGGCGCTGGCCGACGGCTTCGACCCGGCGGCCACCTACAAGATCCCGCGGATCGTCCCGTGGTGGCTGCTGGCCAGCGGCGTCTTCTTCGGCCTGGCCTGCGGGGTGAAGTGGAGCGCGCTGTTCTTCGCGCCGTTCTTCGCCGTCCTGGTGGTGGCCTGGCGCTGGCAGGCGCGGCGGTCGGCCCGGGTGCGCGGCCCGTTCGTGGCCGGCCTGCTCGGCGACTTCGGCTACCTGATCCTCAGCTTCGTCCTGAGCATCGTCTTCTACCTGGCCACCTGGACCGGCTGGTTCGTCACCGACACCGGCTACTTCCGGCACTACCGGGAGGCGAACGGGATGAGCGAGCCGCCGATCCTGGGCGCGCTGCTGAACCTGATGCACTACCACTCCGAGGCGTACAACTTCCACAGCGGACTGACCGAGAAGCACACGTACCAGTCCTGGCCGTGGCAGTGGCTGCTGCTCGGCCGGCCGGTCGCGTTCTACTGGAACGGCAACGGCAACTGCGGGGCGCCCAGCTGCGCCGCCGAGATCCTGCTGCTCGGCACGCCGATCCTGTGGTGGTCGTTCCTGCCCGCGCTGATCGCGCTGATCTGGTTCGGCATCGCGCGGCGGGACTGGCGGGCCTACGCGATCTTCGCCGGCGCGGCCGCCAGCATGCTGCCCTGGTACTGGTACGCGGTCGCCGACGGGCGCACGATGTTCTCCTTCTACCTGCTGCCCGGCCTGCCGTTCCTGATCCTGGCGGTGGTCTACGTGCTCGGCGCGATCATGACCCCGCCCGGCGGGATGGCCAGCGGCGCGGCCCGCACCGACCGGCAACTGATCGGCACGGTGGTGGCGGCGACCTACATGGTGCTGGTGGCGCTCTGCTTCGCCTACTTCTATCCGGTCTTCATCGGCTCGACCATGCCCTACGACGACTGGTCGGTCCGGATGTGGCTGGGCGGCAGGTGGATCTAGACCGGCTGGACGTGACGCTCAGGCCCCGCCTCCGGCCACCCGGCCGGAGCGGGCGCCCCACGGCGGATCCGGCCGCCCGCTCTGCCCGCTCGGGGACGTTCCGGACGTACCGGGAAATGGCGGATCGAAGCGGAAGCGGACCGCACCGGGGAGATGGCCCCAGATGCGATGAAGCCCGGCGGTATCGCCGGGCTTCATCGGTTTGGAGACTTTTCGCTGATCATGACCGGGGCAGGTCCGAAAAATAGGGCGCGCCCCGATCGCCTGCCACGGGGGAAGCGGGCGATAGGGGCGCGCAAGATGCAGCTTAACGAGCCTGGATGAGCGGCACAACGGGTGTCGGGCACGGATTGCCGTGTCGATCCCAGCATCCCAGCGATTCGGACATTATGCTCTTTTAGTCTTTACTACGCATACCGTCTCATGAATACGATTCAACTTGACGGTCGGGAATGCGACACGAATTAGATGCCGATTCTGGCGTAACGTATTCGGGCCACCGGCCGCACCGCAGCTCAGCGGTTTCCGCCTCGGCCGCGGACACATCGCCTTCCATCGGTCAAATCTCGGTGGTCATCATTTCGTCCCTTTTCGGCGGATCAGTCGGCCATCCCCCGACAAGGTGACAAGTGCCAAGATCGCGGTAAATGTTCTTAAGCTCGCCGCGTGACAACGCAGGAGCACCACCACCCGCAGACCGCCGACCAGCGAATTCCGGACACGGAAATCATCGCCGTGGCGACGCCGGCCCCGGTGTTCGTCGACTCCACCGGGCGACGGAGCCGATTGCTCCGCCGGATCGCTCTGGCGTTCGGCATCCTCGTCGTCTCCTACGGCGGGCTGCTCGGCGTCAGCCTGGCCGGCGGTCCGGTGAACTCCAGTGCCGTGCTGCCGCTGCCCGGCCTGGACGACGGGGACGAGAAGACCGTGGCGCCGCCCCAGCCCGGCCCGGCCCCGGAGGCGACGACCCCGTCGAGCGCCCCGGCCCGGCACCCGCTGATCGAGTCGGTGAACCAGCCGCGCCGGGCCCCGGTCCGGCAGCCCACCACGACCGCGCCGAAGCCGGCCGCCAGCAGCAAGCCGGCGAAGACCACGACCAAGGCGACGACCGCGCCCACCAAGCCGGCGCCCGCGGCGACCACCCCGAAGCCCTCGGTCAGCACCACGAAACCGACCGAGTCGACCACCACCACGCCGGCGCCCGGCCCGACCGGCACCACGGTGGCGCCGAAGCCGCCGACGCAGCAGCCGCCCGCCCCGAAGCCGCCGGCCGAGGAACCGAAGTCGGGGCCGACCGCGCTGCCCACGCTGGCCCCGGCCACCGGGGACGACCCGGCTGACAACGACACCCCGACGGCCGCCCCGTCCGCCTCCGGGGAGCCGGCGTGAGCAGCCGCGCCAAGGGCCGCAACCGGGGCCGCAGCCGCCGGCGGATCCTGCCCCGGCCGCGGGTCATGCTCGGCACGCTGGTGCTCGGCTTCTTCGTCGCGGTGCTGGTGGTGCAGGCGTACATCAACGCCGAGTTCACCGCCGACCACAAGGAGACCGAGGTCGGTGACCAGGACGGCGTGCCGCTGTCGATCCGCGGCGGGGGGCCGATCGTCAACACCACCGGCGGGCAGGAGACCACCAGCCGGCTGCCGGACCGCACCATCGCGCTCACCTTCGACGACGGGCCGGACCCGACCTGGACCCCGCGGGTCCTGAAGGTGCTCCGGGAGAACGACGCGCACGGCACGTTCTTCGTCGTCGGCTCCCAGGTGGCCCGCCACCCGGCGCTCACCAAGGACATCGTCGCCGACGGCAACGAGCTGGGCCTGCACACCTTCACCCACCCCAACATGCAGCTGCTCGCGCCGTGGCGGCGGCATCTGGAGCTGTCCCAGAACCAGGTGGCGATCGCCAAGGCCACCGGGGTGCACACCAACCTGGCCCGGTTCCCGTACTCCTCGAAGACCGAGGCGATCGACGAGACCAACTGGAAGATCGTCAAGGAGGCCGGCCGGGCCGGCTACCTGGTCGTCGTCAACGACACGGACAGCGAGGACTGGCAGCGCCCCGGCGTCGACCGGATCATCCAGAACGCGACGCCGGTCGGCGACAGCTCGGCGATCATCCTGTTCCACGACGCCGGTGGCGACCGCTCGCAGACGATCGAGGCGCTGGCCAAGTTCATCCCGCTGATGAAGGCCCGCGGCTACCGGTTCACCACGGTCACCGAGGGCCTGAACCTGGGCATCGAGGAGCAGGCCGCCGCGGTCAAGTCCGGCCGGGCGCCGGAGAGCGCCTCGGTCATCCCCACCCTGCCGCTCAACCCGGCCGCCGCGCCCGGCGACGAGTGGCGCGGATCGGCGCTGATCTGGACGGTACGCCTGGCCGACGGCCTGGTCGCCGTGGTGGCCGCGCTGTTCGTGGTGGTCGGCGTGCTGACCATCGGCCGGACCGCGCTGTTGCTGCTGCTGGCCGGCCGGCACGCCCGGCAACGGCGGAAACCGGGCTGGCGCTGGGGTGAGCCGGTCACCGACCCGGTGTCGGTGATCGTGCCCGCCTACAACGAGAAGGAAGGCATCGAGGCCGCCGTCCGGTCGCTGGCCGGCGGCGACTACCCGGAGATCGAGGTGGTGGTGGTCGACGACGGCTCCACCGACAACACCGCCGAGATCGCCGAGGGGCTGCGGCTGCCCAACGTCCGGGTGGTCCGGGTGCCCAACGGCGGCAAGTCGAACGCCCTGAACACCGGGATCGCGCTGGCCAAGCACGACCTGATCGTCACGGTCGACGGCGACACCGTCTTCGAGCGGGACTCGATCCAGAAGCTGGTGCAGCCGTTCGGCGACCCCACGGTCGGGGCGGTGGCCGGCAACGTCAAGGTCGGCAACCGGGGCACCCTGGTCTCCACCTGGCAGCACATCGAGTACGTGATCGGCTTCAACCTGGACCGCCGGCTCTACGAGACGCTCAACTGCATGCCCACCGTGCCCGGCGCGATCGGCGCGTTCCGCCGTGAGGCGCTGGCCCAGGTCGGCGGGATCAGCGACGAGACCCTGGCCGAGGACACCGACGTCACCATGGCGCTGTGCCGGCAGGGCTGGCGGGTGGTCTACGAGGAGCACGCCAAGGCGTGGACCGAGGCGCCGACCACCCTGGAGCAGCTCTACCGGCAGCGGTACCGGTGGAGTTACGGGACCATGCAGGCGATGTGGAAGCACCGCCGGGCGCTGTTCGACAAGGGCCCGTCCGGGCGCTTCGGCCGGGTCGGCCTGCCGTTCCTCGCGCTGTTCGGGGTGGCGCTGCCGATGCTCGCCCCGGTGGTCGACATCATGCTGGTCTACGGCCTGGTCTTCTGGGAGCTGAAGGAGACCCTGGTCGCCTGGCTCGGCATGCTGGCCCTGCAGGTGTTCACCGCGCTGGTCGCGTTCCGCTTCGACCGGGAGCCGATCAAGGCGCTCTGGCGGCTGCCGCTGCAACAGTTCGCCTACCGGCAGCTGATGTACCTGGTGCTGATCCAGTCGGCGACCACCGCGCTGACCGGTGGCCGGCTGCGCTGGCACAAGCTGAACCGAGCCGGGCTGGCCCCACGCTCGGCGACCCCGCCGCCCCCGCCGCCCCCACCGAGCGGATCGGTGGCGCCGGCCGTCGACAGCTGGCCGCCGACCGTGCCGGAACTGCCCCGCCAGCAGCAGCCGATCGGGCGGGCGGTGGCCCCGCCGACCACGCCCGCGGTGCCCTCCCCGGTCTACCGGGATTGAGAGACGGACCCGCGTCCCACCGAACTGCAGCCGGTGGGACGCGGGTTTTCCCGTCTCAGGCCAGCGCCAGGTCGCGAATCAGCTCGTCCGGCGTCAGATCGGCGTACGGGAACACCACGTGCAGCGAGGTGCCGTCGCCGGGCCGGTCGGAGAGCGCCACGGTGGCGTGGTGGGCGTCCAGGATCCGTTTCGCCACGGCCAGCCCGCGGTCCGGGCCGGGCACGTCCGCCAGGTTCGCGATCGCCCCGTAGTACAGGTGCGGGAACAGATCCGGGCGCATCCCGTCGGGCAGGTCCATGTCGTCGAGCCGGACGGTCGGGCCGGACTCCATCTCGGTGCCGACCCGTACCCGGCCGCCCTCCGGCGTGTACTTCACCGCGGCGAACAGCAGGTGGGTCAGCACCTGCTCCAGCCGCACCGGGTCGGCGATGATCGGCAGCGACGGGCCGCCGGCCTGGTTCAGGATCCAGATGTGCTTGCTGGCCGCGATCGGGCGGACCGCCTCGACCGCCCGCTGGGTCACCCGGGTCAGGTCCACCTGCCGCATGTGCAGGCTGTCCCCGCCCAGCCCGGCGTCGGCCATCTGGGTCAGGTGGTCGATCAGCTCACGGAACCCGCGCACGTGCGCCGCGGTGGCCCGGCCGACCAGATCGGCCAGCTCAAAGTCGTGGTAACCGGTGTCGCCCAGGCTCTCCAGGTAGGTCGACATCAGCCGCAGCGACGACCGCAGCTCGCCGCCGACCAGGCCGGCCAGGTCGTCCTTGCGGCGTTCCAGCTCCTGCAGCCGGGCCGTGGTGTTGGCCAGCGCGTAGGCGTACCGGCGCAGCTCCAGCTGAGCGGTCACCTGCCGGGCCAGCGCCCGCAACGCCTGCTGCTGCTCCATCTCCAGCCGGCGCGGCTCGGTGTCCATCACGCACAGCGTGCCGAGCGCGAACCCGTCGGTGGTCATCAGCGGTGCCCCGGCGTAGAACCGGGTGCCGTCGATCGCGGTCACCGCCGGGTTGTCGGCGAACCGCGCGTCCTGGCTGGCGTCCGGCACCACGAGCAGGTCCCGGCCGAGGATCGCGTGCGCGCAGAAGGACAGGTCCCGCGGCGTCTCCACCAGGTCCGGCCCGGTGCTGGCCTTGGCCCACTGCCGGTCCGCGTCGACCAGGCTGACCATGGACATCGGCGTCTCACAGACCCCGGCGGCCAGCGCGACGATGTCGTCGAAGTCCTTCTCCGGCGGGCTGTCCAGGATGTCGAGCGAGTAGAGCGCGGCCAGCCGCTCGATCTCGTTGTCGGGCAGGGGTGCTTTCATGGCGGTCACCTCCGAGACTTGCTTCAGAGATACCAGGCAAAAGTAGCCACCTTCGCATTTCGCCCAGATCCGGCGCGCGGTTCGGCTCGTTTCCCCGAACAGCCGGTGTGACTTCCCCGGCGTGCCGCTGATCACCGCCGCTCACGGCCGTATGCTTCGCGGCCATGAACACCGACGAGTTCGCGTGCGGCACCTGCGGCTCGACACACAGCGGTCCGCCGCTGAGCTTCGCCGCGCCGGCCCCGGACTTCTGGCTGCCGGAGATGGCCGAGACCGAGGGTTGCCTGCTCGACTCCGACCTGTGCGTGATCAACGGCGAGCGTTTCTTCATCCGCGGCCTGATCGAACTACCGGTCTGGGACACCGGCGACGTCTTCACCTACAGCATGTGGGTGTCCCTGAGCCGCCCGAACTTCACCCGCGCCGTCGACATCTGGGAACAGCCCGGCCGGGAGAACGAGCCGCCGTACTTCGGCTGGCTGTCCAACGAGATCGCCGGCTACACCCCGACCACCCTGAACCTGAAGACCAACGTCCACACCCGCCCGGTCGGCCAGCCCCCTTACATCGAGCTGGAACCCACCGGCCACCCGCTGGCCATCGAACAGCGAGCCGGCATCTTCCGCTCCCGCGTCGAAGAGATCGCCAGCGTCCACCTGCACCGCTGACCGGCCCGCGAGCCGGAAGCACCAGGACGGCCGTAAGTGTCGGAGCGGACCGCGGCCACCGTAACGCGGGGTTTCCGGGGCTCGGCCCCGGAGCAGAAATGCGAAACACCTCCCGATCCGCGCTTTCCGCGGACAGGAGGTGCCCAGGTGTGGAGCTGTGGGGATTTGAACCCCAGACCCCCTCGATGCGAACGAGGTGCGCTACCAGACTGCGCCACAGCCCCTGGTCGGCTCTCCGGTGAGGCCTTCACCGTGGAACCTCCGAAAGGCTAACAGGTCCCCCGGCAACCCCGCGAACCACCCCTCCCCCTTCCCCTGCCTCCGGTGTTGATTCGGGGTTCTGGCACGTCGCGACCACCCGCGGACGCCGCCCCGGAGGGTCTCGCGCTCTGGACGCGCCAGCGGCCAGCGAGGCCCGCAGGGGTCCCCGCGGGAGCGGCGATCAGTGATCAGCGCGGACCGTGGCAATGAAGAAGTTGATCGTGATCTTCGACGGCCCGGATCCGGGCGCGCCGGAAGCCGGCAACAGGACCGCTTCAGACGGCCTGGCAGCGGCGGGTCAGGCGGTGTGGTGGCGGCCGCCGGCCTCGTAGGGACGGCCGCGCAGGCCACCCCGGCGGCGGTAGGAGACCGATCCGCCGTTGGCGGCGACCGGCAGGTCGGACGGCTCCCGGTCGAGGCCCATCGCCGCGCGCCGGACCGCCTCCTTCTGGGCGGCCAGGCGGCGCTGGGCCTCGCGGCGCGCCGCGGCCCGGCGGGCCTGCTCCCGTCGCACCTCGGCCTGGCGGGCGGCCAGCCACGCCGCCTCGCGGGCCTGGATGCGGCGGCGGCGCCGGTCGGCGAGGGCCCGGTTGCGCAGGTGGACCAGGTAGAGGCCGAGCAGCGTGCCGGTCACCGCGAAGCTGATCCAGAAGCCCGGGCCGACGGCCAGCACGCCGATCAGCTCGATCACGTTGAGCAGCACCAGCGCGGCGAAGACCCGGCGGCGGCGGACGACCGCGGGGGCGCCCCGGCGGCGCGGCGCGCGGCGGACCGGGCGACGGCCGGTGACCAGGCGCAACCGGCGCTGCGGGGGTGGGGTGGATTCACCCGATGGGGCGGGCAGCGTAACCGTAACCTGGCGCGCGGGGTTGATCGGTCGGCGTCCGGGCACGGTGCGGCGACGACGCCGGCGCTGGAGCACCCGCGCCGTCGACGACGCCCGCTCCGCGGCGAGGCGCTCGGTGGCGTCGTACCGGCGGACCAGCGCCGGGGCGAGGGCGAGCAGCCCAGCCGCGGCGAGGACGGCGAGGAGCACCGAGGTCGGCACCCTCACCCCTTTCGTTCCGCCACGACGGATGACACGACAGACGACATGCCGAATGACACGACGAATGCGAGGTTACGGGCGGTAGCGGTGATATTTCGCGCGCCGCGCCGACGGCACTCACGCGCTCAAGATCATTTAGTCGTGCGAACCCGTTTCCAGCGGGACAGCAGACCGCCCTCGGCGGCCACCTCCTCGCTGGTCATGGCATAGCCCAGATGGTCCCGCCAGCCGCCGTCGATGTGCATGTAGCGCTGGTGGTACGCCTCCTCGCGGAACCCCAGCTTCTCCACCACCCGGCGGCTCGGCCCGTTCTCCGGCCGGATGTTGACCTCGATCCGGTGCAGCCCACCCGGCCCGAACGCGTGGTCCACGGCCAGCGCCAGCGCGGTCGGGATCACCCCGCGGCCGGCCACCCGGTGGTCGATCCAGTAGCCCGCGTAGGCCGACGCGAACGCCCGCCGCACGATGTTGCCCAGGTTCACGTGCCCGACCAGGCGCTCCCGGCCGCCCTCCACCAGGCAGACGGCGAACGGCATGCTGTCCCCGCGCCGCGCCGCCCGTTTCATGTCCCGGTAGACGTAGGAGTAGGCGCGGATCGAGTTCATCTCCGCCCACGGCCCGGGCGGCGCCGACTCCCACGGCGCCAGCCAGGCCTGATTGGCGATCCGCACCTCGGACCAGGCCCGGGCGTCACCGCGCTGGTACGGCCGCAGCAACACCGGCCCGTCCGCGAGCACAGCGGGCCAGCCGGGGGTCGCCCCGAGCATTCATCGCCTCCGGTCGAGCAGCAACACGTCCACGGTCGAACCGGCCGCCGCCGTGGTGACCCGCTCCCCGAGCACCAGCAGGCCGTTGGCCTCGGCCAAACCGGAGAGAGTGTACGGCCCCCCGGCGAGCGGCTGCACAGTGTAACCGCCGCCCCGCCGCTCGGCGACATGCGCCGGACGGAACTCGCGCAGCCCGCCGGGCGACGACACTGTCTCCAGCAGGTGCGCCTTCACGCTCGGCCGGAACACCGGCTCGGCCCCGGCGAGCAGCTGGATCGCCGGCCGGGCCAGCACCTCGAAGCCGATCAATGCGGCGCCCGGCTCGCCGGGCAGGCAGACCACCGGGACCTCCTCGCCGCCGACCGTGCCGAAACCGAGCGCGGTACCCGGGCAGAGCGCCACGTCGGTGAACTCGACGGTGCCCCGGCCGGTGCCGGGCCGGGACAGCACCCGGCGCAGCATGTCGCCGGGCCCGGTGCCGGTGCCGCCGGTCGTGATGATCAGGTCGGCGCGCAGCGTCTGGTCCTCCAGCAGGCCGCGCAGCCCCTCCGGATCGTCGTCGCAGATCCCGATCCGGTACGCCAGCGCCCCGGCCTCCACCGCGGCGGCGGTCAGCGCGTGCGAGTTGGCGTCCACCACCTGCCCCGGCTGGCTGGGCCGGCCCACGTCGACCAGCTCGTCGCCGGTCGCCACGACCACCACCCGCGGGCTGGGCCGGACCAGCACGTGCCCGATCCCGGCGGCCGCGAAGGTGGCCACCATCGGCGGCGTCACATACGCCCCGGCGGTGGCCAGCACCTGGCCGACGGCCAGCTCCTCACCGGCCCGGCGCACCCCGGAACCACGTTTCGGGGCGTGCAGGATCTCCACCGCGGCCATGCCCTGGTCGGTCCAGTGCACCGGGACCACCACGTCGGCGCCGATCGGCAGCGGCGCCCCGGCGGCCACCGAGAAGCAGGTGCCCGGGGTCAGCCGGACCGGCCGCCAGCTGGCCGCGCCCAGATCGCCGACCACGTTCAGCCGGACGCTGCGGGTCGGGCCGCTGTCCAACTGGCCGAACGCCGGGTGCGCGCCGAGGCGCCCGGCGCCGGCCAGGTCCTCCCACCGGGCCGCGTATCCGTCGATCGCGGCCTGGTCGAACGCCGGGAACGGGTGCGGCGCGACCACGTCGGCCGCGAGCACGTTCCCGTGCGCCTGGGTGAGGTCGAGGTCGAGCGGAGGCAGCGCCCGGAGCCTGCGCAGCGTGCTGCCCAGGTACTCGGCGAGAGGCATCAGCTCGTTCGCGGCCGCCTCGGCATCGGCCGTAGCGGTCATCCCTTCCGACCACCGACGAATTCGGCGAGCCAGGCCCGGAACTCCTCGCCCAGATCGGGTCGCTGGGCAGCGAGCTGGACGACGGTCTGCAGGTAGCCGAGCGGCTGGCCGGTGTCGTACCGGATGCCGCGGTAGACGATGCCGTGCACCGGGGTGCCGGCCTCCAGCAGCGCCGCCATCGCGTCGGTCAGCTGGATCTCGCCGCCGCTGCCCGGCTTGGTCTCGGCGATCGCGTCGAAGATCTTGCCGGGCAGCACGTAGCGCCCGACCACGGCCAGGTTGCTCGGCGCCTCGCTCGGCGCCGGCTTCTCCACCAGGCCGGTCACCTCGACCACGTCCTCGCCGAGGTCGGACTCGCGCACCGAGGCGATCCCGTAGCGGGCCGTCTCCTCCGGGGTGACCTCGATGAAGGCCAGCACGATGCCGCCGGTCCGCGCCTGCAGGTCGAGCATCTGCGGCAGCAGCGGGCTGCCCTCGTCGACGAACTCGTCGCCGAGCAGCACCGCGAACGGGCTGTCGCCGACGTGCGAGGCGGCGGTGCCGACCGCGTGCCCGAGGCCGAGCGGCTCACCCTGCCGGACGGTGTAGATGTCGGCCAGCTCACTGGTGCGGCGCACCGCGGCGAGCCGCTCGGTGTCGCCCTTCTCCGCCAGCCGCTGCTCCACATCGGGCCGGCGGTCGAAGTGGTCCACCATCGACGTCTTGCCCCGCCCGGTGACCAGCAGCACATCGGTGATCCCGGCGGCGGCCGCCTCCTCCACGATGTACTGCAGCACCGGCCGGTCGACGACCGGCAGCAACTCTTTCGGCACCGCCTTGGTGGCCGGCAGGAAACGCGTGGCGAGACCGGCCGCCGGGATCACCGCTTTCACCGCACGCTTGCCGGACTCCTGCGCGTTCGTTGTCATCAGTCACCGCACCTTCGCTGGATCGTGCCCCGCTGTGTCGGCCGCGGCCGAGTCGTTCGCAGCCACGTCGCTCACGAACATGCCGCGAGACTATCGGCCGGAACCACGAAGTGGCGGCTGCGGCCCGCTGCCGGCCGCGGCCGGATCGAAATTCCCCTCGGGTACGCGGGACGAAACGCTCTCCGCGAGACGGTACGTGTCCCGGCCCGCGTTCTTCGCCGCGTACAGCGCCTCGTCCGCGGCGGCGAGCACCTGCTGGGCGGTGTCACCGTGCTCGGGGAAGACGGCGATGCCGATCGACACGCTGATCGGGATCCGGTCGTCCAGGCCGGGACGCCGCGGATCGACACGCACCGGCCGGTCGCGGACCAGGGCACCGAGCCGCTCGGCGACGATCACCCCGCCGTACGCGTCGGTCTCCGGAAGCAGCACCACGAACTCCTCCCCGCCCTGGCGGAACGCCACGTCCACCTCGCGCAGCCCGACCCGGATCCGCCGGGCGAACTCGCCCAGCACCTGATCGCCCGCCGGGTGCCCGTACGTGTCGTTCACCTCCTTGAAGTGATCGAGGTCGAGCACCAGGACGGTGAGCATCCGGCCGAACCGGCTGGCCCGCTCCACCTCCCGGCGCAGCACCTCGCGCAGATAACGGTAGTTCCACAGTCCGGTGAGCGGATCGGTCAACGACAGCCGCTGCGCCTCCTCGTGCACCCGCACGTTGTGCACCGCGACCCCGGCCTGCCCGGCGAAGGTGCGGAGAGTGCGCAGGTCGGCGTCGTCGAAGCAGGGGCTGCCGAGCCGGTCGTACAGCGCCAGGACGCCGAGCGTGCCCGGCCCCGGATCGGGCTCGTCACCCGAAGGTGGCGCGCAGATCGGCACCGCGAGGTACGACTCACAGGCCGGCTCGTCGGCGCCCTCCCCGGTCGTCCCGCGCAGCGGAGTCCCGGAGGCGGCCACCGCGCCGAGCACGCCACGCCCCGGCGCCAGGCGACGGCGGGCCAGGTCCGCGGCCGGCAGATCCCACTCGCCGGTCAGCCCGGCCGCGCACCGCGCGGCCAGCGACCCGTCGGCCGGGTCGACCAGCAGCACCAGGCCGGCCCGGGCCCCGGTCGCGGTCATCGCGGTGCGCAGGATCACCGGCAGGATCCGGTCCAGGTCGTGGGTGCTGGACAGGGTGTCGCCGAGAATCGCCAGGTGCCGGCGCAGCTGGTCCCGGCTGGCGGTCAGCGCCTGCACGTAGGACTGCAGCTCCCGGGTCATCCGGTTGAAGGTGCCGGCCAGCCGGCCCAGCTCGTCCGGCCGCGGGATCGGCACCCGGGTGTCCAGGTCGCCGTTCGCCACCCGGTCGGCGGCCCAGGCCAGGTCACCGAGCGGCCGGGTGGTGGAGCGTGCCAGCCAGCGCGCGGCCAGCACCGCCAGCAGCGCGGTGACCAGCACGATGAGCGGCAGCACGGCATAGCGGAACACCGGCCGCGCGGGTGGCGCCTCCAGGATCAGCGCCAGTGGCTGCCCCGGCCCGGCCGCCAGCCCGCGTCGCCGCCCACCGCTCCCGCTGTCGTTGTGGCCCAGGCTGACGGTCACCCCGGAGGCTTCCCCGAGCCGGCCCAGCAGCGCCGCGTCCACCTGCTGAGCGGCGAACACCGTGACGTCGGCGGCCCGCGCGCTCGCGGCGATCCCGGTGACCCGGGTCCCGTCCGGCGCCGCGCAGTCCTGCCACCCGGCCCGTGCCACGGTCGTCTCCGGCCGCACCCGCCGAGCCAGTCCAGCCGGCCCCGCACCCTCCGCACCGCGCGGCCCCGCGCCCTCCGCGCCACCCGGACCCGCGCCCTCCGCGCCACCCGGACCCGCGCCCTCCGCGGCAGCCGGTCCCGCGGCAGCCGGTCCCGCGCTTTCCGCGCCGGTGAACCGGATGTCCGCGGCCAGTCCCCGGCCGACCAGCTGATCGGCGACCGCGGACCGGGACTCGGCCGGCACCACGGCGACCGCGTCGGCGGCCGCCTGCAACTGTCCGCAGATCGCGCCGACCGCGGTCCGCACGGTCGTCACGGCATGATCGAGGCGCTCGTTCGTCCGGTCCCGGCTGACCGCGGCGACGGTCAGCGCGACGAAGACGGACCCGAGCAGGACCGGACCGAGCACGACCACCAGGAAGGCACTGGTGAGCCGGCCACGTAAAGTCACACATCCTCCCGGGAGTGGCCCTCTTTGGAGCGATGCTGACATAGTGTGCACCGTTTGCCGCTTTTCAAAAGGGGGTGTTGCATGTCGGATTTAGCCGCTGGAGCGGAAAAATCACCCCAAAACAAGATCACGCTACGCGCACAGCTGCTCACCGCACGTCGATCACTTCCGGCCACCGCCCGAGCCGCCGCCGCCACCCAACTTCAAGATCAAACCCTGGCTTTCGTACGCCGATCCGCCCCGCGAACCGTCGCCGCCTACGTCCCGTCCCCCGCCGAGCCCGGTGGCCCCGACCTGCCGGACCTCCTCCGCGCCGCGCTGCCCCCCGGCGGCCGCCTCCTGCTGCCGGTCCTGCTCCCGGACAACGACCTGGACTGGGCCGAATACACCGGCGAGCTGACCCCGGCCACCCGCGGCCTGCACGAGCCACCCGGCCCCCGGCTGGGCGTCACCGCCCTGCGCACCGCCGACCTGATCCTGGTCCCGGCCCTGGCAGTGGGCCGCGACGGCACCCGGATGGGCCGCGGCGGCGGCTCCTACGACCGGGCCCTCGCCCGCCTGCCCCATCCCGGTCCGCTCGTGGTGGCCCTCCTCCACGACCACGAGGCCGTCGACGCAGTCCCCGCCGAACCCCACGACCGCCCGGTCTACGGCGTCCTCACCCCGTCCGGCTTCTCGCCCCGGCCTCTCCCGGGCTGACGCGGCGGGACGCTCGCGCCCGGCTCCATCGGGCCAGCAACATGCCACGGCAAGCGGATCCTGCCTCGAAGTCCCGCCGAGCCCCTCCAGGGGCCGCCTCGAAGTCCCGCCCAGCCCCACCAGGGGCCGCCTCGAAGTCCCGCCCAGCCCCACCAGGGGCCGCCTCGAAGTCCCGCCCAGCCCCACCAGGGGCCCGCCCCCGCCCCCAGCCCTTACCCAAAACCGAACCGCGACCCGCGCCGGCGCCACTGCCCCGGGCAGACTCCGCGCACACCCCACGGACGGGACCGCTCACCCCGTACCGGAATCCGCAACCGCAACCAGCAGCCCACCGCAGCGCGTACTTCGTCACATCCGGCGGCACGCCGGTCCTCAGACATGGGCTGGAGTGGACGAATTGACCTCCGATGCCGCAACATTGGCACTCGGAGTTGGCGAGTGCCAGCAGCCGACAGATCCGGAGGAGCCGTGCCTACCTACCAGTACGCCTGCACCGAGTGCGGTGAGCAGCTCGAAGCCGTGCAGTCTTTCTCCGACCCGGCACTGACCGAGTGCCCGAACTGCCACGGCAAGCTCCGTAAGGTGTTCAACTCGGTCGGCATCGTGTTCAAGGGCTCCGGGTTCTACCGCAACGACTCCCGGTCCGGCAGCGTGAGCGCGGAGAAGTCGGGCGGCGCCGCGGAGTCGGCCCCGAAGAAGGCGGAGACCACCCCCGCGCCGGCCTCGTCCGCCACGCCGAGCAGCACTCCCGCATCGAGCAGCACCTCCTCCAGCAGCAGCGGGTCGTCCTCCGGCGCGAAAGCCGCCGCCGCTTCCTGACCGCAGCGACCGAAGGGCGTGCCGGACCCGGCACGCCCTTCGTCGTGCCCGGTGTCCGGTTCGTCGCGTCCCACGGTAGTCCCGGCCGACGCCCCGCCCGCGGTTGTCCACATTCCGCGGTTGTCCACAGGCTGGCCCGCGCCTTGCCGGGAAACCGCCTAACCTCGCCCGCCTGAGCACCGCGAACGGCAACGGGAGGGCGAGTCATGAGTCGATCCGGCGATCGGGCCGAGCGCCTCGATCCGGTGCGCCTGCGACCACCTGGCCGGGGCCTGCTGCTCCGGCTCGGCGCGATCGTGGTCCTGCTGGGCATCGCAGCCGTGCTGGTCCGGGCCCGGCCCGCCGGCGCTCCCTGCGCGGCGCCGACAGCCGCCAAGGCCACGGCGAGAGCCAGCCCTCTCCCGTCCGGCGCGGCGCCCGGCCGCCCGGTGATCCCGGACGGCACGGTCGGCGTCCCGGTGCGGCTGGCCGATCCGACGGCGCTGGCCCTGGTGCACCCCGGTAATCGGGTCGATCTGCTGCGGCTCGACGACGAGGGCGACGCGACACCGGTGGCGAGCGCCGCCCTGGTGCTCGACGTGACCGGCGCCGACGATCCGGCGGTGGGTGGGTTGCTGCTCGCGCTCGATGGCGAGGAGGCAGCACGGGCGGTCGCCGCTCCCAGCCGCGGCTTCGCCATCCTGATCCGCCCGGGCTGAGCGCCGTCGAAGCGACTCGGACTCCGGCCCGGCTGAGCGCCGTCGAAGCGACCGGGACTCTCCGGCCTGGCTGAGCGCCGTCGAAGCGACCGGGACCCCGCTACGACCACATCAGCAGCCGAGGCCGACCGGCTCGCTCAGTCCCAGTGTGGCGGACGGTCGTCCAGCAGCCGGTCGTCGTTGGAGTAGTCGCGCTCGCCCCAGCCGCGCTCGGTGTCGTCGCGGGTCTGCTCGGGCAGGATCGGCGCCTCCTCCGAGTCGAAGTCGACCTCGCGCTCGGCGTCGTGATCCCGCTCGGGGCCATCCAGGATGTCCACGTCTAGAAGGGTAAGCCGACATCGCTTCGGCCGTCGTCCCCCTCCGGCTGTACCGTCGGTGAACGTGAGTTCCCCCACCCGTGGCCCGGACGACGACGCGTACTGGCAGCGGCCCACGCCGGATGCCGCCCCGCTCGGCCGGCCGCCTCAGGACCAGCCCGCCACGCCCGAGCCGCCGGCCTACCCGGGGCCGCCGCGCACCGACCCGCCGGCGGCGTACTGGCGGCCGCCGACGATCGCCACGCCGCCCCCGCCGCGGCACATGCCGGCCCAGGACATGGACGCCATCGACGAGGCGGAGGGCTCGGCGCGCACGGTGACCTACGGGGTGGGCCTGGTCGCCGGCGCCGTCGCCGTGATCCTGATCTGCCTGCTCTGCGGCCGCGCGCTGCTCTGAAGCCCCTCCACGGCCGCGCGCTGCTCTGAAGCCCGCCCTGCGGCCACGCTCCTACAAAGCCTGCTCTGCGGCACAACGCAGAAGCGCCGCCGACCCGAAGACCGGCGGCGCTTCTCAGGGCGAGGTCAGTAACTTCCCCAGACCGCGGTCGCCCCCGAGTCGCCGGTTTCGAAGACGTAGTACAGGCTGCCCAGCGCCAGCACCACGGTCAGCACGATGAACACCACGTTCAGCAGCCCCGACAGCTGCCGCTCCGGCCGGACCGTCAGCCCGACCATGACCAGGCTGACCACGCCCAGCCCCAGCACGAACCAGAACAGCATCCCGCCGTAATCCATGTGGTCGTTGAGGATCTCCAGACCTTTGCCTTTGAGCCCGTTCGACACCAGCCGGTCGTAGAGCTTCTCCCCGGACTCCTTCGCGACGAAGGTGGAGACCGGCGCCGCCACCGCGAGCAGCGCCACCGCCCAGCCGAGCCGGGGCCGCCACTTCGCCACCGCGGCGTAGACCACCGCGAGAATCGCGAGCAGCGGCACGAACACCACTGCGGCGTGCAGCACGAGAGCATGTACCGGCAAGCCGTTGACCTGGTCGAACACTTTTCCTCCTCGGTCCGGGGTGATCGCAAGCTTAGAAGTTATGTGACGGCGCAAACATCCCCCCGTCAGCATTTACCTCGGGATTCCGGTTCCGGTTCAGTCACGGACCGGTTGGGGAAACCGCCCACCCGTGTTGTCATAAACGCATGTCCACCGGTGAAGAGCTGCTGCGAGCGCACGGCCTGCGCGTGACCCGTCCGCGCCTGGCCGTGCTGGAGGTGCTCACCGCCGGCGGCCATCTGGAGGTCGACGAGATCGCCCAGCAGGTCCGCACCCGGCTCGACTCGGTCTCCACCCAGGCGGTCTACGACGTGCTCGGCGCGCTGTCCCGGGCCGGCCTGGCCCGGCGGATCGAGCCGGCCGGCAGCCCGGCCCGGTTCGAGGCCCGGGCCGGCGACAACCACCACCACATCGTCTGCCGCGGCTGCGGCGCGATCGCCGACGTGGACTGCGCGATCGGCGAGCGGCCGTGCCTGACTCCGAGCGAGGGCCACGGGTTCGCCCTGGACGAGGCCGAGGTGACTTTCTGGGGTCTCTGCCCGGCCTGCCAGGCCCGCCGCCTGGCGGACACCGCCTGACCTTCCCGGGCGGCCGTGGCAGGCTGGGATGATGACGGGCGATGTTGGTCTCTTCGGACCGGACTCGATCACCTGGAAACTGCACCGTGAGCCGATCCTCATGCTCGGCGGCCTGCGGTCGCTCTACCTGCAGGCCCTGCACCCGCGCGCGGTCGCCGGCGTCGCGCAGAACTCCAGCTACCGCACTGACATGTGGGGCCGGCTGAGCCGCACCGCGGACTACGTGGCCACGGTGGTCTACGGCAGCACCGCCGACGCGGAGCAGGCCGGCGCCCGGCTGCGGCGGCTGCACTCCCGGCTCACCGCGGTCGACCCGCGCACCGGCGAGCGGTTCCGTCTCGACGACCCGGATCTGCTGTGCTGGGTGCACATCGCCGAGGTGGAGTCGTTCCTGACCACCGCGCGGCGTGCCGGGGTGCCGCTCACCCCGGCCGAGGTCGACGCCTATTACACCGAGCAGCTGCGGGCCGCCGAGCTGGTCGGCCTGGACCCGGCGACCGTCCCGGCCACCGCCGCCGAGGTCGACGACTACTACGCGGCGCTGCGTCCGGAGCTGGGCCTGACCAGGGACGGCGCGGAGGCCGCGGCCTTCCTCACCGTCCCGCCGATCCCGGCGACCTGGGGTGGCCGGGCGCTGCGCCTCGGCCTCACCCTCGGGCCGCCCCGCTGGGCCTACCTGGGCCTGGCCAGCACCGCGATCGGGCTGCTGCCGCCGTGGGCGCGGAAGATGTACGGCGCGCCCGGCTGGCCCACCACCGACCTGGCCGCCGCCCTCTCCGCCCGCGGCCTGCGCACCCTGCTCGCCGGGCTCCTGGCCGTGGCGCCCGCGGAGTACCGCGTCTCGCCGGCCCACCAGGCGGCGCTGGCCCGGGCCGGCCTCGCCTGATCACTCGGCGAGGTGCTCCACCGCCGTCCACGGCTCTTTCGCCGCGACCGTCGACCCGGCCGGGCACACCTTGCGGAAGTCGCACCAGCCGCAGAGCGACCCCGGGTTGGTCGGGAAGGCCTCGTCCGGGTCGGCGCCGGCGGCCACCGCTTTCTCCGCGGCCATGATGTCGGTGGCGGTCTCCTCGGCCCGCCGCACCTGCCGGGCGAGCGACTCGTCGGTGTGCTCGTGCGCGGCCACCGTCCCGGTCGGCAGGTGGTGCAGCTCGACCCGGTAGCACGGCCGGCGGAAGACCCGCTGGGCGGCGTAGGCGTAGAGCGCCAGCGCGTGCGAGCCGCGGGCGTCATCGGCGTCCAGCCCGGTGCGGCCGGTCTTGTAGTCGACGATCACCGCCTCCGGCCCGGCCGGGCCCACCCGGCCGTCGATCCGGTCGGCCCGGCCGTTGAGCGCGAGCACCGATGTCTTGGCGGCGACCACCCGCTCGACGCCGAGCGGCTCGTCCTCCGGGTCGAGGGTCGCCACGTAGCTCTCCAGCCAGTCGAGAGCCCGCCGGTACGCCGCGCGCTCCAACTCGACGTCCCGGTAGCCCTCCCGGACCCAGGTGCTTTTCAGCAGGGTGGGCAGCGCCTCCGGCTGGCGGCGCTCGACGGGCAGCGCATACCAGTTCTTCAGGGCGGTGTGCACGCTGGCGCCCAGCGAGTTGTGCGCCCAGGGCGGGCCCTTGGGCGGGGTGGGCCGGTCGACGTACGCATAGCGATAGCGCCGGGGGCAGTCGAGGTAGGCCCCGAGCTTGCTGGGGGTGCAGACGAAGAGACGCTCGGGCATGCCGGCGAAGCCGAGTTGCTCGGGGACGGCGGCGCGGTTCCGGGTGGGAGGCACGCGACAATCCTGCCAGCACCCCCCGACAAGAACCGTCAGAGGCGCGGCGCGTAAACCTGCACGAAGGCGAAGATCGCGTCCGCGATGAGCTGCACCGCGATCGCCGCGAGCAGCAGACCGGCGATCCGGGTGAGCACCTCGATGCCGGCCGGCCGGAGCAGCTTCACGATCAGTCCGGAGAAGCGCAGCACCAGCCAGACGGTGGCCATCACGGCCAGGATCGCGGCGCCCAGGATCAGATACTCGTCCAGGCTCTCGGCGCGCTGCACGAAGAGCATGGTGGCGACGATCGCGCCGGGCCCGGCCAGCAGCGGCGTGCCGAGCGGGACCAGCGCCACGTTGCTGGTGCCGGCCTGCTCGGCCGGCTCGTCGGTCTTGCCGGTGAGCAGCTGCAGGGCGACCAGCACCAGCAGCAGGCCACCGGCCGCCTGCAGGGACGGCAGCTGCACGTGCAGGTAGTCCAGCAGGGTCTGCCCGGCGACCGCGAACCCGACGATCACGCCGAGGGCGAGCAGCACCGCCTGGGTGCCGGCCCGGTTGCGGGCCTTCGCGGGCATGGCGCCGGTCAGCGCGAGGAAGACCGGGACCATACCGGGCGGATCGACGATCACCAGCAGGGTCACGAAGAACTCGCCGAACAGCTTGAGGTTCACCCGATCAAGGTAGGGTGCGGCACTCGTTCGCGCAGGCTGGTGCGGCGATCGTCACCCGAGGACGGGAACACCGGTGGCCGCGGCGGCGATCTTCTCGAAGACCTCCGGGGCGGTCACGAAGGCGCCGAGCTGGACCGTCTTGTGCGTACCGTGGAAATCGGACGAGCCGGTGACCACCAGACCCAACCGGTCGGCCAGCGATCTGATCTCGTCCCGCTCCGCGGGCGAATGGTCCTCGTGGTCGGCCTCCAGGCCGAACAGGCCGGCATCGGCCAGCTCCACGATCAGCTCGTCCGGCACCACCCGCCCGCGCTTGGTCGCCCGCGGGTGCGCGAAGACCGGCACCCCACCGGCCGCCCGCACCGCCGCGACCGCTTCGAACACATCAAGATCCGTTTTCGGTACGAAGTAGCGCGCGCCCAGCCAGGTCGAAGCGAACGCCTCGGTGGTGCTGGCCACCAGCCCGGCCCGGATCAGCGCCTGCGCGATGTGCGGCCGGCCGACCGAGCCACCCGCCGCGTACCCGTGCACCTCGTCCCAGGTGATCGGCACCCCGTCGGCCCGCAGTTTCTCCACGATCCGCTCGCCGCGCTGCTCCCGGTCGGTGCGCAGCAGCAGCATGGCCCGGGCCAGCGCCGGCTCGGACGGGTCGAAGAGGTAGGCCAGCAGGTGCAGCGAGATCGACGGCTGCACGCCGTGCCACCGGCAGGACAGCTCGGCCCCGCGGACCAGGCGGAGTCCGGCCGGCCGGGCCGCCTCGGCTGCCGCCCAGCCACCCGTGGTGTCGTGGTCGGTGATCGCCATGACGTCCAGCCCGGCCGCCGCGCCCGCCCGGACCAGCTCGGCCGGGGTGAACGTGCCGTCGCTGGCGGTGGAATGGCAGTGCAGATCGATCCGGCTGTTCAGGCGTCGTCTCCCTCGTCGTCCTTGCCCAGCCGGGCCTCGACCGCCTGCGGCTCGTACATCTCCTCGACCACCCGGAGATACAACTCGTTCGGGTTCGGCAGGTGCTTGACCTCGCGCAACGCCTGGTCCTGGCCGGCCGACTCGAGCACGAACGTGCCGTAACTCAGCATCCGACCGAGGGCGGACTGCTCGTACTTCATGTCGGTGACCCGGAGCAGCGGCATCATCGCCACCTTGCGGGTGACGATGCCGTTGACCACCATCACCCGTTTGTTGGTCAGGATGAAACGGTCGAAATACCAGTCGAAGACCTTCCAGGCGACCCAGCTGATCACGCCGAGCCAGATCAGCACCGCGACGGTCACCATGCCGTCCACGTTCTGCCGGGTCAGGAAGCCGGCCAGATAGCCGAGCAGGAGGGTCGCGCCGGCGCCGATGCCGAGCGGCGCGGACAGGTGGATCCAGTGCCGTTTCCACTCACCGCGGTAGCGCTCGGTGGGGAAGAGATAGCGGGCGACCAGTGTGGTCGGTTCATCCTCCAGGGGGAGGAAACGCCGCGGACCGCCACTGCGGTCGAGGCCCTCGAGCTCCTCCGCGGTGAAGGTGGGGTCCTCGAACTCGACCCGCTCCTCGGTATAGGTCTCGGCGTGTGTCCGACCAGGATCGGTGTCCTCCATCGCGGGGTCCCGAAACCGGAAGTCGTCGTCGTCATCCCGAGAGCGATGGCCGCCCTCGCCTCGCGGGTCGCGCGGCTCACCAGGATCCATGTAGAGATGCTACGCGACGAGGTCGGTGAAGAAGGTGCCGAAGCCTCGGGCGATGTCCGCGATCGTGCCTCCGAGTGACTCGAAGACGGCGGCGGCCGATCTCGGGTTGAAGGCGATGAAGAAGATCAAGAACGCAATACCAAGCCAGGTGAGGACCTTCTTGATCATGGCGGGCCTTCTCCTCTGGTGCGGGTGACAATCAGCGCCGCGGCAGTACTGACGGTATCAGCTTGGTCGCTTCGTGTGAACAAAGTACCCAGAAAGCCGATTCTCCGGTCACACACGACCGTGCAGGTACGGCGAGGGCGCTCCGAACACCAGCTCGGGCGGCACTCCCTCGGAGAGATCGTGCAGGACGACATGCTCCGCGAGGAGATAGCCCGCGCTTGCCGGCCACGCTACCGCATAGAGCCACATTCCCTTGGCCTCACTCACGTACGCGCTTCGATCCTCCGGTGACTTGACACACCACAGAGGAGTCGGGTGTCCGCCCACTTTGATCTTCGCGTGCGGACCGGATCCGGCGCCGTGGTCGGAGAGCGTCTCGGAGAGCAGATAGCCCGGGTCGAGGCCGGGGATGCCGGCGAACCGGGTGCCCAGGCCGACGCCCGGCTGCTCGGCGATGAAGACCAGATCAGCCGGCCCGCCGCCGAGCGGCTCCGGCCCGCTGCAGGCGAGCGCGGTGGCGCGGACCCCGGAACGGTCGTCACCCGCCCAGCCGACCCCGGTGACCGTCCACCCGGGAGGCAGCGGCCAGGGCCCCCAGAGCGGGATCCGCTCCGGGGCGGCCGACGACTCCCGCAGCACCGTCCCGACGATCTCCGCGCTGATGTGCTCGGCGACATGGAACGGGGGGACGTCGCCACAGTTGTCGCAGCGCCAGTTGCTGTGCATCAGGTCCGGCTTCCGAACCTGAGCAGCGCATCTGGGGCAACTCACCGTGACACCCACACCCCATACCGTGCTGGTCCGGGCAGCCCCCGTCAAGCGGATCGGCAGAACACGGAAACCAGGGGCGGATGACACACCGCCGGGTGTACGGGTCGGCGACGCGAGCGCACCTGGAGGGATTCGGCCTTGACCGGGGCCGTTCGCGGGTTAGGCTGTCGCATCGGTGATGCCGACGGACGCTTCACGCCGGCGATGCGGTGCTCCTGACCGGAGACGTTCCCGACAGGAGACGCAATGAGCGGCGGGGCCCTCCCCGGCACCCGCCGCCCACGCTCTGTTGGGAAAGAGTTTGCCTTACCGTCCGTATCCATGTGAAGGACTTTCGGATGTGACCCAGGTCACATTTAGGTTTATTTACAGATTCTTTCGGCCGCTGGTCGCGCTCCCACGGACGGTGCAGAGGCTGGGCAAATAGCCCAGATCACGTGATCATGGCGCGAATCACCTGCGGGGCGCTGTCGGCAAACTGACACCGGTCGCCTACTATCAGTTACGATAAGGACTCCGAGGTCGCCGCGCCGGCCCCGCCGCCGAAGGTGCCGCACGCCACGTGTCGCGGGCCGCGGAACGGGAATGGTGAAGAGGTACCAGGAGTTTCAACCGACGAAAGCGATTCCCGCAGACGGAGGCATCATGGCGACGGTTACGCTGACCACAGCGAACTTCGACGAGGTCACCAGCAAGGACGGCATCGTGCTGGTCGACTTCTGGGCCAGCTGGTGCGGGCCCTGCGTGCGCTTCGCACCGACCTACGAGCGTTCCTCGGAGAAGCACCCGGAGATCACCTTCGGCAAGGTGGACACCGAGGCCGAGGCGGCCCTCGCCGCCAAGTTCGACATCCGGTCGATCCCGACGATCATGGCGGTGCGCGACGGCATCGTGGTGTTCGCCCAGCCCGGAGCGCTCCCCGAGTCGGCCCTGGAGAGCCTGATCGAGAAGGTCGAGCAGCTCGACATGGACGAGGTGCGCGAGCAGATCGCCGCGCACAAGAAGGCGCACGACCCCAAGGCGCGCAGCGCCGAGGAGCCCGCTCGCGCAGCGAGCTGACCAGCACAAACTTCAGGCCCGCGGACCGGTCACGGTCCGCGGGCCTTTTGTTTTCCGCCTTCGGTACGCCGGCCGTGTCCACAGTCTCCGGAAGTGGTGGACACGGGTCTCGTACGTGTGTTCGAATAGCCGCCATGCGATGGTCCAACCTGTCGGCCGGCCCCGATTCGTCGGTCGGCCCCGACGACGGCTCGCTCCTGGACAGGGCAGTGCCGGCGGCTCCACCCCTGCCGCTGGCGCTGCCCGGCGCGACCGTCCGCACCTTCGACACCCCCGGGTTCGCCGGCATGACGTTCTACGAGATCCGCGCCAAGTCGCTGATCAACCGGGTGCCCGGCGCCTCCCGGGTGCCGTTCGAGTGGACCGTCAACCCCTATCGCGGCTGCTCCCACGCCTGCACCTACTGCCTGTCCGGCGACACCCCGATCCTGCTCGCCGACGGCACCACCCGGCCGCTCGCGCAGCTGCGCCCGGGCGACTCGGTGATGGGCACGATGGGCGCCGGCCCGCACCGGCGCTATGTGCCGACCACCGTGCTCGACCACTGGGCGACCAGCAAGCCGGCCTTCCGGGTCACCCTGTCCGACGGCACCCGCCTGGTCTCCAGCGGCGACCACCGGTTCCTCACCGACCGCGGCTGGCGGCACGTGAGCCCGGCCGAGCCGCACCAGCCGGCACTGGCCGTCGGCGACCTGATGTTCGGTGTCGGCCACTTCGCCGAGCCGCCCAAGGAGTCCCCCGACTACCAGGCCGGTTTCCTCTGCGGCCTGCTGCGCGGCGACGCCGCCGGCCGGGCCACCCGGCAGGGTGACGCCTGGGTCCGCGCCGACCGCTACCTGGAGGACGTCTCGCTGCCCGACGCGCTGCGCTGGCCCGAGCTGCCGTCCGGCGAGTGGTTCCGCGGCTTCCTGGCCGGTGCGTTCGGCGCGGTCGGCCGGGCCGAGCGGCTCGCCCTCACCTTCGAGAGCACCGACCGGATCTACCTGCGCTGGATCACCGAGGCACTCACCCACCTGGGGCTGACCAGCCGCACCCCGGTGCGCTGCCACGCCGGCCGTCCCGGCCGGGTGGAGACCGGCCGCGACCTGTGGGCCGCGCTGCGTTTCCGGCACCTCACCGGCGTGCTGGACGCCCCGCTGGACGCCTCCGGCGTCGGGGTGCGGGCCGACCGCCGGCTCGCCGTCGCCGACATCGAGGACCTCGGACTCACCCTGCCGCTCTTCGACATCTCCACCGGCACCGGCGACTTCATCGCCGACGGCGTGGTCAGCCACAACTGCTTCGCCCGCGGCACCCACAAATACCTGGACCTCGACCCCGGCCACGACTTCGACACCCGGGTCGTGGTGAAGGTGAACGCCGGCGAGCTGATCCGCCGGGAGCTGGCCGACCGCCGCTGGTCCGGCGCCCCGATCGCGATGGGCACCAACGTCGACGTCTACCAGCGCGCCGAGGGCCGTTACCGGTTGATGCCGGAGATCCTCACCGCGTTGCGCGACCACGCCAACCCGTTCTCCATCCTCACCAAGGGCACGCTGATCCTGCGCGACCTGGAGCTGCTGCGTCAGGCCGCCGAGGTGACCCGGGTCAGCCTGGCCTTCTCGATCGGTTTCGTCGACGAGCGGGTCTGGCGCTCCGCCGAGCCCGGCACCCCCAGCCCACGCCGCCGCCTCGACGCGGTCCGCCGGCTCACCGACGCCGGCTTCCCGGTCGGCGTCCTGCTGGCCCCGATCCTCCCCGGCCTCACCGACACTGAGGACTCCATTGACGAGACGGTCAGCGCGATCGCCGCGGCCGGCGCCACCAGCGTCACCCCGATCCCGCTGCACCTGCGCCCCGGCGCCCGCGAGTGGTATGCGTCGTGGCTGGCCCGGGAGTACCCGCAGCTGGTCCCCCGCCACCGAGCCCTGTTCGCCAACGGCGCCTACTCCCCCCGCGCCTACCAGGACGAGCTGACCGCCCGCGTCCGCATCGCGGCCCGCCGCCACGGCCTGCACCGCCCCACCAACGCCCAGTTCCGCTCCCTGTCCGCCGAGGAGCCGCCCACCCCACAGCCCACCCAGCTCACCCTCCTCTGACCCTGCCTGGCCACACATCGCTGGCCGCGCCCCGCCCGAGCCGCCGCCCCTGTCCCGGCTGCGCGGCATGGCCCCGGCACCGCGGCATGGCCTCACGCGGGCCGGCACCACCCACGGCCTGGCCTCACGCACGGGTTTGAGTGCCACGCGGGCCGGCACCACACACGGCGGCACCACCGGCGGCCCGGCATCACCGGCGGCCCGGCCTCACGCGCGCGTTTCACCTGCTGCCCGGCGCCACGCGGCCCGCTTCACCCGCGGGCCGGCACCACCCACGGCTCGGTCTGCTTCACCCACGGTCCGGCGCCACACGGTCCGGCACCACCGGCGGCCCGGCACCGCCCGCGGCCCGGCCTCACGCGCGCGTTTCACCTGCTGCCCGGCGCCACGCGGCCCGCTTCACCCGCGGGCCGGCACCACCCACGGCTCGGTCTGCTTCACCCACGGTCCGGCGCCACACCGTCCGGCACCACCGGCGGCCCGGCACCGCCCGCGGCCCGGCCTCACGCGCGCGTTTCACCTGCTGCCCGACGCCACGCGGCCCGCTTCACCCGCGGGCCGGCACCACCCACGGCTCGGTCTGCTTCACCCACGGTCCGGCGCCACACCGTCCGGCACCACCGGCGGCCCGGCACCACCGGCGGCCCGGCCTCACGCGCGCGTTTCACCTGCTGCCCGACGCCACGCGGCCCGCTTCACCCGCGGGCCGGCACCACCCACGGCTCGGTCTGCTTCACCCACGGTCCGGCACCACCCGCGGTCCGGGAACGGGTCGATCGACGTGGGTGATGGGTGGGGAAGTGGATAAAGTCGAGGTATGCGAAGCGCTCAGCAGATTCTGGCGGAGGCGAACGTCATCGCGGTGGTCGGCGCGTCACGGGACCCGTTCAAGCCGTCGCACACCGTTCCGCTTCAGATGCTGCGGCACGGGTGGCGGATCATTCCGGTCAATCCGTTCGTCGACGAGGTCTTCGGGGTGCGGACCGTGCCGACGCTGGCCGACCTCGACGAGCCGGTCGACCTCGTCGACATCTTCCGGCCGGCGCGCGACGCGGTCGAGGTGGTCCGGCAGGCCGTCGCGATCGGCGCCCCGGCGGTGTGGCTGCAGAGCGGGATCGTCTCGGCCGAGGCCCGCAAGATCGCCGAGGAGGCCGGCATCGACTACGTCGAGGACCGCTGCCTGGCCGTCGAGCGCGCCGTCGGCCAGCTGACCAAGCTCACCTGACCAAGCCCTTCCGACGGGACCCGCCTGAGGTCGTCTGAGCGGGACCCGCCTGAGGTCGTTTGAGGTCGTCCGGGAGAGCCGCGGGTTGCGGTGGAACAGGCCGCCGCAAAGACACCCCAAGCCCGCCCGGAGCCGGAGCGTGGCGCAACAGGCCGCCGCAAAGACACCGAAGCCTGCCCTGGGAGCCGGAGCGGGGCGCAACAGGCCGCCGCAAAGACACCCGAAGCCCGCCCGGGCAGCCGCGGAGCGGGGCGCAACAGGCCGCCGCAAAGACACCCGAAGCCCGCCCGGCGAGCCGTGGAGCGTTGGGGAACAGGCCTCCGCGAAGACACCCGGGAGCCCGCCCGGGGAGCCGGGAGCGTGGTGGAACAGCCTCCGCAGAGACGCCCGAGTGCGCCCGGGAGCCGTGGAGCGTGGTGGAACAGGCCGCCGCGGAGAGGCCCGGAATGCGCCGAGGCCGGCCCCCACGGGGACCGGCCTCGACCACGAAACGCGCTCAGCGGAACTGGGCCTCGCGGACACTGTTGCCGCCGTCGACCACCAGCATCTGGCCGGTGATGTAGGACGCCGCCGGTGAGCACAGGAAGGCCACCGCCGCGGCGACCTCGTCCGGGGTGCCGGGGCGGCCGATCGGCGTACCCAAACCCTGTTTGATCTCGGTGACCGTGGAGGCGGCGGTGTAGATCGTGCCGGGGGCCACGCAGTTCACGTTCACCCCGTCGGCGACCAGCTCCATGGCGAGCGCGCGGGTCAGGCCCACCACGCCGGCCTTGGCCGCGGCGTAGGCCGCCTCGGTCGGCAGCGCGTTGACCGGGCCGGCGGTGGCGGCCAGGTTGACGATCCGGCCCCAGCCGCGCTCCGACATGCCGCCGACGAACGCCCGGCTGCACAGGAACGCGGTGCTCAGGTTCCGGTCGATCTCCGCCTTCCACTCGTCGAGGGTCAGCTGGGCGACCGGGCGGAGCACCTCCGGGCTGGCCCGGCTCGCCAGACCGGCGTTGTTGACCAGCACCTCGACGTCGCCGAGCTGGTCGGTGATGGCGTCGGCGAGCGCGCCCACCTCGGACTCGTCGGTCAGGTCCGCGACGAAGCCGGTGATCCCCAGCTCGGAGGCCCGCTCGTGGATGCGCCGGGTGGTGGACACGATCGCCACCCGGGCGCCGAGGTCCCGCAGCCGGCGCGCCGTCGCGTAGCCGATCCCGTCGGGGCTGCCCGCGCCGGTGACCAGCGCGACCTTCCCGTCCAACCGCAACGTCACCGCAGCCTCCGCACTCGCCTCCTCGAACTCGGCCTCGACCACCTCGGGAGTGATCTCGGCCGGGCGGTCCGGGTCACTGCCGGGCACGCCCGACCGGGGTGGGCGGCTGTCGGCCGGTCGGGTGGCGTCACGCCGCGAGGGGCTGCCGCCGGAGGTGCGGGCGTCGAAGACCATGCGGCGATCCTGCCCGCTCCCGGGAGCCGGGGCAAACATCCGCGCCCCCGTGGCGTACGCAGCGTTCCGGCCGGGCATCCGGCCCGACCTGCGACCGGGGACCCCTGGTGACGATATTCCGACACGCCGGGAAGTCAGTCGCGGTCTTCCGGAGAGATCGAAGAACCGCTGGTCAACGGGATGACCGGGGCCTCCTCGACGAAGACCAGCGGGGCCTCGGCGCCGTAGTGCGCGGGCAGGTCGCGGCGCGCCCGGTCGACGTCCCGGGTGCCGATCTCGACGCCGGCGCCGTCGTGGCGACTCCCCACGGTGACGATCCGCACCCCGCGCGCCGCCCAGAACGCCAGATCCGCCACCACCCGGTCGTGCCAGGCGCCGAGCTCGGCGATCGGGTGCGCGGCGTCCCGCACCACGACACAGCTGTGCCCGGCCGCCCCGCGGATGAACTCGTCGAACTCGCCGCCGGCCGGCACCCGGTAGACGATCGCGCGTACCCGCGCCTGGTCCACCTCGATCCCGGCATAGCTGTCCGGGAACCGGGTCCGGCCGCCCTGCTCGATCCGCTCCATCGCGGCCTGCAGCGCCGCCGGCGTCACCGGCATCCGGACGCCACCCATCACGGCGTGCTCCGGCGGCCGGCTGAACTCGCACCCCGGGGTCCGCCACTCGCCCGCCGGCCCGGGCCCCGCCGCCTGGTCAGCGCCCTCGAACTCGCCACATCCACCGATCATGAGCACCCCGGCGAGGAGCAGCCGGCCGAGCCGTGACATCGCATCCCCCCTGAATACCGCGCTCCCGCCCGGCGCGCCACCGCAGGGCGCCGTAGATGCAACGACCCCACCGCCCTCACCGGGACGGCCGAATCCGATAAACCCCGCGAAACCGGCCAGGCACGCCGAGCGTTCCGGCATCCCCGCCGCTTCCGCACCGCTTCGGCGAGATCACCACCGTTTGGGGTACGGCGGGAGCACCGGTCCGCGGAAGCGTGGCGGGGCGCTGCCGGGCGTACCGAAAACTGGTCTGTCCGGTCTTGTCAGGTGGGCAGGGACTCGTCGGCCAGGGCGGGAGTGGCGCCACGGGTCCGGCGGGTGGCGCCGAGGATGACCACGGCTACGCCGCACAGCAGGAGGCCCAGGCCGGGGAGGGCGCCCGGGCGGGGGGACTGGCCGAGCCAGAGCCAGGCGAGCAGGGCGGCGCCCGGGACCTCCAGGAGGATCAGCACGCTGACCGTGGTGGCCGAGGTGTGCTGCAGGGCGTAGTTGAACATCGAGTGCCCGAGCAGCTGCGCGCCGGCCACCAGCCCGAGGATCGCCGCCCAGGTGCGGCCGTTGTAGCCGGTCAGCGGGATGCCCGCGGCCAGGCAGACGATCACCAGCAGGACGGCGCAGACGCCGTAACAGATCCAGGTGTACGTGGTGGTGCTCAGCGCCGTCCGGGCCTGCTCGCCGAGCGCCGTGTAGACCGCCGCGAAGACCGCCCCGAGCAGCGCCAGCACGTCGGCGAGCACCGCCTGCCCGGACACCCCGGCGTCGGCGCCGGTCGCCCAGGCCGCGCCGGCCACCGCCAGCGCGATGCCGAGCCAGCCGGCCGGCGACGGGCGCCGCCCCTGCCAGGCGGCGATCAGCCCCTGCCAGACCGGCTGGGTGGCGACCAGCGCGGTCGAGGTGGCCACCGTGCCCAGCTGCACGCTCGGCATCCAGGTGCCGAAGTGCGCGGCCAGCGCCACCCCGGCGAGCAGACAGAAGACCCCGGCCCGGCGCCGGGAGCCGCGGATCGCGTCGCGCACCTCGGCCCGCCGCGGCCCGAGCGCGACCGGGGTGAGCGCCACCGACGCCAGGCCGTTGCGCCAGAACGCGACCGCCAGCGCGGGCGCCGCCGCGAATGCGATCAACGGCGCCGACGAGGAGACCGCGCACACCGCCACGGCCAGCGCCAACGCGGTGAGCAGCCGGATCGGTTGCCCTGATGAGCGCATATTCATCACCGGCCGTCGCTATTCGCAGAGTCCAGCGGCGAGGTTTGCCACTGTCGGTTGGCGGACAGTGACGGAGTCGCTACAGTCACCGACGGCCCCACGGCTTATTTCCATCCCTCGATGCCCCAGGAGGCGGATCTTCATGCCCGCATACCGTGCGGTGGTGTTCGACTTCTTCGGCACCCTGACCCGCTCGGTTCAGCGTGGTCCGCAGCACGCCGACATCGCCCGGTCGCTCGGCGCCGACCCGGAAGCGGTGCGCGGCGTGCTGGACCGGACGTTCCGGGCCCGGGCCTGCGGCCGCTACGGCTCGGCCGAGGCCACCCTGCGCTGGGTGATCGAACAGGCCGGCGCCCGGCCGGCGCCGGCCGCGATCCGCGCCGCGATGCCGGCCCGGGTCGACGCGCTGCGCGCCGACACCCAGCTGCGGCCGGACGCGGTCAGCGCGCTCACCGCGATCCGGCGCCGCGGCGTGCGCACGGCGCTGATCAGCGACTGCACCCACGAGCTTCCCGCCTTCCTGCCCGGGCTCCCGGTGGCGCCGTTGCTGGACGCCCAGATCTTCTCCGTCGAGCTCGGCGTCTGCAAGCCGGACCCCCGGATCTACCTGGCCGCGTGCGAGCGGCTGGGGGTCGCCCCGCAGGACTGCCTGTACGTGGGCGACGGCGGCAGCCACGAGCTGACCGGCGCGGCCGCGGTCGGCATGACCCCGGTCCGGCTGGCCGCCCGGGACCTGGCGAACCATCTGGTCTTCGACGCCGACACCAACTTCGCGGGGCGTACGGTCCGGTCGCTGACGGAGGTGCTGACGCTGCTCGACCACACTCCGGCGCTGGTCTGACCGGCGGTCGGCGGCTGGCTGTCAGGGGTGCCTCGAGGCGACTCAGACACCCCTCACGCCCAGCCGGCATGCGCGTGCTGGCCGTCAGAGGTGTCTCGAGGCCACTCAGACACCCCTCAGGCCTAGCCGGCATGCGCGCTTCGGCTGGGTGCCACGGGTGCCTCAAGGTCGCGCAGACGCTTCTCACCGGGCGCGACCCTGCTGGCTCTCAAGGGTGTCTCGACAGGGTTGCGCAATCCTGCTGGCTCTCACAGGTGTCTCGACAGGATTGCGCGACCCTGCTGGCTCTCACGGGTGTCTCGACAGGGTTGAGACACCCATAGCGGCCAGCCGGCTGCGGGACCTGGGCTGGGCCGCGGGGCTCGGCTGAGTTGCGGGGCGTGAGCGTGGGTGGTCCGGCCGGCGGCGTGGAAGGATGACGGCGTGGCAGGTGTGCTGGAAGAGGCGATCAAGAAAGCGTCCATCGCCTGGATCTCGGTGGACGGCGGTCCGGCGTACGCGCTCTGGTGCATGCCCGTGGAGACGTCGCTGGCCGTCGTCACCGGGCCCGGCGAGCAGTTCGCCCCCGGGCTGGCCGAGGCGACCCGGGCAACCGTCCGGCTGCGCGGCGACCACGGCGGCCTGATCGTGCAGACCGAGGCCACGGTCACCCGGCTCGACCCGGCCGGCGAGGAGTGGGCGGAGATCGCCCCGCAACTGGCCGGCAAACGGCTGAACGCCTCCGGCAGCGCCGAGGAGGTGGCGGCCCGCTGGGCGGCGGAGTGCGCGGTGGTCCGGCTCACCCCGGCCGACGAGACGCTGGTCGCCGCCCCGGATCTGGGGGTCGAGTCCGGCGCGGCACCTCCGCGCGAGACGCCGGCCCGGGTGCCCACCCGCAAGCCGTTCCGCCTGCACAAAGTGGTCCGCCGCTGAACTCGCCGGTTTTCCACATTCCGGCCCTGTCCACAGCCCACCGGGCAGATCCGCCCCTCACTCCGCCACACTGACCAGCGGGGGCTCCCCCAGGGAAGGGCGGGGGCTCGTGATCGGTGGCGACCTCAGCCAATGACGGGCAGAGGGCTGGCCATCGGTGACCGCCTCGGCCAACGAAGAGCGGCGGGCTGGCCATCAGTGACCGCCTCGGCCAACGAAGAGCGGCGGGCCGGCCATCGGTGACCGCCTCGGCCAATGAGGGGCGGAGGGCCAGCGATCAGTAACCGCCTCAACCGATTACAGGCCGAGGGGCCGGCCATCAGTGACCGCCTCGGCCAACGAGGGGCGGAGGGCCAGCGATCAGTAACCGCCTCAACCGATGACGGGCCGAGGGGCCAGCGATCAGTGACCGCCTCAGCCAACGAAGGGCGATCAGTGACCGCCTCAGCCGATGAACGGCACAGGGCCGCCGATCAGTGACCGCCTCAGCCGATGACGGGCCGAGACCCGGCGATCGGTGACCGCCTCAGCCGATGAAGGGCGGGACGGCAATCCGGCCGGTGGCGACCGGGTGGACGTGGCCGCTCACGGTGGCGGACGTGGCGGCTCCGGCCTCGGCGGTCACCGTGCAGGTGAGCAGGGACGGGCGTTTCATCTCCAGGCCCTGGTGGACGCGGTAGGCGGCGACGCCGTCGGCGGGGAGCCAACCGGCGTCGACCAGCCAGACGCCGAGGCCCAGGGCCGCCGAGCCGGTGGCCGGGTCCTCCCAGACCGCGTCGCCGGGCACGAAGACGCGGGCGTGTGCCTCGCCGCCGGACCAGGAGAAGACGCTCAGTTCGGTGATGCCGTGGCGTTCGGCGGCGTGGACGTCGAGGCGGACGGCGGGCAGGGCGGATCGGCGTACCGGGAAGAAGGTCCAATCCAGGCCACAGCCGGCCGTGCGCGGTGCGGCGGCCGCATCCCCGGCGTAGTCGTCGGCCGTCAGGCCGGTCACCTCCAGCAGCGCGGCCGGGTCGACCGGATCGCCGAGCCGGGGCGTGGCGCCGGTCAGCGTGGCCGCGCCGGCGGCGGTCACCTCCAGCGGCAGCAGCCCCGCGCCGCACTCCTGCACCACCCGGCCCGGGCCGAACCGGCCCTGCCGCATCAGGGTGACGGCGGTGCCGACGCTGGGATGGCCGGCGAACGGCAGCTCGGTGGAGGCCGTGAAGATCCGCACCCGGTAGGTCGCCTCGGGCGTGGTCGGCGGCAGCACGAAGGTGGTCTCGGCCAGGTTGAACTCGCGGGCCAGGGTCTGCATCTGGTCGGCGGCCAGCTGCTCGGCGCCGAACACCACCGCGAGCGGGTTGCCGGCGAACGGACGCTCCGTGAACACGTCGACGATCTCGTAGGCCACGGTGGACATGTCCGGACCCTAACCTAATCTGAGGCGATGACCATGGGGACGACGGTTTGTCCCTCGCCTAACCTTGGGCGGTGACCATGGGGACGAGGATTTATCTGGCCCGGCTGGCCGGCCTGCCGGTGTTCGACCCCAACGGCGACCGGGTGGGGCGGGTGCGGGACGCGGTGGTGCGGCTGCGCACCACGAACCGGCCGCCGCAGATCGTCGGCCTGGTGGCCGAGATGGCGCTGCGCCGCCGGATCTTCCTGCCGATCGGCCGGATCACCGGCATGGACGCCGAGTCGGTCGCGCTCGGCACCGGCTCGCTGAACCTGCGCCGGTTCGAGAAGCGGCCGAACGAGCTGCTCGCCGTCGAGGATCTGCTGGACCGCCGGGTCACCGTGGCGCCCGAGCACGCCGGTGGCGCCGCCCACCAGGGCGTGGTGGTGGACATCGGGATGGAGCTGAACCGCAACACCGAGTGGCTGGTCACCCGGGTCGCGGTCCGCGAGCACACCGGGCGGCTGGCCCGCCGCGGCCACGTCTACCAGGTGGAGTACGACCGGGTCCGCGGCCTGGTCGGCCCGACCGACACCCAGGGCACCTCGAACCTGATCGCGCTGCTCGACCAGATGCGCCCGGCCGACATGGCGAACGCGCTGCAGGACCTGCCGGACGCCCGGCGCAACGAGGTGGCCGCCGCGCTGGACGACCGCCGGCTCGCCGACGTGCTGGAGGAGCTGCCCGAGCACGACCAGGTGGAGATCCTGGTCGGGCTGGACCGGGAGCGGGCCGCCGACGTGCTGGAGCGGATGGACCCGGACGACGCCGCCGACCTGCTCGCCGAGCTGCCGAAAACCGAGCAGGCGGTGCTGCTGGACCTGATGGAGCCGGACGAGGCGGCGCCGGTCCGGCAGCTGATGAGCTACCGCCCGGGCACGGCCGGCAGCGTGATGACCTCGGAGCCGGTGATCATGACGCCGGACGCGACGGTGGCCGAGGCGCTGGCCCGGATCCGCGAGCCGGAGCTGTCCCCGGTGGTGGCCGCGCAGGTTTTCGTGGCCCGGGCGCCGTCCGCGACCCCGACCGGGAAGTATTTGGGCATGGTGCACTTCCAGCGGCTGCTGCGCGAGCCGCCGGCCTCGATCGTGGGCGGGCTGGTGGACAGCGGCATCGAGCCGCTGCGGCCGGACATCGGGCTGGCCGAGATCACCCGGCGGATGGCGACGTACGACCTGGTCGCGATGCCGGTGGTGGACGGCACGCACCGGCTGCTGGGCGCGGTGACGGTGGACGACGTGCTGGACCATTCGCTGCCGCGGGACTGGCGTGACCGGGACGCCCACGAGGACGAGGAGCCGTCGTGAGCGAGCCGCGCCGCGATCGCCTGGATCAGCCGCGCGAGCCCGGCCGGGTGCAGCTGCCGAAATTCGATCCGGAGGCGTTCGGCCGGTGGTCGGAGAGCATCGCCCGGTACATGGGGACGGCGAAGTTCATCGTCTACATGACCGTGGTGATCCTCGCCTGGTTCGTGTGGAACGCGACGGCCCCCGACGACCTGAAGTTCGACCCGTACCCGTCACAGTTCCTCACCCTGGTGCTGTCGCTGCAGGCGTCGTACGCCGCCCCGCTGATCCTGCTGGCACAGAACCGGCAGGCCGACCGGGACCGGCTGGCCATGGAGGAGGATCGACGCCGGGCGCAGATGCAGAAGGCCGACACGGAGTACCTGGCCCGCGAGATCGCGTCCCTGCGGATCGCCATGGGCGAGGTCGCCACCAGGGACTTCCTGCGTTCCGAGCTGGCCCGGCTGGCCGGCGAGCTGGACGACGCGGCGCTGCGGCGGGAGAAGCGGGCGCGCACCGAGTGGGAAGAAGACCACCCCTGACCTCGGCATAGCCCCGACGTAGCATGGGCACCATGTCCGCTCCAGCCTCAACTCTCGAGGACGCGATCCAGGCTGCCTTGGCGACCGTCGACGACCCCGAGATCCGCCGCCCGATCACCGACCTCGGCATGGTCCAGGGCTTCACCGTCAGCGACGGCCTGGTCAAGGTCGATCTGCTGCTCACCGTCGCCGGCTGCCCCTTGCGGGACAAGCTGAACGCCGACATCACCGCCGCCGTGACCCAGGTCCCCGGGATCACCGGTGTCGAGATCAACTTCGGGGTGATGAACGAGGACCAGCGCAAGGCGCTGCAGACCACCCTGCGGGGCGGTGGCGCGGCGGAGCCGGTAATCCCGTTCGCCCAGCCCGGCTCCCGCACCCGGGTCTACGCGGTGGCCAGCGGCAAGGGTGGGGTCGGCAAGTCCAGCGTCACGGTCAACCTGGCCGCCGCGCTGGCCAGGCGTGGCCTGTCGGTCGGCGTGATCGACGCCGACATCTACGGCCACTCGGTGCCCCGGATGCTCGGCGTGGAGAGCAAGCCGACCCGGGTCGAGGACATGATCATGCCGCCGCAGTCGCACGGTGTGAAGGTGATCTCGATCGGCATGTTCACCGCGGGCAACGCCGCGGTGGTCTGGCGCGGCCCGATGCTGCACCGGGCGCTGCAGCAGTTCCTCGCCGACGTCTACTGGGGCGACCTGGACGTGCTGCTGCTCGACCTGCCGCCGGGCACCGGCGACGTGGCCATCTCGCTGGCCCAGCTTCTGCCGAACGCGGAGATCCTGGTCGTCACCACCCCGCAGATGGCCGCCGCCGAGGTGGCCGAGCGGGCCGGCGCGATCGCGCTGCAGACTCACCAGCGCCTGGTCGGCGTGGTGGAGAACATGTCGTGGCTGGAGCTGCCGGACGGCTCCCGGATGGAGGTCTTCGGCGCCGGTGGCGGCGAGACCGTGGCCGAGTCGCTGACCAAGACGGTCGGCGCGCGGGTGCCGCTGCTGGGTCAGATCCCGCTGGACACCCGGGTGCGCGAGGCCGGCGACGCCGGCAACCCGATCGTGCTGGCCGACCCGGAGGCGCCGGCCGCGAAGGCGCTCGACGGGGTCGCCGACAAGCTGGCCGTCCGCCGCGAGTCCCTGGTCGGCAAGCCCTTGGGCCTCATGGTCAACGCGAAAAGGGGCTAGCACCGCGATTCGCCGCCGATGACTTGGCACCTGGTTTTTCGACGCCCGCGGGGTTTGCGGGTGGCGGAAAACCAAGTGCCAAGTCATCGGTTACCAGGCGAATCGCCGCGGAGCGAAGCGAAGCCAGCTAGTAGAGCGAAGCCAGCCTACGTAGCGTCCAGGTCGAAACGCTGCGCCGGTCGGGGAGCCTGAGGCACCTCGGCCGGCGCGCTGCTTTTACCGACGCTCTTCAGGTCGGACGCGGTCTCGTTGAGGTTCGACTTGACGCCGTCGAGGTCGGTCTTGACCCCGTTCAGATCCTGCTTCACGTCGTCGAAGAGGCTCTGCAGCGGCTTGCGCAGCGCCTGCTCGTCCTCCTCGCTGAGCAGGTGCTTGCGAATGAACGCCTTCGGGTGCAGGTCCTCCAGCTGGATGTCGGTGCCCAGCTCGCGGCTCAGGTCCGAGGTCGCGTTCTGCGCCATCGCGCGGAGCCCGCGCAGCATCCGGAGCCCGTCACCGAGGACCTTGGGCAGGCGTTCCCCGAAGATCAGCAGTGCGAGCAGGAGCAGCGCGCCGATCTCCCACCAGTTCAGATTCTCGAACACGAGCGGCCCTCCCAAGGCGTCCGGGAGCAAGCGTACGCACGAGACCGGTGACCGGACACCCCGCCTGCCGGTTAGTTGGTGTCGGCCGCCAGGGTGACCGAGGCGGAGGCGGTCTTGGTGCCCCGCCGGTACTCCACCGCGACCACCGCTCCGGGAGCGTGCTTGCGCACCAGAGCGACCAGATCGGTGCCGTCCTGCAGCGGGCGCCCGTCCAGCTTGGTGAGCACGTCACCGGCTTTCAGACCGGCGGCCGCGGCCGGGCCGGCCGGCTCCACCGCGCGCAGCTTGGCGCCGCCGGAGCCGCTGCCGCCGCCCGCCGTCGCGCCGATCACCGTGCGCCGCGCCTTGCCGGTGTCGATGATGTCCTGGGCGATCCGTTTGGCCTGGTTGATCGGGATGGCGAAGGCCAGGCCGATGTTGCCGGCCTCGGTGTCGGTGCCGCCCACCGAGCGGATCACCGAGTTCACCCCGACGACCTGGCCGGCCGCGTTGACCAGCGGGCCGCCCGAGTTGCCCTGGTTCACCGCGGCGTCGGTCTGGATCGCCGCGTAGTAACGGGTCGGGCCGCCCGACTCGCCGGCCTCGATGGTGCGGTCCAGGGCGCTGACGATGCCGTACGTCACGGTGTTCTCCAGGGCCAGCGGCGAGCCGAAGGCGAGCACCGGGTCGCCGACCGCGATCGCGTCCGAGTCGCCGAACTCGATCGCCGGCAGCCCGGACTGTGCGATTTTGATCACGGCGATGTCCGACTCCGGGTCGCGCCCGACCAGTTTCGCCGGGGCGGTGGAGCCGTCGCTGAACGAGACCGACATGGCGTCGGCGGCACCGTCCACCACGTGGTCGTTGGTGATCGCGTAGCCGTCCGCGGAGACGATGAAGCCGGAGCCGATGGCCCCGGTCACGTGCACGGTGACGACGCTGGGCTGGACCGTCTTGGCCACCCCGGCGAGCGACTCCGGGTCCCGGTTGACCGACTGCGGGGCCTGCTGGCCGGCGCCGCCGAGCTGGGTGCCGGCGCCGGTCACATAGCCGCCGCGGACCGCGAAGACGAACCCCAGGGTGCCGCCGATACCGCCCGCGAGCAGGGCCGTGAGCAGGCAGATCAGGAGAACCGGCGCATACGACCGGCGGGGTGCGTCCGGGTCCGGCACCGGGTCGAGGGCCGGGCCGCCGGACGGGGCGGGCGGGGGCAGCACCACCGCGGACGGGGCCTGCGGGTCCCGCCACGGGTCGTTGAGCGCGTCGGACCACCAGGGCGATCCGGGCGGCGGCTGCTGGTGCCCGCCGGGCGCAGGAGACGCCGTGGGTGGCCGGCGCCAATTCCAGCCGTCGGTCACGTCGGGGCCTCCACTCGTCGCTCGCCCGGCACCGCATCCAGGATGACACGGATCGGCGGGGTCGTGCCGTCCAGCCGTGGCCGCCGAGTCCCGACTGGGCTGTTTATCCATCGACAGCACCGTGCATCACCGGTTGTCATCGCTCTACTCTCTATTCCGATGTGCGCGGTTGTACCGCCACGTCGCCCCTGCCGCACGGAGGTTCGTCATCATCGGTCCCGCCCGCTCCTTCGGTCAGACACCGGGCCACGCCATGCCGTTCGCGGAGACCTACGCGGCCGAGGACCCGGTGCTGCAGACCGCCCGCTCGCTGGCGCACGAGCTCGGGCTGCCCTGCGTCTCGCCGGGCGCCGGCTCGGTGCTGCGCCTGCTGGCCGCCGCGGGCAACGCCAAGGCGGTGGTCGAGATCGGCACCGGCACCGGGGTGAGCGGGATCTGGCTGCTCCGCGGCATGCGCCCGGACGGGGTGCTGACCACCATCGACGTCGAGCACGAGCATCAGCGGATCGCCCGCCGGGTGTTCGTCGAGGCCGGCTTCGCCCCGTCCCGGACCCGGATCATCAGCGGCCGGGCGCTGGACGTGCTGCCCCGGCTCGCCGACGGGGCGTATGACTTGATCTTCGTGGACGCGGACACCACCGAGTTCGCCGCCTGCACCGACGCGGCGCTGCGGCTGCTGCGCCCGGGCGGCGTGCTGATCGTCAACGGGGTGCACGCCGGCGGCCGGATCAACGACCCGGCCGCCCGCGACGTGGACACCCTGACGGTGCGCGAGACGGTGAAGGCGATCCGCGAGTCGGAGGACTGGATCCCGGCCGTCATCTCGTCCGGCGCCGGATTACTGACCGCCGTGAAGCGCTGAGAGGTAACGGATCAGCGTCCGGGCGCCCCAGCCGGTGGCGCCCTTGGTCAGCTCCAGGTCGTGGTCCTCGGCCCAGGACGGCGCGGACATGTCCAGGTGCGCCCAGGATGTCACCTCGCCCATGAACTCGCGCAGGTAGAGCGCGGCCACCACGGAGTGCACCTGGGTCGGCGAGCTGTGCCGGTCGGCGATGTCGCTGCGCAGGTATTCCACGTAGTCGGCGGGCAGCGGCAGCCGCCACATCCGCTCGCCGGCCGCCGTGCCGGCCGTCTCCAGGGCCGCCGCCAGCGCGTCGTCCGGGCTGTAGAGCGCGGCCGTACGCTTGCCCAGCGCGACCGCGTTCGCCCCGGTCAGGGTGGCCAGCACGACGATCATGTCGGGCGTCAGCCGCTCGGTGGCGTAGCCGAGCGCGTCGGCCAGCACCAGCCGGCCCTCGGCGTCCGAGTTGGTGGTCTCGCTGGTGGTGCCGTCGTAGTGCCGGATCACGTCGCCGGGACGGAACGCCGCGGCGCCGATCGCGTTCTCGGCGAGCGGGAGCAGCGCGGTCACCCGGACCGGCAGGTCCAGCTCGGCGGCGGCCAGGGTGGCGCCGAGCACCGCGGCGGCCCCGCCCATGTCCTTCTTCATCAGCCGCATCGCCTCGCGCGGCTTGATCGAGATGCCGCCGGTGTCGAAGGTGATGCCCTTGCCGACCAGCACCACGTGCGGCACGGGCCCGGCGGGTGTCCAGCTCAGCTCGACGAACCGGGGCGGCGAGACCGAGCCGCCGCCGACGGCCAGCAGGCCGCCGAAGCGCTCCAGGTCGGCGCCGGCCAGCACGGTCGCGGTCAGGCCGGGCCGGTCGGCCGCGAGCGAGACCACCTGGTCGGCGAACCACTCCGGATTCTTCGTGGAGGGCGGCGTGTTGGTCAGGTCCCGGGCCAGCCAGGTGGCCCGGGCCACGGCACGCGCCTCATCCACAACACCGACATATGAGGAGATGTCGGAAGCAACTAGATCCACCCGGCCGGACCGTGGTGGCTTCGGCGCCTCGCGATAGCGGTAGCCACCGAGCCACAGGCCCTCGGCGAGTTCGCGCACGGCCGCCTCGGGCAGGCCGGACGGGAGCACGACCTGGGCGTGCTCGTCATCGGCCAGCGCCCGGACGATCCCGGCGCCGGCGGCGCGCCAGCCGCCGTCCCCGATGCCGGCCAGCAGCACCCGGGCCGGTCGCCGCAGCGGCCGGGGCAGCACGGTGATCTCACCGGCCACGGCCGGCGCGGGAAGCGCGGAGATCTCCGCGCCGAGCTCGCCGTCAGGCACCTGACCAGCGGGAATCACCCAGGTCACGGTGTCGTCGAACTCTTCAGTCAACCCGATTGCGAACACGGGAGGATGACCTTTCGGTAAGACGTGGAAAGCCCGCCGGTACGGGCGGTACCGTACCGGCGGGCTCGCGTGAAACGTCAGCCGGCGATCGACTTCAACGCGTCACCCAGCGCGTTGGCCTCGTCCGGGGTCATCTCCACGACGAGACGGCCACCACCCTCCAGCGGGACGCGCATGACGATGCCACGACCCTCCTTGGTGACCTCCAGCGGACCATCGCCCGTCCGCGGCTTCATCGCCGCCATCTTGTCTCCCCTCAGACCTACGTCAGGGTCGGTGGGTTGCCCCACAGCCACTTGCTCCTGGAATGCCAGCAGCCACGTCACGTGCTCAGCCCCACGTGACGCGGTGCTCGTTTCCGACCGGCGGCCGTACAGGCCGTTTCACGTCTTCACGCGTTGCGGCCCACCGTGCCGATCAAACATTTTCCCTGATGAACACCGGCGAACCCAAACCCAGCCCGGGCGGATGTGACAGCGTCTAGCATATCGTCTTTCGGGCTGTCACAATGTGCGGTCATGCAGGCGCGGTCCGCACTCTTCGACCTGTACGGCGACTACCTGCGCACCAGAGGCTCGCGGGCCCCGGTCGCCGCCCTCGTGCGACTGCTCGCTCCGCTCGACATCGCGGCCCCGGCGGTCCGCACGGCGGTGTCGCGAATGGTGCGACAAGGATGGCTGCATCCGTTGCGGCTGGCCGCCGGACCGGGCTATCTGCTCACCCCGAAGGCGGCGCGCCGGCTGGACGAGGCGGCCGCCCGGGTGTACCGAACCGGTCGCGGCGGCTGGGACGGACGGTTCGATCTGGTCCTGATCCGGAACGCGCCGCTGGCCCGCCGGGACGCCGAACGGCTCGCCTTCCTGGGCTACGGACCGCTCAGCGACCAGGTGTGGGTGGCCCCGCGCGCGTCGGACGAGCTGGAGGCGGCGCTGCACGAGGCCGGGACCGGCTACGAGCGGTTCAGCGCCAGCCACACGGCCGGCTCGGCCGGGGCCACCGAGATCGTCGGCAAGGCCTGGGACCTGGACCGGATCGGCCGGTCGTACCAGGAGTTCGAGGCCGAGCTGCGGCCGGTGGTCAAGGCGGTCACCGGGCGCAGCTCCGACGAGGAGGCGTACGCCGCCCGTTTTCGCCTGGTGCACGCCTGGCGCTCATTCCTCTTCCACGACCCGCAGCTGCCCGCGTCGCTGCTGCCGGCGGGCTGGCCGGGCGTCCGGGCCGCCGGGTTCTTCGACAAGCACGCGGCCCGGCTGCGCCCGGCGGCGGATCGTTACGTGGAACGCTGCCTGCACGACAAAGGTAGATTCGCGCCATGACAGACGTGCTCCTCGTCGACCGCACTGACGCGGTCGTCACCCTGACCCTGAACCGCCCCGAGGCGATGAACTCCTTCACCGTGGAGCTCAAGGAGGCCCTCCGGGACACCCTGGCCACCCTGGAGACCGACCGCTCGTGCCGGGCGATCGTGCTGGCCGGCTCCGGCAACGCCTTCTGCGGCGGCCAGGACCTGCGGGAGCACGCGGAGCTGCTGGACCGGGGCGTCACCGACCTGAACACCGTCCAGGTGCACTACAACCCGATCGCGCAGCGGCTGGCCAGCATGCCCAAGCCGGTGATCGCCGCGGTGCGCGGGATGGCCGCCGGGGCCGGCGCGTCGCTGGCGCTGCTCGCCGACTTCCGGATCGGCGGCCCGGCCACCAAGTTCCTGATGGCCTTCGCCAACGTCGGCCTGGCCGGCGACAGCGGCATCTCCTGGTCGCTGCCGCGGATCGTCGGACACGCCCGGGCCGTCGAGCTGCTGCTGCTGGCCGAGCCGGTGCGGGCCGAGCGGGCCTACGAGATCGGCATGCTGTCCCGGCTGCTGGAGGACGACGAGCAGGTGCTGCCGGTCGCCCAGGAGCTGGCCGCGCGGCTGGCCGCCGGCCCGACCGTGGCCTACGGCGCGATCAAGCGGGAGCTGTCCATCGGCGACGCCGGGACGCTCTCCGACGCGCTCGCGGCCGAGGCGCAGGCGCAGTCGATCTGCGGGGCGACCGCCGACCACAAGAACGCGGTGACCGCCTTCGTCAACAAGCAGAAGCCGGTGTACCAGGGCCGCTGAAACCCGCTTTCCGGTACGCACGGAGCGCTCCGTGCGTACCGGAAATGGGTTTAGTCCTCTTCCTCTTCCTCGGGGTCCTGGTTCGCCTCGACCCCGAGGACGAAGGCCTGCATGGCGAGCTCGTCGCCGGACGGCCAGACATAGGTCGGCAGCTCGCGCGGACCGAGGTCGGACACGTGCGACCAGAACTGCCGGACCGCCTCGCCCGGGCCGGACGCCTCGATCGGCAGCGCCACGCTGACCAGCCAGTTCCGTTTCGGCAGCGGCCGGCCCAGCTGCTCGGCGAAGCGCCGGAAGACGTCCTCGGTCACCGCACCGCCGGCCGCCAGCTCACCGGCCGGGACCGGCTCGTCGAAGGCCCGGCGCAGGTAGGCCAGGGCCAGGTACTCCCCGGCTTTCTCCACCCGACCCAGGGCCACCACCTGGTCGTCGGCGACCAGGAGAACCTCGTCGCCGGCCGACACCCCGGCCGGACCGCCTTTCACCACCACGACGTCCTGCTGGAACAACCGCTCCGTCGCCCACTGCTCCGACGGGATGACCACCGACCATTGCGCCATGGCTCCTATCCCATCACGGGAACCCAGCAGCCGAGCAGGTGGTCGTCAACCATGCCGGTGGCCTGCATCAACGCGTACGCCGTGGTGGGTCCGACGAACTTGAAGCCGCGCTTCTTCAGCGTCTTGGCCATCGCCGTGGACTCCGGTGTCACGGCCGGGATGTCGGTCCGCTCCGCGGGCCGGGGGCGGGCCGCCGGGGCGAACGACCAGAGCAGCTCGGTCAGCTCGCCCGGTGCGAGATCGGCGGCTACCCGGGCGTTGTGCAGGGCGGCGTCGACCTTCATCCGGTTCCGCACGATGCCCGGGTCGGCCATCAGCCGGGCCGCGTCGGCCTCACCGAACGCGGCCACCTTGGCGATCGAGAAATTCTGGAAGGCGGCCCGGAACGCCGGGCGCTTGCGGAGGATGGTGATCCAGGAGAGCCCGGACTGGAAGGCCTCCAGGGTGAGCCGCTCGAACAGGGCGTCGTCGCCGCGGACCGGCCTGCCCCACTCCTCGTCGTGGTATTTCGCGTACTCCGGCGAGCCGGCCCCCCAGAAGCAGCGCGCCCTGTCGTCGTCGCCGATCACCAGGTCGCCGGTCACGGCAGCCGGCCCTGCTCGACCAGCCGGGCGAAACGCTTCAGCGCGCCGGTGAAGCTCAGCTTGGAGCCGGGCCAGAGGACCGGCCAGGCGATCTTGCCGATCGGGCCGGGCGGCAGGTGGAACCACTCGTGCAGCACCACCTGGGTGCGGTCGCCGGACATCGCGGTGCAGCGCATCGCGCCCGGGCCGCGCAGCACCTTGCCGCAGTGCACGACGCGGACCTCGTACGGCGCGTTGACCTTGACCACCCGGATCTCGTCGCGCAGCGCCGCCGGGCCGATCGCGGTGACCGCCTCGACCAGGCTGCCCTCGCCGCCGTCCCCCTCGACCACCTTGACCCGGGTGAACGGGATCCACTCGGACTGTCTCTCCCAGTCCATGAACGCGGCGAAGACCTTGGCGGCCGGGGCGTTCACGATCACCGTGGCGGTGACCTCCCCGGTGCCCGGGGTGGCGGCGTCGTCGCTCATCGGCTCTCCGCCGGCTCCTCGTCGGCCTTCGTCACCGTCTCCTCGGCCTTCTCCGTCGCCACCGCCGGCTCGGCTTTCTCCACCACCGGCTCGCCGGCCGGCGGCTCGGTGGCGCCCGGGGCGATCGCGGCCTCGCGGGCGGCGCGCAGCGCGTCGGCGTCCGCCATCCGGCCCTCGCGCAGCGCCGTCACCTCGGCCTCCAGCACCCCGATCAGCTCACCCTTGTAGCCGATGTCGTACGCCGCCCGCTGCAGCGCCTGATCGACCTGGGCCATCCGGTACCCGCGCCAGGCGGTGTCGAACCTGGTCCTGGCGATGTCGTCCTCGCCCAGCGGCCGGTCGCCGGGCAGCGGCACCGACTTGCCGTCCGGCTCGACCGGGGTGAGCCCGGAGTCGCCTCCGCTCAGGAGAACGGTCACGCCGAAGACGATCGTCCCGACGACCAGTGCTACGACAATGAAGAGCAGAAGCTGACTCATGCGCACGATGTTGACATGTCGGCTTTCCGTAGGCGAGTCCGCCACCCGGTAGGACTTGCCCTGCCGGTCGGGACCAGCCCTAGGTCCAGGTGAGGATCTTCTTGCGCCACGCGTAGAGGATGCCCAGGGCGAGCACGGCCACGAAGACGCCCATCTCGGCGATCGCCGCACCGCCGAAGCCGGGCAGGTCGAAAATCACCGCCCACGGGAAGAGGAAAACGGCTTCCACCGCAAAAAGCACATACAGGTACGCATAGACGTAGTACCTGATCTGGGCCTGCGCCCAGTCCCCGCCGACCGGGTCGATGCCGCTCTCGTACGGGATCCGCTTGCCGGCCGGCTCGGCGGGCCGGGCCGGGCGCAGCAGACGGTTCGCGCCGAACGCCGCCACGAACAGCAAAACCCCAGCTGACAGGACCAGGCCGAGGGTGGCGTAGGAGCCCAGATATCCGTCCACGATCGTGCAGCCTACCCAAGACCACTAGCTCGCGGGAGCGACGCATGGCTACTGTGGGCAACGGTCCGCGGCGGCTCTCGTAAGGAGCGGCGAAGTAGTGTGGAAGTGACGATTGTGCGGGCCGGCTCATCGACGTGCGTACACAAGATCGGCCCGCGCTCTTTGGAGGTTGAAACGTGGCCGCTCCCGCGAAGCGAGTCGAGCAGCTGGACCGGGTGGTGATCCGATTCGCCGGCGACTCGGGCGATGGCATGCAGCTCACCGGTGACCGGTTCACCTCGGAGACCGCGCAGCTCGGCAACGACATCTCGACGCTGCCGAATTTCCCCGCCGAGATCCGCGCGCCCGCCGGCACCCTGCCGGGCGTGTCGAGTTTCCAGGTCCATTTCGCCGACTACGACATCCTGACCCCGGGCGACTCCCCCAACGTGCTCGTCGCGATGAACCCGGCCGCGCTCAAGGCGAACGTGTCGGAGCTGCCGCCCGGCGCCGACCTGATCATCAACACCGACGAGTTCACCAAGCGCAACCTGGCCAAGGTCGGCTATGCGGCCAGTCCGCTGGAGGACGGGTCGCTCGCCGACTACGCCGTGCACCCGGTCGCGCTGACCTCGATGACGGTCGGCGCGCTCGCCGGCCAGGGCATCTCGAAGAAGGACGCCGAGCGCGCCAAGAACATGTTCGCGCTCGGCCTGCTCTGCTGGATGTACTCGCGACCATACGAGTCCACCCTGCGGTTCCTGGAGCGCAAGTTCGCCAAGCGGCCGGAGCTGGTCGAGGCGAACAAGACCGCCTTCCAGGCCGGGTGGAACTACGGCGAGACCACCGAGGCCTTCGCGGTGCGCTACGAGATCAAGCCGGCCCGGATGCGGCCCGGCACCTACAAGAACATCACCGGCAACCAGGCGCTGGCGCTCGGCCTGGTCGCCGCGGCGGTGCGGTCCAAGCTGCCGCTCTTCCTCGGCGCCTACCCGATCACCCCGGCCTCGGACATCCTGCACGAGCTGTCCAAGCACAAGCGGTTCGGCGTCACCACCATGCAGGCCGAGGACGAGATCGCGGCGATCGGGGCGGCGCTCGGCGCGGCCTACGGCGGCGCGCTCGGCGTCACCACCACCTCCGGGCCCGGGGTGGCGCTCAAGGGCGAGACCATCTCGCTGGCGATCGCCCTGGAGCTGCCGCTGGTCATCGTCGACGTGCAGCGGGCCGGGCCGTCCACCGGCATGCCGACCAAGACCGAGCAGGCCGACCTGAACATGGCGCTGTTCGGTCGGCACGGCGAGGCGCCGCTGGCCGTGATCGCCCCGAAATCCCCGTCGGACTGCTTCCACGCCGCGTTGGAGGCGGCGCGGATCGCTCTGACCTACCGGACGCCGGTCATCCTGCTCTCCGACAACTACGTGGCGAACGGTTCCGAGCCGTGGCTGCTGCCCTCGGTCGACGAGCTGCCCGACCTGTCGGTCTCGTTCGCCACCGAGCCGAACTCGCCGGACGGGCGCTTCCTGCCCTACCTGCGTGACCCGTCGACGCTCGCCCGGCCGTGGGCGGTGCCGGGCACGCCCGGTCTGGAGCACCGCATCGGCGGCCTGGAGAAAGCCGACAAGACCGGCGACATCTCCTACGACCCGGCCAACCACGAGTTCATGGTCCGCACCCGGGCGGCCCGGATCGAGGCGATCGAGGTCCCGGAGGTCGACGTCGAGGACCCGTCGGAGGACGCCCGCGTCCTGGTGCTCGGCTGGGGTTCGACCTACGGCCCGATCGGGGCGGCGTGCCGGGCGTTGCGGCAGCGCGGCCTGACGATCGCGCAGGCGCACCTGCGTCACCTGTCACCGCTGCCCGCCAACCTCGGCGAGGTCTTGAAGAACTACGACAAGGTCGTCATCCCGGAGATGAACCTCGGGCAGCTCGCCCACGTCATCCGGGCCCGCTACCTGATCGACGCGGTGCCGTTCAACCAGGTCAGCGGCTTGCCGTTCACCGCGGCAACGCTGGAGAGCATGCTGGAGGACGTGGTCAAGAATGGCTAGCCCCGCGCTGGACCCATCAACCCGAGCCCTGAAGCTCACCGCGAAGGACTTCAAGTCCGACCAGGAGGTGCGCTGGTGCCCCGGCTGCGGTGACTACGCCATCCTGGCCGCCGTCCAGGGCTTCATGCCGGAGCTGAACATCCCCCGGGAGAACATCGTCTTCGTCTCCGGGATCGGCTGCTCGTCCCGGTTCCCGTACTACATGAACACCTACGGGATGCACTCGATCCACGGCCGGGCCCCGGCGATCGCCACCGGCCTGTCCGCGTCCCGCCCGGACCTGAGCGTCTGGGTGGTGACCGGTGACGGCGACGCGCTCTCGATCGGCGGCAACCACCTGATCCACGCCCTGCGCCGCAACGTCAACCTGAAGATCCTGCTGTTCAACAACCGGATCTACGGCCTGACCAAGGGGCAGTACTCGCCGACCTCGGAGCTCGGCAAGATCACCAAGTCGACGCCGGCCGGGTCGGCGGACTCACCGTTCAACCCGCTCTCGCTCGCGCTGGGCGCCGAGGCGACCTTCGTGGCCCGCACCATCGACTCGGACCGCAAGCACCTGCAGTCGGTGCTCCGGGCCGCGGCGGCGCACGAGGGCTCCGCGTTCGTCGAGATCTACCAGAACTGCAACATCTTCAACGACGGCGCGTTCGACCTGATCAAGGACGCGGACACCCGCGACGAGCACCTGATCCGCCTGGAGCAGGGCCAGCCGATCACCTTCGGCGCCGACGGGAAGTACTCCGTCGTGCACCCGGAGGGCAGCTTCGGCCTCCAGGTGCAGGAGGGCGGCCAGGCGATCGTGCACGACGCCACGGTCGACGACCCGGCCTACGCGTTCGCGCTCAGCCGCCTCTCCGGCTCCGACCTGCTCACCACCCCGATCGGCGTCTTCCGCGACGTCCAGCGCCCGTCCTACGACGAGATCGTCCGCAAACAGGTGCTGGACGCCCAGGCCCGGGCCACCGGCACCCCGGAGGAGATGCTCAACGACCTCCTCAACACCGGCGACACCTGGACGATCATGTAAAGCGGGATCCCGCGGAAGGCCCGGCATCGCTCGATGCCGGGCCTTTCCCTTTTCGGTACGGACCGCGGGCGCTTCGACCGTGCGCCGCGCCTCGCGCACGGCCCGGACCCGGCCCGTGCGCGGAAAACAGTTGTGAAGATTAACGAATAACGGCGCCGTCGCGGGAAACTCAATTTCGAGACCTGCGTCTCTTTCCGGCCTCCGATCAGGATTCCTTCCCGATTCCCGCAGCGCCGGAAAATGGTCTTCCGCACCTCGCAGATCAGCGCGGACAGGCGTACCAATATGGACGGTCAGGCCGCCGGGCCGCCATTCGCCGCGACACAGGCGCGGGTATTGACCCTGTTACTGTCCCTCCCGAATCAGGAGCAAGTTTCACGTTCCTGTGTGGCCGATTCGGCCACTCACCGCAAGACGGGGGACAAATGAAGTTGAAGCACACGCTGGGCACCGGGTTCATCGCGATGGCGGTCACCACCGTGTCGTTGATGGCCGGTGGCACTGCCGCCATGGCACAGGATGACCTGTCCCCTCGGAACAGCATCGAGACGGCTCTCCAGCAGGCCGATGCCGTGCCGGTGTTCACCCGGGTCGAGCCGGGCGCGACTCCGGTCCGGGTCGAGGTCGCCGCCGCCACGCCGAAGGCCGCCGTCGCGACCAGCGCCGGCGTCCTCGGCGTCACCCTGGTGACCTCCGACATCGACTCGGCCGCGTCGCTCGGCGAAGCGCGCGGTTTCGGCGAGGTCGCGCCGGACACCGACGCCGTGGTGCGCCCGCAGGAGGACGGCGCGCAATTCCTCTCCGTGATGAAGGAGGACTCGGCGCCCGGCGCGCAGCGGTACAAACTCGACCTTCCCGCCGGCACGCAGTTGGAGAGCAGTCACGGAGGCGGCTTCTCGCTGATCCACGACGGTGCGGAGATCGGCGCCGTCGAGGCGCCCTGGGCACGGGACGCGGCCGGTCGGCACCTGCCCACGTCGTACCGGCTCGAGGGCGACACGCTGATCCAGGAGACCGACGTGTCCGGCGCCACCTTCCCGGTGGTCGCCGACCCTCGGTTCTCGGTCGGCTGGGGTGTCTACATGTCGCTCAACGGCGGTGAGATCCGCACCTACGGTGGCGCCATCGTCGCCATCGGCCTGGGCGGGGTCGCGGTGGGCTGCACCCAGGTCTCCAGGATTCCGCATGCCGGTCTCAAGGCACTGCTGACTCTCGCCTGCGCGACCGCCGGCGTCACCAACGTCAGCAAGATCGGCCCCTTCATCAAGAAGGCCTTCGACAACCGGAACGTCGACCCGAACAAGTGCTACCAGACCAAGCTGGCCGGCAGCGGCATCGGTGTGTGGCACGAGGTCCGCAGGAGCAAGTGCGACTGACGCCCCGGCGCCGTCATGGATCGAGCCCGGCCACCTTCACCGGTCGCCGGGCTCGCCCCTTTTTCGCCCGACGTTATTTCTTCCTGCTCAGCGCGAACCACATGAAGATCGCGCCGGACATCGCGACGGTCGCCACGGCGAGTCCCGCGGCAAAGGAGAAGTCCCAGAGAAAACCTGCGACGACCAATGCCAGCAATGTCGTCAAGTAGACGATGGTGGCATTTCGCTCGGTGATGAAACTGTTAGCTCGCTTGCTCATTCGTTGCCATTCTCGGTCGTCAAGCACGGTGCACCCATACTAGGTATCGGTGGCAATACCGGGACGACCGGCACCGAACGACAATTCTGAAAATAAACCTGAATGACAACCGATCCGCCGACCGGCGTCAGAAGGACACCCCGGTCGATGCCGACTGGTCGTCGCGGATGTAGACCAGCAGGTCGCCGGTCTCGATGGTGACCGCCTGCTCGCCGCCGAGGGGCAGCACCTTGCCGCGCCGGATCAGCGCCACCACCAGCGTGGGCAGCTCGCGCGGGTTGCGGCCGACCTCGGCGCGTTCCGCCGAGCGCATCGCCAGCGCCATCCCCTGGCCGGGGGTGAGCAGGTCCTCCACCACGTCGATCAGCGGCGGTGCGGTGGTGGTCAGGCCGAGCAGCCGGCCCGCCGTGGACGACGAGACGATCACGTGGTGCGCGCCGGACTGCTTGAGCAGCGCCGCGTTCTCCTGCTCGCGGACCGCCGCGATGATCCGCACCTGGCCGGCGGTCAGCTGGCGCACGGTCAGCGTGATCAGCACCGACGCCTCGTCCTGGTCGGTCGCGATGATCACCGACTTGGCGTTCTTCACGTCCGCGTCGAGCAGCACCGACGAGCGGGTGGCGTTGCCCTCGATGACCACGAACCCGTTGGCGGTGGCCTGCCGGACGGCGGCCTCCCGGTTCTCCACGATCACGATGCGGGACTTGTCGTAGCCGGTCTCCAGCAGCGCGTCGACCGCGGCCCGGCCCTTCGTGCCGTAACCGCAGATGATCACATGGTCCTTCAACTTGCGCCTCCACCGGGAGATCCGCAGGCCCCTGCGGTACTGGTCGGTCAGCACTTCCAGGGTGGTGCCGACCAGGATGATCAGGAAGAGCACCCGGGCGGGGGTGATGAACAGGACGTTGATCAGCCGGGCGCTCTGGGTCGCCGGGGTGATGTCGCCGTACCCGGTGGTGGAGAGCGAGACGACCGCGTAGTAGAAGCAGTCGAGCAGGGTGAGCCCGTCCTCGTTGACGTCGCGGTAACCGTCCCGGTCCGCGTAGACGACCGCCACGGCGCTGAGCACCAGGGCGAAGGCCATCACCAGCCGGACAGCGAGGGCTCTCAGCGGTCCCTGTCGGACCAGCGGGAGGTGAATCATGGGACCGCCTGCACGGACAACACCCTAACGGCATCCGCCACGATGATCCGCATCACCCGGCCAGCCGGGCCGGCCGGAGTCAGCGGACGATCTGCGCGAACCGCGCGGCGCCGCCCTCCAGGTCCGGGTGCTCGACGGCCAGCGCCATCGCGACGATCCGGTCGAAGCCGAGGGTGGCGCCGTCGGCGTAGCCGGCGTCGAAGGCCGCGTCGCCGAGCGCGGCGCGCAGCTCGGCCTGCTGCGCCGACCAGAACGCGCCGAACGACTCGGTGCGCCGCGCGCCCCGGGCCGCCTCGGCCCCGCCGAACAGCACCGCGGCCGTAGCCGGGTCGCCGCCCAGCGCGCAGCGGACCGCGATGGCCGCCACCGCGTCCGCGGCCGCGCCCCGGAACCCGTGCCGCAGCCGGGACCGCAGCGCCACCACCAGGTGATCGTGCGCGGCCACCAGGTCGCCGCGGCACAGCGCGACCATGCCGAGCATCCAGTCCACCGCCCGCCGGCCCCGGTCCGCCGGGCGCGCCGCCTCCATCTGCCGGGCCGCGCCGAGCAGCTCGGACGCCTCGTTCAGGGCGCCCCGGCGCCAGCACAGCTCGGCCAGCGCCAGCACGGCCGGCAGCGACTCGCTGGCCACCCCGGCCCGCTCCGCCTGGGCGATCACCGACCGGCAGGACCGCTCGGTGTCCTCGGCGCCGCGGTCGTCCAGCCGGACCCGCCGGCCGCCCAGCGCCCGCACCAGCAGGGCCGGGTCGCCGGCCTGCCGGGCCGCCCGCTCGGCCCGGCGGAGCAGGTCGTCGCGCTCCGCCCGATCGTCGGTGAGGTCGGCGTGGATCAGGTAGGCCCGGGCCAGCTCGGCCGGCTCGGTGTCCGCGCCGACCCGCTCGCAGAGCCGGCTGAGCAGGCTGCGGCCCTCACCGATCCCGCCGTGCTCGTGCCACCACGGGTTCAGCGCCCCGGCCAGGCGCAACCCGGCCCGGACGTCGCCGCCCGAGGACGCCCAGCGCAGCGCCGCCTGCCACTCGTCGACGTACGGGCCGAGGTCGGTCAGCGAGACGGTCCGCTCCTGCCCGTCGGTGTCCACCGCGACGGTCTCCAGCGCGTCCAGCGACCAGGCCAGGTGCCGGTCCCGGACGGCGGCCTCGTCACCGGCGGCGGTGAGCTGGCGCAGCGCGTACGACCGGACGTGCCCGGACATCCGGTACCGAGGACCGGGCACCACCTCGATCAGCGACTTGTCGGCCAGCTCGGAGAGCGCGCTGAGGGCGCCCTCCCCGCACCAGTCGACGGTGGCCAGGTCCACCGGCCCGGCGAAGACCGCGAGCCGGCGCAGCAGCTCGGCGGCCCGGCTGCCCAGGCGCTGGTAGGACCACTCCAGGTTGTTGCGCAGGCTGGCGTGCCGGCCCTCGCCGCAGGCGTCGCTGTCCAGCGCGCCGATCGGGTCGTCCAGCCGCCGGGCCAGCAGGTCGGCCGGCATCAGCCGGAGCCGGGCGGCGGCCAGCTCGATGGCGAGCGGCAACCCCTCCAGCCGGGCGGCCAGCTCGGCCAGCTGCTCGTCGTCGTCGCCGCGCCGGCCGCCGCGGGCCGCCGCGGCCCGGTCGGCGAGCAGCGCGAACGCGTCGGCCGGCAGCATCGGCGGGATCCGCCACACGGTCTCCCCGGCCAGCCCGAGCGGGGCCCGCCCGGTGGCCAGCACGTCCAGCCGGCGGCAGCGGGCCAGCAGCCGGTGCGCCAGCGCCGCGGTCAGCCCGGGCGCCGCGTCGCAGGTCTGCAGGATGACCAGCATCCGCCGCTCGGCGCACTGCTCGACCAGGGTCTCGATCATCGGCCGGCCCGGCTCCGGCCGCAGGCCCAGGGCCGCGGCGAGGGCGGTGGGCAGGCCACCGGCCGCGCTGGCCGCGTCGATCGTCCACACCCCGCCGGGGTACGCGGCCAGCACCTGCTCGCCGACCGCCAGGCTGAGCCGGGTCTTCCCGGCGCCGCCCGGTCCGACCACGCTGACCAGCCGGTGGCCGCTGAGCAGCTCGGCGAGCTCGGCCACCTCGGACTGCCGCCCGACGAACGTGCTCGGCTCGGCCGGCAGGTTGTGCCGGGGCGCCTCGGCGGTGCGCGGCCGCGGGAAGTCCCGCTCCAGGCCGGGCGCGATCACCTGGTAGAGCTGCTCGTCGTCGTCGAAGCCGCGCAGCCGGAACGAGCCGAGCGCCTGCAGGTCGACGGCGGCCAGGGTGGCCGCCGCGGCGTTGGCCACCCGGCCGTGCCCGGCGGTGGCGTAGGTGGCGGTCACCGCGAGCGCGGTCGCGGCCGAGCAGAGCACCTGGCCCCCGTGCGCGGCGGCGGACACCCGGGCGGCCCGGTGCACCTCGGCGCTGGCGTACTCGGTGCCGACCGGGGTGGCCCGTCCGGTGTGCAGTCCCATCCGGACCTTCGGCACCGCGTCGGCGCGCGGCCAGGCGTAACCGGCCAGCCGGCGCTGAGCCTCCACACAGGCCGCCACGGCCGCGTCGGCGTTGTCGAACGCCACGAAGAAGGAATCACCCTCGGTGAGAAGTTCGACACCGCCGAAGTCACTCAGCGCAGCACGTAACAGAGCGCGATGTGCGTTCAGCACAGCGCGATAGCTGTCACCGAGCATCCGGGCCAGACGTGTCGAGCCCTCTATGTCAGTGAACATAAAGGTCACGAGGCCACTGGGTAGCTCGAGCCGTCCCGACACGGTTGAACCTCCGCCCCCTTGGGAAGTCGCGACTCATGCTGCCGTATCTCAGAGTCACCGCCCATCGTAGAAACGGACGGTAACCATCTGCCCGCCACGGCCGACCCCTTACGGAGGACATCCCCCATCCTGGGATCGACGTCGGCATACGGGACTACGCGTGTCGTAACGAAAGAGATCGAACGCGGAAACGACGCGGTCGGCCAAAACCGCCGGGCCGTTCGGGTGTACCCGTACGTGTCATCCCAAGACCTGGGAAATCGGCCCTGAGCAGGGGAATTTTATCGGCAACCGGTTGATCGGCAAGCACAGAGGGTGAGATTGGACAGCTGGTTGGCCACCAATGTCGACGCACGACCGGAATCGAGGGGTTTGCGGTAAGGAGTGGCGTAGATCACTCCACCCAGTGATCGTCGATCAGCAGCCGCAACCCCCGCCGCAGCAGCCGCCCCCGCCACCACCGGCCGGGCCGGCCGGCGCGGCACCGCCGCGGCCGGTGACGGCGACAGTGGACAGCAGCTTCACCGTGTCGTCGTGCCCCTGCGGACAGGACGCCGGCGCGCCGGCCTCCCGCATCGGGCGGCTGACCTCGAAGGTGGCGCCGCAGGCGCGGCAGCGGTAGTCATAACGTGGCATCGCACCAGCGTAGGGCCCCTCATCGGGGCCGGGCCGCACGCCCTCCCGCCGGTGGTCCCGGCCCGGTAGGGTCGAGCCCGTGGCGGAGGCACCGAAAATCCCAGCAGAGCGGCCCGGGTTGCGGGCGGCCGTGCCCGAGCCGGCGACCGCGACCGCCACCCCGGCGAAACCGGCGACCGCGACCCCGGCCAAGCCGGAAGCCGTCGCGAAACCGGACGCCACGGCGAAACCGGAAGCCACGGCGAAGCCCGATGCCACGGCGAAGCCCGATGCCACGGCTGAATCCGAAGCCGTGACCACGACGGCGGCCCCGGCCAAGCCCAGCCTGCTGCGCCGCTCGGCGGGCGCGCTCGGGCGCGGCGGCCGCGGCGTCGCCACCTGGTCGAGAGGGCCCAGCGGCCGGGTCATCCTGCCCAGCGCCCTGGTGATCGCGCTGATCGGCGGCGCCGGCGCGGCCGGCGCCTACCTGGTCCCCCGGGCGCTGGACGCGCCGCCCGCGGCGAGCGCCACCCCGACCTTCGGCGAGGCCGTGCAGCCCTCGGCCGCCGACCCGAACGCGCTGCCCACCGAGGGCCTCCCGACCGGCCCGGGGGTCGGCGGGACGGTTCCGCCCGCCACCTTCCCGGCCACCACCGTCCCCGGCGCGGTGCCCACCACCGCCGCGGGCGGGCTGCCGCCGGTCACCGCCGCCACCGGCGCGGCCGGTGGCCGCCCGGCCGACACGCTGGCCGCCTGGGCGCAGACGATCGGCACCAAGGTCAGCATCCCGGTGATCGCGGTCCAGGCCTACGGCTACGCCGAGCTGGTCACCGCGCAGACCACCCCGAGCTGCCACCTGACCTGGACCACGCTCGCCGCGATCGGCAAGGTGGCCTCCGCGCACGGCAGCGCGAACGGCGCGGTGCTCGGCCCGGACGGGGTGGCCCGGCCGGCCATCTTCGGCCTGCCGCTGGACGGGCAGGGCGGCCGGCCGCTGGTCGCCGACACCGACCAGGGCACTCTGGACCAGGACCGCAGCTTCGACCGCGAGGTCGGCCCGATGAAACTCACCCCGGGCACCTGGCGGGCGAACACGGTGGACGCCGACCGCAGCGGCGCCGCCGAGATCAACGACATCGACGACGCCGCGCTGGCCACCGCCACCGCGCTCTGCCGCGATCCGAAAGGCACGCTTCGCGACCTGTCCCGGGCCGACTCGTGGTGGGACGCGGTGCTGTCGCTGAACAACGGGGCGCTCCGCACCTCCGCGCAGAAGGTGTTCGAGGCCGCCAACGACTACGGCCGGCGCAGCCGCACCTGAGCCGCGGTTCGCGACGCTCGGTGAGCGCGCGCGTACTTTTGCGTGGTCAGCACTTCCCTGAAGGTCGGCTGCACGGCACGATGTACGGGTGAGGGTGCGTGAATGGGATCCCCGCTCCGCGTCCCCGGCTGAGGTCCACTCGCTGGTGGAGACGGTCAACGCGGTGCTGGCGGCCGACCTCCCCGACGATCCACCCTGGCGGGACGTGCAGGTCCGGGAGTACCTCGCCGAGACGATGCCGGGCGAGCGCCGGATCTGCTGGGTGGCCGAGGACGACCGCCTCCCCGAGGGGGAGAGCGCGATCTACGCCTTGGTCAGCATCCTGCTGCTGGGCGACATCGGCGTGCTCGAGATCCTGGTCCGGCCGCACCTGCGCCGCCGGGGACTGGGCCGCGAGCTGCTCGCGGTGGCCGCGCGCCGGGCGTACCTCGAAGGGTTCTCCTCGATCGGCGTGGAGGCGATCGGCGGCACCCCGGCCATCGGCTTCTACGAGGCGCTCGGCTTCGAGCGGGAGTATGTGGAGACCCGCAGTGTCCTCAGTCTGGACACCGTCGACTGGGCCGCGCTCGGCGCCATGGCCAGCGGCATCAGCAGCGGTTACCGGGTGGAGTACCACCCCGGCGGCCCGCCCGCCGCGCTGCTCGAGGCCTACGCCCGGGCCAAGGCGGAGGCGCAGACCGACGACGACGATCTCGACCTGACGCCGCGCTCGTCCGATCCGGAGCGGCTCCGCGAGTCACTGGAGACACTGCACCGGCGCGGGCTGAAACCGTACATCGTGCTGGCCATCCACGAGGCGACCGGCGCGGTGGCCGGGCTGACCGAGCTGGTGGTCCCGGCCCAGCACCCGGAGCGCGCCGATCAGTACGACACGATCGTGGTCCGCGAGCACCGCGGCTACGGCATCGACCGGGCGATCAAGGCGCGGATGCTGTTCGAGCTGCGCGCCGCCGAGCCCGGCCTGGGCCAGGTGCAGACCTGGAACGCGCAGCACAACGAGTCGATGCTGAAGGTGAACGCCGAGCTGGGCTACCAGTCCGACCGCGACTGGTTCGAATACATCGCCGACGTCGCCCAGCTCGTCCAGAGGCTGGAGCCCCACTGACCGCGGTCAGGGGTGTCCCCACCACGGGAAGACACCCCTGACGACCAGCTTCAGTACCGGTCGCGGAGCAGCTGGGCGGCTTCCAGGGCCCAGTAGGTGAGGGTGATCTGGGCGCCGGCTCGTTTGATCGACGTCAGGGTCTCCAGGATGGTGCGCTCGCGGTCGATCCAGCCGTTCGCGGCGGCGGCCTCGACCATCGCGTACTCGCCGGAGACCTGATAGGCGGCGACCGGGATGGTGACCCGGTCGCGGACCGCGGCGATCACGTCGAGGTAGGGCAGGGCCGGCTTGACCATCACCATGTCCGCGCCCTCGGCCACGTCCAGGTCGACCTCGCGCAGCGCCTCCCGCACGTTCGGCGGGTCCTGCTGGTACTGCCGCCGGTCGCCCCGCAGCGTCGACTCGACCGCCTCGCGGAACGGGCCGTAGAACGCTCCGGCGTACTTCGCGGCGTAGGCGAGCACCGCGACGTCCTGGTACCCGGCCCGGTCCAGCGCCTTGCGCACCACGCCGATCTGGCCGTCCATCATCCCGGACGGGCCGACCACGTGCGCGCCGGCGGCGGCCTGGGCGACCGCCATCTCGGCGTAGATGTCCAGGGTCGCGTCGTTGTCCACGGACCCGTCGGCGGCCAGCACCCCGCAGTGCCCGTGCGAGGTGAACTCGTCCAGGCACAGGTCGCTCATGATCACCGTGGCGTCGCCGACCTCGCTGATCAGGTCGCGGATGCCGACGTTGAGGATGCCGTCCGGGTCGAGCCCGGCCGAGCCGGTCTCGTCCTTGCTGGTGTTCTCCGGCACGCCGAACAGCATCAGGCCGCCGATCCCGGCGCTGACCGCCTCGTGCGCGGCCTTGCGGAGCGACTCGCGGCTGTGCTGGACGACGCCGGGCAGCGAGCTGATCGGGCGCGGTTCGCTCGCGCCCTCCTTGAGGAAGAGCGGCAGGACCAGCTCGGCCGGGGCGACGCGGGTCTCCTCGACCAGGCGGCGGATCGCCGGGGTGCGCCGGAGCCGGCGCGGACGGATGTCAGGGAAGGACATCAAGCGCTCCTGAAAGAAGTGCGCGCCGGGGGGATCCCCCCGGCGCGCGGAAAAATCAGCGGAAGCGGAGAGCCGTCGGGCCCTGCACCTTCGAGCCGCGGCGCTGCTTGGCGGGCATCGCCGCGAGCTTCTCGCGCAGCTCCATGGCGTACTCGGCGAGCGCCTCCACCAGGTCCGGGACCGAGGCGTTCTGCGGCTGGGTGTCCACCCGCAGGCCGAACTCGATCGCGGTCTCCGCGGTCTTCGGGCCGATCACCGCGACCACCGTGCGGGCGTGCGGCTTGCCGGCGATGCCGACCAGGTTGCGGACCGTCGAGGACGAGGTGAAGAGCACCGCGTCGAAGCCACCCGACTTGATCGCGTCGCGGATCTCGGCCGGCGGCGGCGCGGCCCGCACCGTCCGGTACGCGGTCACGTCGTCCACCTCCCAGCCCCGCTCGATCAGGCCGGCCGCCAGCGTCTCGGTGGCGATGTCGGCGCGCGGCAGCAGCACCCGGCCGACCGGGTCGAGGATCTCGTCGTGCGGCGAGAACTCGGCCAGCAGGCCCTCGCTGGACTGCTCGCCGGCCGGGATCAGCTCGGGCTGGATGCCGAAGGCGCGGACCGCCTCGGCGGTGGCCTCACCGATGCAGGCGATCTTCACGCCGCCGAAGTGGCGGGCGTCCAGGCCGTGCTCGGCGAACTTCTCCCAGACCGCGCGGACCGCGTTGACCGAGGTGAAGACGACCCAGGCGTACCGGCCGTCGACCAGGCCCTTGACCGCGCGCTCCATCTGCGCCGGGGTGCGCGGCGGCTCGACCGCGATGGTCGGCACCTCGCACGGGATCGCGCCGTAGGCCCGCAGCCGGGCGCTCATCGCGCCGGCCTGCTCCTTGGTCCGCGGGACCAGCACCTTCCAGCCGTACAGCGGCCGGTTCTCCCACCAGCTCAGCGGGTCCCGCTCGGCCACCTCGGCGCCGACGGTGAGCACCACCCGGCCGGTGAAGCCGAGCGCGGCGGCCACGAAGCTGTCCACCGTCGAGGTGGTGGTGTACTGCGTCTCGCCGGTGCCGTCGCCGGTCACGCCGACCGGCACGCCCGGCTCGACGCCGGCCGCGAGCAGCCCGTCCCGGACCGCGGCCAGGTCGCCGGCGTCCACCGCGACCGCGAACGAGCCCTTCTGGGCGGCACCCGCGAGAGCGTCGAAGTCGAGCGTGGTGACGTCGTCGACGTCGGCGGCGATCCGCACGCCGGGCAGCGGCACCCCCGCGTACGCGGCGACGCCCTCGGCCTGCCCGATGCCCGGGATCACCTCGAAGTGCACCGCGGTCCGGGCGACCGCCTGCACCTCCTTGACCACCGACTCGTGGCCGAACGGGTCGCCGGCCACCAGGTGCACGGCGGCCAGGCCGGACTTGGCGGCGGAGAGCAGCACCTTGGCGACGTCGCCGGGGGCGCCCTCGGCCGGGCTGAACTGGGCGTCCTCCTTGGCGTCCGCACGAACCGCGGCCAGCAGGGACTCGGGCACGCCGCGGTCGTAGACCACCTGGTCGGCATCGGTCAGCGCGGCATAGGCGCGGCGGGTCAGCAGCTCCGGGTCGCCGGGTCCGGCGCCGATGAACGCGATGCGTCCGGCTGGCTTGCGGGCGGTGCGGGTGGTCATTCTGTGCTCCCCATCAGGGTATCGGCGCCGGCGTCGAGGAGATCGGCGGCGAGTGCCTTGCCGATCTCCGCCGCCCCGGCGGGCGTTCCGGTGCGCGACAGCCGGATGGCTCGAACCCCATCCGGGCTGATCACCGCACCGCGCAGGTGAATCATCTCCTCGCCGCGCCCGTCCCCGGGGGCCGAGCCGGCATGCCCACCCCGGACGAGGCGGGCATAAGCGGCGACCGGGGCGGCACACCCGGCCTCCAGCGTGGCCAGCAACGCCCGTTCCGCCAGCACGGCGGCCCGGGTCGGTGCGTGGTCGAGCGCGGCCAGCAGCTCGACCAGGTCGGTGTCGCCGGACCGGCACTCGACCGCCAGCGCACCCTGGGCCGGGGCGGGCAGCATGAGCGTCGGGTCCAGCGTCTCGGTGATCTCGGCGGCGCGGCCGATCCGCGACACCCCGGCACGAGCCAGGATGACCGCGTCCAGGTCGGCGTCGGGACCGAGCACCCGCGCCATGCGCGTGTCGATGTTGCCCCGGATCGGCGTGACCTGCAACTCCAGGCCGAGCGCGCGGAGCTGGGCGATCCGCCGGACCGCCCCGGTGCCGACCACCGAGCCGGGCGACAGGTCGGCCAGGGCGCGCCCGTCCCGGGCGATCAGCACGTCCCGCGGGTCCTCCCGGCGGGGCACCGCGGCGATGTGCAGCCGGGGGTGCTCGCCGGTGGGCAGGTCCTTGTACGAGTGGACGGCGAAGTCGATCTCGTCGGCCAGCAACGCGTCACGCAGCGCCGAGACGAACACGCCGACGCCGAGCTGGGCGACCGGCGCGGACGAGGTGTCCCCGGGCGTCACGATGCGGACCAGCTCGACCGGCCGGCCGGTGACCGCGGTCAGCTCGTCGGCGACCATCTGCGACTGGGTGAGCGCGAGCTTGCTGCCCCGGGTCCCGAGGCGCAGCGGCTTCGTGGTGGTCACGCCCTTCCTCCGATCTCGGGTACCGCGTCCGCGTGGGTGGCCATCGGGACGTCCAGGTCGAACAGCTCACGGAGCAGGGCGGCGTACTGATCCCCGCCCGGCTCGGCGGCCAGCTGCCGGACTCGGACCGTGGGCTGGTGCAGGATCTGCTGGACGACCCGGTGCAGGGTACGGGAAACGTCGGCCCGTTGCTCCTCGGTGAATTCCGGCCGCCGGCTCAGCAGCTTGCGCATCTCGGCCGAGACGGTCTCCTCGGCCCGGGTCCGCAGCGCGGCCACCGTCGGGGCGATCTCCGCCCCGCGCATCCAGCTGAGGAAGTTGTCCACCTCACCGGTGACGATCTGCTCGACCGCCGCGGTCTCGGCGGCGGCCGGGGCCGCGCGGCGGCTGGCAGCCAGCCGGTCGATGTCGACCACGGCCAGCCCGGGCAGATCGGCGGCGTCCGGTGCGACGTCGCGCGGCACGGCCAGGTCGAGGACGACCAGCGGCGTGCCGCCGGTCCGGGCGGTCAGGGCGGTGGCCAGCAGCGGCCGGGTCAGCACCGGTGACGTGGACGCGGTCGCGCTGACCACGATGTCCACCTCGCTGAGCTGGTCGACGAGCTGCTCGAACGGTACGGCGACCGCGCCGTACGCCTCGGCCAGCCGATCCGCGCGGTCAGCGCTGCGGTTGGTGATCCGCAGCGGGCCGACGCCGGTCCGGGTGAGCGTGGCGACCGACAGCGAGCCCATCGCGCCGGCCCCGATGACCAGCGCCGGGCGGCCGGCCAGCGGTCCGCCGAGGTGCTCGGCGGCGACCTCGAGGGCGGCCGTGACGACGCTCTGCCCGGCCTTGTCGATGCCGGTCTCGGCGTGCGCCCGCTTGCCGACCCGCAGCGTCTGTTGCATCAGCTCGTGCAGCAGCCGGCCGGCCGAGTCGGACTCGGTGGCCGAGTGGTACGCGTCGCGCAGCTGGCCGAGGATCTGCGCCTCGCCGACCACCATCGAGTCGAGCCCGGAGGAGACCCGGAACGAGTGCTGGACCGCGGCCTCGCCGTAGTGCACGTAGAGGTGGCCGGCCAGCTCGTTGGCCGGGATGCCGGAGTGCTGGGACAGCACGTTGCAGATGTCACCGAGGCCGCCGTGGAACCCGCTGACCGCGGCGTACACCTCGACGCGGTTGCAGGTGGAGACGACCACGGCCTCGCTGACGTACGGCTGCGCGACCAGTTTCTGCAGGATCTCCGGGACCTCGGCCTCGGGGATGCTGAGCCGTTCCAGGACGGCGACGTCGGCGGTGCGGTACGACGCACCGATGCTGAGGAGATTCACGACCCGACTGCCTCCTGGTCACCCGTGGCGTCGCCGGCCCCGCCGGGGAGGGCGGTCAGCGACGCCTTGCGGTGTTCGTGGAACGAGAGGATCTGCAACTCGATGGCGAGATCCACCTTGCGCACATCCACGTTCGGCGGGACGGCCAGCACGCAGGGCGCGAAGTTCAGGATGCTGGTCACCCCGGCGGCGACCAGCACGTCGGCGACCGCCTGCGCGGAGGCCGGCGGGGTGGCGATCACCCCGATCGCGATCGACTCCTCGGCGGCGATCCGCTCCAGGTCGTCGATGTGCCGCACGGTCAGCCCGTTGATCACCTCGCCGACCTTCTTGCGGTCGGCGTCGAAGAGCGCGACGACCCGGAAGCCGCGGCTGGCGAACCCGGCGTAGCCGGCCAGGGCGTGGCCCAGGTTGCCGACCCCGACCAGGCAGACCGCGCGGTTCTTGTCCAGGCCGAGGATGTACTCGATCTGGTCGACGAGCAGGGCGACGTCGTAACCGACGCCGCGGGTGCCGTAGGACCCGAGATGTGAGAGATCTTTCCGGAGTTTCGCGGAGTTGACCCCGGCTGCGGCGGCCAGACCCTCGCTGGATACCGTTTCCGCACCGGCCTCGGCCAGATGGTGCAGGGCGCGCAGATATTCGGGCAGCCGCGCGATCGTCGCCTCCGGGAGCTCCGGGAAGGCAGGGACGCCACCGGCATCGCCGGGCGTGCTTCCGTGACGCTGCTGACTCATCTGACTCCGTGCCGACGAGGCGAACCTGCGGTGAGCCCGTTCTGTGCGATACCGGTGAGACCCTCGTGGGGCGACTGTGGTAGCGGGGCTCGTCGAAGCCACAGAGTAGGCGCTTGTGAAGGCGTGCACAAATCGCGATCTTGTCGGGACAATTGGACAAGATCGACCCGGCTGTGCTAGCCGAGCCGACCTGTCGAGTATTACGTGTGATACCCCGGAAGGGCCACCTGACTCAGAGTGACATGGCCATCTTTACCGCTTCGACGAGCGAATCGGCGACCGGACGACCTGATTCACGCAGCCGGGCCGGATCGGTGAACCCGCCGGTGTAGAGCACCGAGGCGGCGCCCACCGCGTCGGCCGCGGCCGCGTCGTCCAGCGAATCGCCGATCAGCACCGCGTCGCCGCCCGCGACGCCGAGCCCGTCCAGGTGGCGGGCCAGGTGCCCGGCCTTGAGGTCGCCGCCCACCTCGGCGCGCAGCCCGTCGATCCGGGTGAACACCCCGGCCAGCCCGTAGGTCTCCACGGCCGGCACCAGCTCGCTGTGGAACCACATGGAGAGCAGCGACTGGGTCCCCGGCCAGGTCTTGATCGCGGTCATCGCGTCGTGCGCCAGGGTGATGTCGGTCAGGCCCATCCGGTACGCGTCGTGGAAGATCCGGTCGAGCCGGCCGAACTCCTCCGCGTCCACCGCCCGGCCGAGCATCTCGGCGTAGAACTCGGCGACCGGACGGCGGAACATCCGCCGGTGCTCGTCGGCGCCGACCGACCGCCCGCCGACCGCGGCGAAGGCCTCGTTGGTCGACGACACGACCAGGTGAAGATCGTCGAGAAGGGTTCCGTTCCAGTCCCAGACCAGGTGCTTTGCTGTCACCCGGGCAATTTACAGCCGGGGCTCGCCGGGCTGTCGAGCCAAATCCCGCAGCAGCCGGGCCTCCTCGACCCGCCAGTACCCGTGCTCCTCGCCGTCCAGCAGGATCACCGGCACCCGGTCGTCGTAGTCGCGTTGCAGCTCGATCGACGAGTCCACGTCCACCCGGGTCCAGTCGCCGGGCGCGATCCGGTCCAGGGTCTGCTCGGCCACCTCGCACAGGTGGCAGCCGTCCCGGCTGATCAGCGTGATACGGGTCATGCCGCCACCTCCGCTTCGCTCCGGCGCCGACCTGACTTCTGGACCGCGCTCATCGCAACTCCCTCTTCCGGATCTTGCCGCTGGCCGACCGCGGCAGCGACCCGACCAGCTCGATGGTCGGCAGCTTGAACCGGGCCAGCCGCGCGGCGCAGTGCACCTGCAACTCGGTCGCCGACGGCGGCGGGTCGCCGGCCACCACCACGTAGGCGTGCGGCCGCTGCCCGGCCTCCGAATCCGGCCGGGCGACCACCGCCGACTCGGTCACCCGAGGATGCGCGTCCAGCACCCGCTCGATCTCAGCGGGGTAGACGTTGAACCCGTTCACCAGGATCAGCTCGCCGATCCGGTCGACCAGCACCAGGTCACCGTCGGCGTCCGCGTAGGCGATGTCCCCGGTCGGCCACCAGCCGTCCGGGTCCGGGCCGCCCGATCCGTCCGGCCAGTACCCGGCGAACAGGTTCGGCCCGCGCACCACGATCTCGCCCGGATCGGTCCCGGCCGACACGGCCACCGCGAGGTCCAGCTCGGCGAGATCCTCCTCCGGCGAGGCCGTCCCGTCCCGCCACAACTCCACCCCGTTCCTGGTACGCAGGGAGAGCTCCACCCCGGGCAGGGGCCGGCCGATCGAACCGGTCTTCTCCGGGTGGCTCACGGCGGTCGTGGTGAGCACCGGAGCGCACTCGGTCAACCCGTACCCGATCAGGATGGTCTTGCCGGTCACGGCCCGGAAGCGCGCCGCGGTCGCCTGGTCCAGCGGCGCCGCGCCGCACACCGCGGTCCGCACCCCGCGCAGCGCCTCGCCCGCGCCGGCCTGCCGGGCCCACGCCTGGTACATCCCCGGGACGCCGACCACCACGGTCACCCGGTGCTCGGCGATCAGGTCCAGGGTGGCGGCCGGCTCGAACCGGTCGGCCAGCACCCCGGTCGCCGCGTGGTGCGCCACGCTGCCCAGCCCGGTGTTCAGCCCGTAGGCGTGGAAGAACGGCACCGAGAGCAGCACCACGTCGTCCGGCCCGACCACGGCCGGCTCGATCCGGTCCAGCTGCTCGTGGTTCGCGGCGAGCGCGGCGTGGGTCAGCATCGCGGCCTTCGGCCGGCCGCTCGTCCCGGACGTGTAGAGCAGCACCGCGAGATCATCCGCGGCCACCCGCGGCAGCTCGGTGGTCACGGCCGCATCAAATTCCGGACGTACGCACGACTCGCCGAGTCCGAGCCGTAACTCGTCCGCCTGTCCGATCACGATCAGCGCACAGCCGGCGTCGGCGATCGCGTAGCCGGCCTCGTCCGCGGTGTACCCCGGATTGATCGGCACCGCGACGCGGCCGGCTCGCAAGGTCCCGAACCAGGTGACCACGAACTCCACGGTATTGCCGAGCACGGATGCGACGCGATCTCCGGGCGCCGTCCGGCCGGCCACGAAATGCGCCGCCGCGGTGACCTTGGCATCCAGATCCGCCCAGGTCAGGACGGTGTCACCGGCGATCAGGGCGGTGGCCTGCGGGCGGCGGGCAGCGGCCTGGGCGACCGGGTCACGGGCGGGTTCCTCCACGACGCCCGAGTCTGGCACAAACGTCACCCGACCGGGATAGCGGACAGCCGGTCCGTTGCCCTGCGGCCCCGGATCAGCGAGGGTGACCTTGATACCGGATGCCGAGTTCGGACGGATTCGCGGCTTTGCGCGCAGCGCACATGGTGTGCGACTCCCCGTGTCCGAACTCGGTGATACTTCCGGTCTGTGTAACGGACTCCACACGAACGGGTGAGGTTACCGGCGATTTCCGCGGGTTGCCCCACCCCTTTTGTATGCGAGTGACCACCCTCATCCCGAGGAGGCCGCTGTGCCACACAAAGGACGGAATCGCCGTGAATCCCTGCCTGGCGGGGCGGATTCACGGACGCCGCAGGCCCGCCGGGTTGAGGAGGCGCAGTGACTCATGTGTACGCCGGGGACCCGTACCACCGCGACGCCCTACCGGGGAGACAAGCGCTCTCCGAGGGCTTGAACGCGATCCGGGAGTCGGTCGACGGAATGATCACCAACGCGATCCGCGGGGACGGCCCGCGGCGCACCGGCAACCGCCGGTCGCTGAACAACTCGCCGTCGGTACCGGCGCCCGGAGCCAACGGCAAGTTCGGCGGCAACCGGCTCGGCGCCCGGCCACCGGCCCAGCCGACCGCCGGGCAGCGCTCCAACCTCCCGGAGGGCGAGACGATCGGCGGTGAGCACACCGTCGTGCTGCCCACCCAGAGCAAGACCGGGCCGCCCACCGAGACCCAGCCGCCCAAGGCCCGCCCGGACCGGGGCGACCCGGCCGCCGAGGTGTGGGCGCTGGTCGAGCGGGCCCAGGCCGGCGAGTCGGAGGCGTTCGGCCTGATCTACGACCGGTACGTGGACACCGTCTTCCGGTTCGTCTACTTCCGGGTCGGCAACCGGCAGCTGGCCGAGGACCTCACCTCGGACACCTTCCTGCGCGCCCTCAAACGGATCGGCAGCTTCACCTGGCAGGGCCGTGACCTGGGCGCCTGGCTGGTCACCATCGCCCGCAACCTGGTCGCCGACCACTTCAAGTCGGGCCGGTACCGGCTCGAGGTGACCACCGGCGACGTGCTCGACGCCGACCGCGAGGACCGTGGCCCGGAGGGCAGCCCGGAGTCCGCGGTGGTCGACCACATCACCAACGTCGCCCTGCTCACCGCGGTCAAGCAGCTCAACCCGGAGCAGCAGGAGTGCATCGTGCTGCGGTTCCTGCAGGGCTTCTCGGTGGCCGAGACCGCGCAGACGATGGGCAAGAACGAGGGCGCCATCAAGGCCCTGCAGTACCGCGCCGTCCGCGCGCTCAACCGGCTCCTGCCGGAAGGATTCCAGTCTTGATCGGGCGCTCCCGGATGTCGATCTCCGATACCCGATGGTCCCCCTCCGCACCCGTAACCGGACCCGCGTGTCGCGCGTTTGTCCGGATGCGACCCGTGGCTGCCAACCGTGGTCCGGTCGCCGACGCCGGCATACGGGCCGGCGGGACACTCACGAGCGAGGGGAGGTGCCCACGGTGAAGTTGCCTTTTCTGGATCGCCGGAGCGCCGAGCGCTTCGCGGAACAGGTCGACGACCTCAGTGGCGCCGGTCGGCACCACACCCGTGGTCACGCCGATGACGAGCTGATCGAACTGGTGGCGCTCAGCCACCGTCTGGCCGCCACCCGGCCGGCCGGGCAGGTCGACGCCGAGTTCCGCGTCGGTCTGCGCGCCATGCTGGTCGCCACCGCCGAGCGGGACGGCATCGGCCGGACCGCCGTCGAGGCGGATCCCGAGCCGGTCGCCGAGCCACCGGCCCGCGGACGAGCCGTCTTCGGCCGTCGGATCCGCACCCGGGGCGCGATCGTGCTCGGCGTGGCCGCCGGGGCGATGGCCGTCTCCGGGATCTCCGCGGCGAGCGAGAGCGCGTCACCGGGCGACGCCCTGTACAGCGTCAAGCGCTCCACCGAGCGGGCCCAGCTGGCCATCGCCGGCTCGGACGCCAGCCGCGGGCAGCTGTCGCTGGACTTCGCGCGCAACCGGCTGACCGAGGCGACCGCGATGAGCGGCGACGCCGCGGCGTTCCGGGACGTGCTGGACGACATGGACGCGGACACCCGCAAGGGCGTCCGGCTGATCACCACCTCCGCGGTGTCCCGAAAGGATGCCAAGCAGCTGACCACCCTGGACACCTTCGTCACCGAGCAGCGGGCGACCTTCGAGCCGACGCTGCGCAGCCTCTCCACGCCGAACCGGGAGCGGGCGCTGACCTCGCTCGGTCTGCTGTCCGACGTGGCCCAGCGCACCGAGCAGCTGCGGACCGGGCTGGACTGCGAGAAGGTGGCCGCGGCCGGCTCCGACGAGCTGGGCCCGAAACTGCACGGCTGCGGGGACGGCTCCGGGCCGGCCGACAAGACGCCGCCGACCTCGACCCACTCCGGTGGCGACAAGTCCAACAAGAAGAACGGCCAGGACAGCACGCCGGACAAGCCGACCCGCACCGGGTCGACCGCCCGGCCGGGCAGCTCCGCGGACACCACGGTGCCGGGCGACAAGGCGACCACGACGCCCGCCGGCGGCGCCACCTCCACCGGGACCAGCACGCCGGCCCCGGACGGGACGCCCGCCATCGACGGCGGCGAGCCCGAGGACGACGGAGGGCTCGGCGGCCTGCTGGGCGATCTGTTCTAGTTTCACCTCATGACGTGGCGAGGGGCGGTGCCGGATTACTCCGGGGCCGCCCCTCAATCGTCACTATAGGACGGTTCGCACCTGCCTGCTACCGAGCGAACGGATCGGGCCGTTTCTGCAGCAACTCGTGCAGGGTCGCCTGAATCGTCTCCCGGACCTGGTCGGCCAGGTTGTAGACGACCAGCGGATCGTCCGCGTACTCGGTGAGGTGGGCGGTCGGGATCGGCGGGCAGAACTCGATCAGCCACTTGCTGGGCAGCGGGATCAGGCCCAGCGGGCCCAGCCACGGGAAGGTCGGGGTGACCGGGAAGTACGGCACGCCGAGCAGCCGGGCCAGCGGTTTCAGGTCGGCCAGGATCGGATAGATCTCCTCGGCGCCGACGATCGCGACCGGGACGATCGGGGTGCCGGTGCGCAGCGCCGCCGAGACGAACCCGCCGCGGCCGAAGCGCTGCAGCTTGTACCGCTCGGAGAAGCGCTTGCCGATCCCCTTGAAGCCCTCCGGGAAGACGCCGACCAGCTGGTCGCTCTGCATCAGCCGCTCGGCGTCCGGGTTGCAGGCGACCGTGGCGCCGGCCGCCCGGGCCAGCTCGCTCAGGCCGGGCATCCGGAAGACCAGGTCGGCGCCGAGCAGCCGGAGGGCCCGCCGGTGCGGATGGTTCTCGCGCAGCGCCACGGTGAGCATCAGGGCGTCCAGCGCCAGCGTGCCGGAATGGTTGCCGACCACCAGGGCGGGGCCGTCGGCCGGCACGTTCTCGATGCCGAACACCTCGGTGCGGAACCAGTCGCGGTAGAGCACCCGGAGCATCGGGTGGAACACCGCGTCGGTCAGCTCCGGGTCGAAGCCGAACTCGTCCACCTCGTAGGCCCCGGCGAGCCGGCGGCGCAGGAAGGCCAGGCCGCCGGCGATCCGCCGGTCCCAGACGTCGATCGGGTCCGGGACCGCGACCGGGGCCGCGGTCGACTCCAGCTTGGCCACCTGCTCGTCCGGCTTCTCCGGGATCGGGCGGCGGCCGTTCAGTTTCCTCGGCTCGGGCACCTCGGGCAGCCGGAAGTCGGCGTGCCCGGGCAGCATGTCGCGGAACTCGTCCTGGCTCACGGGTGGTCACTCCCGGCGGGGGTGGCGTCGGCTGTCGCCCGCACCCGCCGGATGCCGTCCAGGATCGCCTGCTCGGCGGCGGCGAGCCGGTCGGCGGTCAGCGAGGAACCGGCCACGTGCGCCTGGATGAACTCCTCGAACGCGGTGGCGGTGGTGCGCGGGGTGAAGCCGAACTCACGGGTCAGCCGGGTGGTGTCGACCACCCGGCCGTGCACGAAGAGGTCGATCTGGTCCAGGCCGATCTGCTCGACGCCCAGCTGACGGGCGAGCGCGGCGGCGGTGGACAGCCCGCTCTCGGGCAGCGGCAGGGCGATCCGGCCGGCCCGGCGAACCGCCTGGGACAGCATCAGGACGCCGGCGCCGGCGACGTTGTAGGTGCCGGGATGCTCCTCGGTGACCGACCGGTGCAGCACCTCGAGCGCGTCGTCCACGTGGACGAACTGGAGGCGGGCGTCGCGGCCCAGCACGGTGGGCACCAGCGGCTGGGCGAAGTACCGGGTCAGCGAGGTCTCGGCGGACGAGCTGATCATCGGGGCGAAGCGGAGGACGGTGGCCGCCACCTCGGGACGGCGGCGGCGGAACCCGCGGACGTAGCCCTCGATGTCGAGGATGTCCCGGGCGAACGGGCCGCGGGGCACCGCCCGCGGCTCGGTGTCCTCGGTGAAGACGGCGGGGTCGCGGAACGACGCGCCGTAGGCGGCCGTGGAGGAACGCACCACCAGCTTGCGCAGCCGTGGCGCGCCCTGAGCGGCGGCCAGCACCTGCATGGTGCCGATGACGTTGTGCTCTTTCATCCCGGCACGGCCGCCGTGGTCCGGGTCGGGCACGCTGGTCACCGCCAGGTGCACGACCGCCTCGGCGCCGAGCTCGGCGATGGCCTCGGTGGCCGCGCGCGCGTCGGCCCGGATCCGCTCTACCCCGTCCAGCAGGCCGAGAAGGCGTGCGGGAGGGTCATGCGGATCCAGACCGACGACACGGTCGATCCGGGGATCTGCGGCGAGGCGCGCGGCCACCCGAGCGCCGAGGTATCGGCTGACTCCGGTGACCACGACAACGCTGGGCGGTGAGGTCACCACGAGCGCACCTTTCGATGCAGAGCCTGGGGTCGGCAAGCGACGGCGTCAGCCGGGTAGTGCACCCGGCCGGCCGTCACTTGCCCAAACGGCGACGCTGGACGCGGGTCTTGCGCAGCAGCTTGCGGTGCTTCTTCTTCGCCATACGCTTGCGGCGCTTCTTGACCACGGAGCCCATACGAAAGCCTCTCGAACCATGTTTGAGTGGAACCGGCGCGCGACCGGAACCGAACTGGACGGCGCCCGGAACGGCGCCGCTAGGTGGCGGCACGCGTCGGACCGGGAACCAACCGGTCCAGCGTACCGGCCCGCTCCGTGAGGGCCAACACGACCCCGGCAGCCCAGCCCTCAGGCGGTCTGGGAGAACGCTCCGCGCAGATACTCGTGTACCGCGTGCTCGGGCACCCGGAACGAGCGGCCGACCCGGACGGCGGTGAGGTCACCACCGTGCACGAGCCGGTAGACGGTCATCTTGGAGACCCGCATCAGCGTGGCCACCTCGGCCACGGTCAGGAACCGCACCTCCGAGAGGCGTTCCTCGGTCTGGGCTGGACCCGTCATCTCGTCGCACCGATCCTTTCGCAGGCACGCGCCTCGCCTGGCGAACGTGCGTGTCATCAGAACCGTATCGATGCGGCTGTGACCAGGGCGTCGCGTTCCGTAATTTGCCCACAAAAAGTCAAGTGCGACACGCCTGGTCTGTGACTGATTAGCCCGATAAGGTCGCCTTCGGCGAAAAGTCAGCCCGGCCGCGTCACTTCCGCGACGAAACGGCCTTCACCAGGAAGGCGGCGTTCGCCGGACGCTCGGCGAGGCGGCGCATCAGGTAGCCGTACCACTGCTGCCCGTACGGCAAGTAGACCCGCACGGTGTGGCCGTCCCCGGAGAGCCGGGCCTGCTCCTCCGGCCGCACGCCGTGCAGCAGCTGGAACTCGTACTCCCCCGTCGACCGGTCGAACCAGCGGGCCCGGTCCTCGGTGATCGCGATCAGCCGCGGGTCGTGGGTGGCCACCATCGGATAGCCGTCGCCGGACATCAGGATGTTCAGACAGCGCACGAACGACTTGTCCACGTCCAGCGGCGACGGGAACGCCACCGACTCGGGCTCGGCGTAGGCGCCCTTGCAGAGCCGCACCCGGGACCCGGCGACCGCCAGCTCGCGGCAGTCCCCCTCGGTCCGGCGCAGGTGCGCCTGCAGCACCGCACCCGTACCGGGGAAGTCCTTGCGCAGCTCCAGCAAGGTCTCCAGGGTCGCGTCGGTGGTGCTGTGGTCCTCCGCGTCCAGGGTCACCGTGGTGCCCGCCTCGGCCGCCGCGGCACAGACCGCCCGGGCGTTCTCATACGCGATCTTCTCGTCCAGGCGCTGGCCCAGGGCGGACAGCTTGACGCTGACCTCGGCGGCCGGGGTCAGGCCGGCGTCGTGCAGGCGGGACAGCAGCCCGATGTACTCGTCCCGGACCGCGTGGGCCTGCTCGGCGCTCCGGGTGTCCTCGCCGAGATGGTCCAGGGTGATCGCCAGCCCGTCGTCGGCCAGCCCCCGGCTCGTCCGGACCGCCTCCTCGGCGGTGCCGCCGGCGACGAAACGCCGGACCATCCCTTTGGTGACGGGCGCGGACTCGACCAGCCGCTCCAGCCGGGCGGAGCCGGCCGCGGCGAGAAACAGGGAACGGAGCATGCGTCGAGCGTAATCGCCCGGTCCGGCCCGGGCGCGGCAGTGCGGTCGAGGAATCGCACCTCGCGGCCGGTTGCGGCTACCGTGGTCGGGTGAACTTCGATGCGTACGCCCGGACGGCGGTCGACCTCGTCAACGCCGGCCTGGACGATCTCGCCGGGCTGCGGGCTCTGCTCTCCGGCGACCTGGACTACATGCGGGACCAGGTCGTGGAGAAGGACCTGGCCGCCTTCCGCCGGGCCCAGCGCCGGCTGCGCGAGGTCTTCGAGCACGGGACGGCCGGCCACGACGCCGACGCCGTGCGCGAGCTCAACGCGTTGCTCGAGGCATACCCGGTGCAGCCACGCATATCCGGTCACGACGCCAGCGACTGGCACATGCACGTCACCAGCCGCGGCGCCTCGGTGAGCGCGGAATATCTGGCCGGCGCCGTCTGGGGCCTGGCCGTCTGGCTGTGCGAGTACGGCAGCGCCCGGTTCGGCATCTGCGCCGACGAGCGGTGCGGCAACGTCTACCTGGACACCTCGTCGAACAACTGCCGCAGGTTCTGCTCGGAGCGCTGCGCCACGCGGTCCCACGTCGCCGCCCACCGCGCCCGCAAGCGGGCCGCGCAGTCCCCGGACCCGGTCCCGGCGCCGGCCCCGGCGTCCGAGACCCTCACTCCGGCCTGACGCCCGTTCCGTCACCGGCCGCCATCTCCGGCCGCGACCGCAACAGGCCCGCGCGAAGGCGACAGCCGCTGGAGGAGCGGTCAGGACTTGACGGCGGGCTGGGGCGAGAGGTGGCGGCGGGCGAACTCCAGGGACTCTCGGAGGTCGGCCTCACGGACGGCCCGGCTCGGGGCCTTGCGGGTGTTGATCTCGCAGGCGACGGAGCCGGTGAAGCCTCGGGTGGCCAGCGACTGCAGGAGCTCGGCGCAGGGCTGGGTGCCTCGGCCGGGGACCAGGTGCTCGTCGCGGCCCTCGCCGGAGCCGTCGCCCAGGTGCACGTGGCGCAGGCCGGCGCCCATCCGGTCGGCCATCTCCAGCGAGTCGATCCGGGACGCGGCGCAGTGCGACAGGTCGAGCGTGTAGGCGTCGAAGCCGGTCTCGGTCGGGTCCCAGCCCGGGGTGTAGGGCACGAACCAACGGCCGGCCATCTTCACCGGGAACATGTTCTCCACCGCGAAGGTGAGATCCGGGTGCCGGTCGCGGACCTTGGCCAGGCCGGCCGCGAAATTCTTGGCGTAGTCACGCTGCCAGGTGAACGGCGGGTGCACCACGACCGTGGGGGCGCCGAGCGACTCGGCGAGCTGGGCGGCCCGGGTCAGCCGCTCCCACGGGTCGGAGCTCCACACCCGCTGGGTGACCAGCAGGCAGGGGGCGTGCACCGAGAGGACCGGCACCCCGTAGTGGTCGGCCAGCCCTTTCAGGGCGCCGGTGTCCTGGCTGACGGCATCGGTCCAGACCATGACTTCGAGTCCGTCGTAGCCCACCGTGGCCGCCATCTCGAACGCGGCCGCCGTCGGCTCGGGGAAGACCGAGGAGCTGGAGAGAAGCACGGGAACTCGAGAACTCACGCCTCCCAGCCTAACCACGCACGGCACCGACGGATAAATCCGCTCCAAACGGTCATGATCCACAACGGCGCCCCGGGTCGCTTGTCCGGCCGGAGCGATCCGGCCCGCGTAGGCTGTTCGGGATGAGCCGCGCACGACGCCCCGCGGAAGTGAAACTCGACTTCCCTCGGGAATGGATCGAGTTCCTCGACCCCGCCGACGAGCAGCACCTGGTCCGCGCCGACCTGACCTGGCTGCTCTCCCGCTGGACCTGCGTGTTCGGCTCCGCCTGCCACGGGATTCTGCCCGGTCGCGCCGAGGACGGCTGCTGCTCGCACGGCGCGTTCTTCACCGACGCCGACGACGAGAACCGGGTGAAGGCGGCCGCCGCCCGGCTCACCCCGCAGACCTGGCAGCACCACCGGCGCGGGTTCAAGAACTGGACCGAGATGGACACCGTGGACGGCACCAAGCCGGCCCGGCGGACCGCCACCCAATCGAGTGACGGGCCGTGCGTGTTCCTCAACGACGCGGACTTCGCCGGTGGCGGCGGGTGCGCGCTGCACGCCCAGGCGCTGCGGGACGGGGTGCACCCGCTGAAGTACAAACCGGACGTCTGCTGGCAGCTGCCGGTGCGCCGGGAGCAGGACTGGATCACCCGGGCCGACGGGACGAAGCTGCTCCAGTCCACCCTGACCGAGTTCGACCGCCGCGGCTGGGGGCCGGGCGGCCACGACCTGGCCTGGTGGTGCACGTCGTCACCGGAGGCCCACGTGGGCACCGAGCCGATGTACCTGTCCTACGCCCCGGAGCTGACCGAGCTGATCGGCGAGGCGGCCTACCGGAAACTCGCCGAGCTCTGCGCGGCCCGGATCGCCGCCGGCCTGATCGCCGTCCACCCGGCCACGACAGCGGCGCTGACCCCGCCGGAGGCACCGAAACGGCGAGGCGGCCGTGAGCCCGCCTCGCCGCGGGCGGCCCGCGACTGATCCTGGCCGGATCGGGTCGCGGGCCCGGGTCGTCCTACGGCTCGAACTTGTAGCCGAGGCCGCGGACGGTGACGATGTAGCGCGGGGCGCTGGGCTCCGGCTCGACCTTCGAGCGCAGCCGCTTGACGTGCACGTCCAGGGTCTTGGTGTCGCCGACGTAATCGGCGCCCCAGACCCGGTCGATCAGCTGGCCGCGGGTCAGCACCCGGCCGGCGTTCCGGAGCAGGAGTTCGAGCAGCTCGAACTCCTTCAGCGGCAGCTGCACGCCGGAGCCGTCGACGGTCACCACGTGCCGTTCGACGTCCATCCGGACCGGGCCGGCGGCCAGCGTCGGGGTGCTCACCTCGGCGGCCTCGCCGCCCTGGCGACGCAGCACGGCGCGGATCCGGGCGACCAGCTCACGCGGCGAGTACGGCTTGGTGACGTAGTCGTCGGCACCGATCTCCAGCCCGACCACCTTGTCGATCTCGCTGTCCCGGGCGGTGACCATGATGATCGGGACTGCGGACCGTTGCCGGAGCTGGCGGCACACCTCGGTGCCGGACATCTCGGGCAACATGAGGTCGAGCAGCACGATGTCGGCACCGGTCCGGTCGAACTGCGTGAGCGCGGAGGTTCCGGTCGCGGCGACCGAGACCTCGAAGCCCTCCTTGCGCAGCATGTACGACAGGGCGTCGGAGAACGACTCCTCGTCCTCGACCACGAGCACGCGGGCCAATGAAGTTCCTTCCGTCGTCGGCGGCTGGGGCAGCGGGGTTTTCTCTGATGTCGCGGCGGAGCCGCCTCGGAGAATCACTGCCCGGCCACACCTGACTCGATCTCAATTGCCGTCGGTGACGGCGAGGGGGATTCGGGAGGGCGCGCCGGTAGGCGCAAGGTGAACGTAGATCCCTCGCCGAGAGCGCTGGTCACGTCCACACGACCACCGTGGTTGGTGGCGATGTGCTTGACGATGGCGAGGCCGAGGCCGGTCCCGCCGGTCGCCCGGGACCGAGCCTGATCAGCTCGGTAGAACCGTTCGAAGATCCGGTCCACGTCCTGCGGAGAGATTCCGATGCCCTGGTCCGCGACATCGATCTCGATCCAGTCGGCTTCCTGCCGCATGGTGAGCTCGACCTTGGTGTCCGGCCCGGAGTAGGCGATGGCATTCTCCACCAGGTTCGTCACCGCGGTGGCGAACTGGCTGTCACTGCCGTAGGCCATCAAGCCTTTCGGGCCGGAGTAGGCGATCTCGATGTTCTTCGCCGAGGAGGTCGTCCGGGTGCGGTCCAGCACCTCGGCGACCACCCAGTCCAGCGCGACCGGCTCCGGGTGCGGCAGCGGCTCGGCGCCCTGCAGCCGGCTGAGCTCGAGCAGCTCGCTCACCAGCCGGCCCATCCGGGCCGACTCGTGATGGATCCGCTCGGCGAACCGGCGGGCGGCGAGCAGGTCCTCGGACTGCGCCTCGGGCGCCGAGTCGGGCAGCTGGGTGGCGTCCAGCAGCGCCTCGGCGAGCAGCTGGAGCGCCCCGATCGGGGTCTTCAGCTCATGACTGACGTTGGCCACGAAGTCCCGCCGGACCCGGGCCAGCCGGTGCGACTCGGTCACGTCGGCCGCCTCGACGGCGACATGCGTCGCGTTCAGCGCGACCGCGCGCAGGTGCAGGCCGAGCGGCGCCTGCGCGCCACCGGCACGACCCCGCGGAAGATCAAGTTCAACTTCCCGGCGTACGCCGGTCCGCCGCACCTGGCCGGCCAGCGTCCGCAGGATCGGGTGGGCGGCGATGGTGCCCGGCGCCCCGCCGGAACGCAGCAGTCCCATGGCCCGGGCGGCCGGGTTGACCAGCACCGGGTAGTCGTCCGCGTCGAGCACGACGACGCCGACCCGCAGCGAGTCGAGGCTCTTGCGGCCGAGGCCCTTGAGACCGTGCTTGCCTGCCGGGCGATCGTCGTCCGGTTCGATGGCGGCTCTCCCCTCCGGCGAACCGGCCCCGTCCATCTCCTCCGACGCCGGTCGGCGGAAACGGGCGAGAACCAGCCCGGCACCGACACCGACGGCCAGCGCGGCTGAGACCAAGCCGACGGCGTATTCCCACTCCACGCTGCGATCGTAGGGTCATTGTTTACCTGGACCACAAGGCCAAAAGGGCAAATCGGGCTCACGTTGAATAATGTTCACCACTGAGCCTGGCGTCGTTCACCGGAGTTCATGTTCAGGAAGCCCGGCCGACCTAGCGTGAGCTGCACACATCGGCCGTTACCGCGAGGTGGGACGGCCCCGACAATCGGGACTTTAGAACATGCGCGAGGAGTTTCAGGCCGATCTCATCGAAGTGAGCCGGCTGCTGGTGACCATGGCGGAGTCGGTCCGCGCCGCACTGCGCAAGGCGACGACCGCGCTGCTGACCGCCGACCTGCAGGCGGCCGAGTCCGTCATTGCGCGCGACGCCGACGTGGACGCCATCTACGCACAGGTCGAGGCGAAGGTGGCCGACATCATCGTCCGGCAGGCGCCGGTCGCGGTCGACCTGCGCCGGGCGATCACCGCCCTGCACATCTCCGCCGACCTGGAGCGGATGGGCGACCTGGCCGAGCACGTGGCCAAGACCGCCGCCCGGCGGCACCCGTCGCCGGCCGTGCCGGCCGAGCTGCGCCCGGTCTTCAAGGGCATGGCCGAGATCGCCGACCACATGGCCGAGAAGATCACCCAGGTGCTGGCCGACTCGGACGCCGGCCTCGCCACCGAGCTGGAGAAGGACGACGACGCGATCGACGACCTGGAGCGCCAGCTCTTCAAGATCATGCTGGCCGACGACTGGCCGTACGGCGCGGAGACGGCGATCGACGGCGCGCTGCTCGGCCGGTTCTACGAGCGGTACGCCGACCACGCGGTGAACATCAGCGAGCACACCATCTACTTGGTCACGGGGGAGCCGGCCGCGGGTCAGCAGGCCTGACCGCCCCGGCAACGATGCGGGCCGGGACACCACGGGGGTGTCCCGGCCCGCACTCGTCACCGGTGCCTGATCAGCGACCCTGGTTCGCCACCGCGGCCGCGGCCTCCTTGGCCGCCGCCGGGTCCAGGTAGGTGCCGCCCGCGGTGACCGGGCGCAGGTTCTCGTCCAGGTCGTAGCGCAGCGGGATGCCGGTCGGGATGTTCAGCTTGGCGATCGCCTCGTCGGAGATCTGGTCCAGGTGCTTGACGATCGCGCGCAGCGAGTTGCCGTGCGCGGCGACCAGCACCGTCTTGCCGGCCCGCAGGTCCGGGACGATCGCGTCGTACCAGTACGGCAGGGCCCGCTCCAGCACGTCCTTCAGGCACTCGGCCTTCGGCTTGATCTCCGGCGGCAGGTCCGCGTACCGGGCGTCGTTCGCCTGGGAGAACTCCGAGTCGTCCTCGATCGGCGGCGGCGGCACGTCGTACGACCGGCGCCAGAGCATGAACTGCTCCTCGCCGTACGCCTCCAGGGTCTGCTTCTTGTCCTTGCCCTGCAGAGCGCCGTAGTGCCGCTCGTTGAGCCGCCAGGAGCGCTTCACCGGGATCCAGTGCCGGTCGGTGATGTGCAGGGCGATCTCACTCGTCCGGATCGCGCGCCGCAGCAGGCTGGTGTGCACGACGTCGGGCAGCACGTTCTGTTCCTTGAGCAGCTCTCCACCGCGGCGGGCCTCATCCTCGCCCTTGGCGTCCAGGTCCACGTCGACCCAGCCGGTGAAGAGGTTCTTGGCGTTCCACTCGCTGTTGCCGTGTCGCAACAGCACCAGGGTTCCAGTCATGACCACATCTTCCCCGCACCGCCCGGCGCCGGACCGGGCGGGTGGAAAATCGGTTGCGGCATCCCCTAGGTTGTAAGGCGGCGAGGCCGGGTTCAGTGCTTACGGGGGATCTTGTGCGAGGTTGGTTGCGGCAGGCCGCCGGCGGATTGCCCCGGCAGTTCTGGTTCCTCTGGACCGGCACCCTGATCAACCGCCTCGGTTCCTTCGTGGTGCTGTTCCTGAGCATCTACCTGACCGGGGAGCGGCACCTCAGCCAGAGCCAGGCCGGTCTGGTGCTCGGCCTCTACGGCGTGGGCGGCGCGGTCGGCACGATGACCGGCGGGGTGCTCGCCGACCGCTGGGGGCGCCGGCCGACCATGCTGGTCGCCCAGTTCGGGGCGGCGGCGCTGATGCTGACCCTCGGGTTCGCCGGGTCGTACCCGCAGATTCTGATCGTCACCGCGCTGCTCGGGGTCTTCACCGAGGGCGTGCGGCCGGCCTTCTCGGCGATGATGGTCGACGTCGTGCCGGAGCGGGACCGGGTCCGGGCCTACTCGCTGAACTACTGGGCGATCAACCTGGGCTTCGCGCTCGCCGCGATCGCCGCCGGCCTCGCCGCCCAGGCCGACTACCTGCTGCTCTTCGTGGTCGACGCGGCCACCACGGTGGCCACCGCGACGATCACGCTGATCTTCCTGAAGGAGACCCGGCCGGCCCACCGCCCGGTCACCGCCGGCGCCCCGCGCGGCGGCATGCTGACCGCGCTCCGGGACCGGGTCTTCGTCGTCTACTGGCTGGTCAACCTGCTGGTCGTGCTGGTGATCATGCAGCACATGTCGACGCTGCCGATCGCCATGCTGGCGGACGGCTTCTCGGCGGCCACCTACGGCTGGGTGATCGCGGTCAACGGCATCCTGATCGTGTCCGGTCAGCTCTTCGTGCCGCGGCTGCTCGACGGGCACCGCCCGCACCGCGTGCTGGCGATCGGCGCGTTGATCATCGGAGCCGGGTTCGGGCTGGTCGCGGTCGCGCACTCCGCCTGGATGTACGCGGTGACCGTGGTGATCTGGACGCTCGGCGAGATGATCCAGTCACCCAGCAACGCCACCACCGTGGCGGAACTCTCGCCGACCGCGCTCCGCGGCCGCTACCAGGGGCTGATCTCCCTGTCCTGGCAACTCGGCACGGCGCTGGCACCGGTCCTCGGCGGCCTGGTGCTGCAGGGCTTCGGATCGGCGGCGCTCTGGGTCGGCTGCTTCGGCCTGTGCGTCGCGGCCGCCGCCGGCCACCTGCTGACCGGCCCGGCCCGCGAGCGGCGCGCCGCCCTCCGCCGCGCCGAGGAAGCCGCCCTCCTGACCCCCACCCCCACCACCGACCCGACCCCAGCCCCCACCTCCTGACCGGGCCCACCCAGCACCCGCTCTCACGCCCGGCATTGCCACCACGCCGCCACGCCGCCAGCACCCGGCCTCACGCCCGGCAATGCCGCCACGCCGCCAACACCCATTCCTCCCGACGGACAGGCCCTGGCACCCGCCCTTCACGGCCGGGACACCCCCTGACCCGCCGCCACTCCGCTTGACCCGCAGGCCCCCATACACGCTTCAGACCGGCACGATCTCGGCACCCACCGCGCCCTGAAGCATGAGCCGCGTCCGTCGCCGGCCTTCTCCGGCCGCTTTGCCGACCGAAGAGACCGCCAGCGGGCGGCCGGTGCCGCTGGGCCGGCGGGCGCGTTTGAGAAATGCCGCAACCCGCCAACGCGGTCCTTCAGTGCGGAGTGCCGGCGTCATGGACCGGGGCGTTGGCGGAGGGGTCGGTTTTCTTCGTTGCGCCTGGTCAGATACGTTTAGGAAAGTTTGCAGTTGGGATTCGGGTCAGCGGGTCGTGGCCACCCGCGGACGTCGCCCCGGAGGGCCTCGCGTTCTGGACGCGCAGCGGCCAGCGAGGCACGCAGGGGTCCCTGGCGGGAGCGGCGATCAGTGATCAGCGCGGATCCGAGTCATCGATCTTTTGCCTTTGAACTTGATCTTGATCGCGGCGGGTCGGCGGGCATGGGTCGGTGGGCACGGGTCGGCGGGCACGGGTCGGCGGGCACGGGTCGGCAGGCACGGGTCAGCAGACACGGGTCAGCGGGCACCGGTCGGCAGGCACGGGTCAGCAGACACGGGTCAGCAGACACGGGTCAGCAGACATGAGTCGGCGGGCACGGGTCGGCGGGCACGAGTCGGTGGATGCCGGTCGGTGGGCAGCGGGTCGATGGATGGCGGCGCGGGGACGAAGTGGGAGCGAGGATGGGTGTGCGGTGGTTGCGCGGGGCGGTTGGCGGGCTGCCCGGGGTGTACTGGTTCCTCTGGGCCGGACTGCTGATCAACCGGGTCGGCGGGTTCGCCGTCCTCTACCTGTCGCTCTACCTGACCGCTGAGCGTGGTGCCGGCGCGGCGCTGGCCGGCCTGGTGGTCGGCACCTACGGGATCGGCGGGGTGATCGGCACGCTGGCCGGCGGCGTGCTCACCGACCGCTGGGGGCGCCGGTCCACCCTGATCTGGTCGCACCTGGCCTGCGCCGCGGTGCTGGTGGGGCTGGCCGTCAGCACCCCGCTCCCGCTGATCGCCGGCCTGTGCCTGCTGCTCGGGCTGACCCAGGCGATGCCCGGGCCGGCGTTCGTCGCGGCGATCACCGACGCGGTGCCGGCGGATCATCGGCTGCGCGCCTTCAACCTGCAGTTCTGGGCCTTCAATCTGGGCACCGCGGGAGCGTCGCTGCTGGCCGGGGCGCTCGCCCGGTGGAGTTACCTCGGCCTGTTCCTGCTCGACGCGGCCAGCACCCTGATCACCGCGCTGATCATCGCGTGGAAGGTGCCGGAGACGCTGACCCGGGCGGGCCGCTCCGCGCCGTCGACGGGCGGGATGCGGACCGTCTTCGCCGACCGGATCTTCCTGGTCTTCGTCGGGCTGACCCTGTTGCAGGCGCTGCTCACCAGCCAGACGAACACCATCGTGCCGCTGGCGATGCACGACGACGGGCTGGGGCCGGGCGGGTACGGCCTGGTGACCGCGCTCGGCGGGGCGCTGATCGTGGTGGGGCAGCTGTTCGTGCCCGGGTTCATCGACCGGCGGCGCAAGGATCGGGTGCTGGCGCTGTCGATGGCGGTGATGGCGGCCGGGTTCGCGGTGCTGGCGGTCGCCGACAGCCTGCCGGTGTACCTGGTGGCCGCGGTGATCTGGACGGTCGGCGGGATGATCGCCGCGCCGCCGAACGCCGCGATCAACTCGGAGCTGGCCCCGGCGCTGCTGCGCGGGCGGTACCAGGCGGTGTTCTTTCTCAGCTTCCCGGCGGCGTCGTTCGTGGCGCCCGCGCTGGGCGGGGCCGGGCTGGAGTTCTTCGGCGCCGGGCACTGGGTGATCGTGGCCGCGGTCGGCCTGCTGGCGGCGGGGTTGCATCTGGCGGCCGGACCGGCCCGGGAGCGGCGGGTGGCGGCGCTCGAGTCCACTGCGGATCAGCACCGGGAGAACACATCGGACAGATCCGCGCAGTGAACGCGGGAATCGACGTGCCGGGCTCCTTGCGAATGAGTCATGGCAATTCGATGAACGAAAGATCCTGACTCGTAACATGCCTGTAAACAAAAGCGCCGGCGGCGGCGGGCGACCCCCATCCCCATAGGCGTCGCCCGCACTAACCGCCGGTCTCGGGTCGCGCCGTCCCCCAACGGCTCATGCCACCCGTCCCCAAACGCCGATCCGTGGCGATCATTACTGATCGACCCGTTCCCCGAACTGACGGCTCGGCGTCCATCGACCACGCTAGTTGGGGCAGTCAAGCCTCACAAGCCGTATTCGTGTCGACATCTGTCTCGGGCGTCACAATCGCCAACAACCAACCGATCGGACGATCCGCCAATCACTCATCCGGCCTCCGCGAGACGGCGGAAATTACGACTCTTGCCGCCCGGGGGAAATGATGAACATCGAATCAGCGGACCCTCGGCGCGATCTTGCCGACGGGCGTCATCCGGATGAATTCCCGACTCGCATGATCACGTTTCCGCACGTCAGCGGGATCTTGCCGGATTCCGCGGTGTTATCGACGCCGCCGGACCACCACCGCGATCATCCACGCGGATGGATGACGTGCGAGCCGCCGGCCGGACGGCGGCATCCCTAGTCAGACCGCCCGGGTGGCCGCCGCCACCGGGATGGCCACTGTGGACAGCCGGGTGGGGGGCGTGACAGACGGCGCGGTCAGGACGTGCCGCCGCTGACGTTGTCCGGGGCGGCGAAGTGCTTGAAGGCCTGCAGGTTGGCCAGTGACTCGCCGCGCTTGACCCGCCACTCCCACTCGCGGCGGATCGACGTACCGAAGCCGATCTCCAACATCGTGTCGAACGACTCGTCGGCGTAGGTGAGCACCGCGCCCAGCAGCCGGTCCAGTTCGTCCTCGTCGAGGCCGTTCAGCGAGACCCGGCCGGTCAGGTAGACGTCGCCGACCGCGTCGATGGAGAAGGCCACCCCGTACATCCGGGCGTTGCGCCGCAGCAGCCAGGCCCACAGCTCCTCGCGCCGTTCGTCCGGCTGGCGCATGACGAACGCCTCGATCCGCAGCGCGTGCTCGCCGACGATCAGGTTGCAGGCGGTCTTCAGCTTGTGCGAGCCGGGCAGAGTGACCACATAGGACGCCTCGCCGGTCGGCTCCCACTCCAGCTCGCGGTCGTTCAGCACGCGCTCGATCAGCTCGGTCACCATGCGCAGGTCGCCCCTTCCAGCCGGGCGGCGATCAGCGCCCGGTGCTCGGTCACCGCGTCTCGGTAGACCCGGATCAGGTTCTTCGCGGTCCGGTCCCAGGAGAACCGGCGGGCATGCGCCACCGCGCCGGCCGACAGCCGGCGGCGGTAACCCGGCGCGTCCAGCAGTTTCTCCAGCACCCGCGCCCAGTCGGCCGGGTCGTGCCCGTCGATCAGCACCCCGCTCTCGCCGTCGCGCACCGCGGTGACCAGGCCACCGACCGCGGCCGCGACCACCGGCGTGCCGCAGGCCTGCGCCTCCAGCGCGACCAGCCCGAACGACTCGTTGTAGGAGGGCACCGCGACCAGGTCGGCGGCCCGGTAGAGGGCGGCCAGGTCGGCGCCGGTCTGCGGGGGCAGGAAGACCACCGCGTCGCTGACGCCGAGCGACGCGGCCAGCTCGATCAGCGCGGACGGCCGGTCCAGGCCGCTGCCGCTGGGACCGCCGCAGATCACCACGGTGACGTCCTCGCCGCCACGGGCGCGCAGCTCGGCGAGCGCGGAGATCAGCACGTCGGGCGCCTTGAGCGGCTGGATCCGGCCGACGAAGGCGACGATCCGGCCGTGCTCGGGCAGCCCGAACCGGGCCCGGTCGGACCGGCCGGGACGGAACCGGTCCAGGTCGACGCCCGGCTGCACCACGCTGACCCGGCCCGGGTCGGCCTGGTAGTGGGCCATCAGGTCGTGCGCCTCGAACCGGGTGTTGGCGACCAGCCGGTCGGACTCGGCGACCACCTGCTCCTCGCCGATCACCCGGGCTTTCGGCTCCGGGCGGTCGCCGGCCGCGATCAGCCTGTTCTTCACCTTGGCCAGGGTGTGCGGGGTGTGCACGTGCGGCACGCCCCAGCGCTCCCGGGCCAGCCAGCCGACCTGGCCGGAGAGCCAGTAGTGCGAGTGGATCAGGTCGTAGTGGCCGGGCGGGTGCGCCGCCTCGGCCCGCAGCACGCCGGTGGTGAACGCGCAGAGCTGGGAGGAGAGCTCCTCCTTGTTCAGCCCCTCGTAGGGACCCGCGGTGACGTGCCGGACGTGCACACCGGGCGCCATCTCCACCATCGGCGGCAGGTCGCTCGCGGTGGCCCGGGTGAAGATCTCCACCTCGACGCCGGCCGCGGCGAGCCGCTTGGACACCTCGACGATGTAGACGTTCATCCCGCCGGCGTCGCCGGTGCCCGGCTGCTCCAGCGGTGAGGTGTGCACCGAGAGGGTGGCAATCCGCCGGGGTGTGGGCCAGCCGACCTCAGCCACGATCGTTCCCTCCGCTCGGACTCATACCCAGTCATCTTCCCCATCGGCGTGGGCTGAACCACTACGCAGCGGGACCGAGGTGACTCAGGTCATGCGGTTAGATCGGACCATGCAGAGAATCGCAGTGGTGACCGGGGCCTCCAGCGGGATCGGCGCGGCGACCGCACGCCGCCTGGCCGGTGAGGGTTTCCACGTGGTCGCCGCGGCCCGCCGGGTGGACCGGCTGGACGCGCTGGTCAAGGAGATCGGGCCGGGCGCGACGGCGGTGGCGTGCGACGTCACCTCGGACGAGTCGGTGGCCGGGCTGGCCGCCGCGGTGGCCGGGCTGGGCGGCCCGCTGGCCCTGCTGGTCAACAACGCCGGCGGCGCCCGTGGGGTGGACCCGGTCGCGGCCGGTTCGACCGGCGACTGGCAGTGGATGTTCGACGTGAACGTGCTGGGCACCCTGCGGGTGACCAAGGCGCTGCTGCCGGCGCTGGAGGCGAGCGGGGCCGGGACGATCGTGACGATCGGTTCGACCGCGGCCTTCACGCCGTACGAGGGTGGCGGTGGCTACGTGGCGGCCAAGCACGCGCAGACCGCCCTGGTCGGCACGCTGCGCCTGGAGCTGTCCGGCAAGCCGGTCCGGGTGGTGGAGATCGACCCGGGGATGGTGCGCACCGACGAGTTCGCGCTCAACCGGTTCGCCGGCGACCCGGACAAGGCCGCCGCGGTCTACGCCGGGGTGAAGGAGCCGCTGGTCGCCGACGACATCGCGGACATCGTCGCGTTCGCCGCCACCCGGCCGCAGCACGTCAACATCGACCGCCTGGTGGTCCGGCCGATCGCCCAGGCCGCGCAGCACAAGGTGCACCGGGAGCTGTAGGCGGTGAAGCCGGTCGGCGCGATCACCCGGGGCACGACGAACCCCAACCGCCTGCGGCGGGTGGACAACTTCATCGCCTTCCGGTGCGCGGACCGGTTGCGGTCCGCGGTCGATCCGCTGGTCGTCGATCTGGGGTACGGCGCGACGCCGGTCACCGCCGTGGAACTCCGGGGGCGGCTGGCGGCCGCGGTCCGCCCGGACGTCACGGTCGTCGGTCTGGAGATCGATCCGGTACGGGTGACCGCCGCCCAGCCGTACGCCGACCCGCCCCGGCTGGAGTTCCGGCGGGGCGGGTTCGAGCTGGCCGGGCTCGCGCCGGCCGTGGTCCGCGCGTTCAACGTGCTCCGGCAGTACCCGGAGGACGGGGTGGCGGCGGCCTGGCGGCAGATGACCGGCACCGGGGCGACGCTGATCGAGGGCACCTGTGACGAGCTGGGCCGGATCGCCACCTGGGCGGTGGTCGAGGCGGGCGGGCCGGTGACGCTGACCCTGTCGGCCCGGCTGCCGGTGCTGGAGCATCCGGCGGTCTTCGCCGAGCGGCTGCCGAAGGCGCTGATCCACCACAACGTGCCCGGGCATCCGGTGCACGAGCTGCTGCGCGCGCTGGGGCGGGCGTGGGAGACCGAGGCGACGCCGTTCGGGCCGCGGCAGCGGTGGCTGGCCACCGTCCGCCGGATGCGCGACGAGGGCTGGCCGGTGCTGGACGGTCCCGCCCGCTGGCGCCTGGGCGAGCTGACCGTGCCTTATGGCGTCGCCTCCGGCTCCGCGGCATCCCACCCCGGAGAAACGGCCACGCTTCGCTAACCGATTCCGGTGCTCTCGCGATCGACGGGCGAACTGCGCCGTGGTTCAGTTGGCGTTGCCGTTGCCGAGGACCGTGCGCAGGGCGGTGAGCAGGGCGTCGGCGGTGAACGGCTTCTTCACCAGCAGGGCGTCGTCGCCGACCAGGCCCTTGGTGACCGCGATGTCCTTGGGCAGCCCGGAGATGAACACCACCCCGGTCCCCGGCCGCATCTCGATGATCGTGCCGGCCAGTTCGCCACCGGACTTCCCGCCCGGCAGGGTCAGGTCGGTGACCAGGACGTCGATATCGCCCGGGTGGTCGCGGCAGACCGAGATGGCCTCGTCCGGATCGCCGGCCACCAGGGCCGCATACCCTTTGCGCTGCAGCATGCGGCGCATGATGTCGCGGAGATCTTCTTCGTCGTCGACGACCAGGACGGTGGGCGTTTCGGCGACCGGCGCCTCGGACATGGGTCCTCCTCGCGGGCTGGGGTCGATCTCACGCTAGCCGCCGGAGGGCGCCGGACGACGACGTTCGCAGAAAAGCCGAATGCCGCTCTTCCCCCGGGGGGAAGAGCGGCATTCGTGAGGTCAGCGCTTCTTGGCGGCGGCGGCGCCGTTGTCGGCCAGGTAACCGGTGTAGAGAACCTTGTTCGGCGAGCCGGTGCCCGGGTTGCGGACCAGGCCCGCGCCGGCGTGCTCGACCAGGTCGTCGCGGACCTGCTGCGGGGTCCACTCCGGGTGGGCGCCGAGCACCAGGACAGCCGCGCCGGCCACGTGCGGGCTGGCCATCGAGGTGCCGCTCATCGTGGCGGTCGCCGAGTTCGAGCCCTTGCCGGCCGACTTGATGTTGACGCCGGGCGCGAAGATGTCGACGCAGGTGCCGTAGTTGGAGAAGGACGCCCGCTTGTCGGCGCTGTCCACGGCGCCCACGGTGATCGCGTTGGCGGTGTCGGCCGGCGAGAACTTGCAGGCGTTCTTGTTGTCGTTGCCGGCCGCGATGGCGTAGGTGACGCCCTTGGCGATCGACCGGTTGACCGCGTCGTCCAGCGCCTTGCTGACCGGGCCGCCGATGCTCATGTTGGCCACCGCGGGCAGCTTGGCGTTCTTGGTGACCCAGTCGACGCCGGCGATGAAGTCGGAGTACGAGCCGGAACCCGCACAGTCCAGCACCTTCACCGCGACGATCTTGACGTCCTTGGCGACGCCGTACGTCGAACCGCCGATCGTGCCGGCCACGTGCGTGCCGTGCCCGTTGCAGTCGTTCGCGGTCTTGTCGCCGTCGACGAAGTCCCAGCCGTTGCTGGCCCGGCCGCCGAAGTCCTTGTGCGAGACCCGGACGCCGGTGTCGATCACGTACGCGGTGACGTCCTTGGCCGAGCGGTACGAGTACTTCTTGTCCAGGCTGCGCGAGCGCTGGTCGATCCGGTCCAGGCCCCAGGTGGCGCCGGGCTGCACCGACGACGGCGCGATCACCGCGTCCTGCTCGACGTAGCGCACGGCCGGGTCGGCGGCGAGCCGGGCGGCCTGGGCGGCCGACATCCGGGCGTGGAAGCCGGAGACCGTGGCCTGGTAGTTCTCCAGCACCTCGCCGCCGTAGGCAGCGGTCAGGGAGCGGGAGTCGGCGTCGTGCCCCGGGTTGAGCACGACGATGTAGCTGTCCGGGATGGCGGCGGCGCCGGCCTCCAGGACCGTGCCGGTGCGCGGCGCGGCGGGAGCCGCGGCGGCCGGCACGGCGAAACCGTGAAGAGAAGCGGTGGCGGCGCTCGCGACGGCCAAGAAGCGGATGGCCAGGCGACGGGCGTCGGAACCGAGCATCAAGTGTCTCCCTCAGGTAGGTGCCCCGGCCCGGAGGTGCATGCCGTGGCGACTTGAGGGAAATCTTGAAGTGGGAAAAGTGCAGGTCCAGGTCGCACCGGGTTGCGACGACGTTGCGCCGTTCACACCGGAACAACGGGTGGAACCACTAAGGCCACCCAGCGCAGGGCCGATCTAGTCCGCTGTCAGGACCGCTGCACACCGCCACTGAGCCCCGCTTCATTGGCCCATGAGCAAGGAGAGCGATATGACCACCCTGCTGTCGCCCGAGATCGACACCGTCGGCGAGCTGACCGATCGCTGCGATCGCTGTGGAGCGGCCGCCAAGCTGGAGGTAACCCTGAGCAGCGGCGGCGACCTGGCCTTCTGCGGGCACCACGCGAACCGGATGCACGCCGAGATCTCGCGGGTGGCCAGCAAGATCCGCCTGGAGGAAGGCTTCGCCTGGGCGGGTAAGTAACCGCCTGCGTCGCGATATGATCATTTCCTCACGTCATGGGGGGATATGTGCATATCGCGGCACGCGGCGTGGGCAGGCTGTCCCGGCTGATCGCCGGCTGCGCCGGAGTCACGGTCACCGTGCTCGGCCTCCTGAACACGCACACGTCCGACACCACGTCGCCGGAGGGGCTCCCGCCCGCTCCGGCGTTCGTGTTGATCCCGGCCGGGCTGGCCCTGCTGCTGCAGGCGGTGCCGCTGGCCGACGGTCTGGCCGGGCGGCTGCGCGCCGGGGCCGCCGCCGTGCTCGGGCTCTCCGCGGCGGTGCTCGGCGGCGTCGCGCTGGACCGGCACCCGGCCGCCGGGCTGGCCACCGTGCTGGCCGGCCTGGCGCTGGCCGGCCTGGACGTCCGGCTGCCCCGGATCGGCCCGGTCCCGGTCCGGATCACCGACCCGCTGCTGCTCGGCGCCGCCACCATCGCGCTGGTCGGGCTCGCCTCCCGGCTGGTCACCGCCACCGTGATGCCGCCTTCGCTGGCCGCCGGCCTGCTCCTGCTGACCGCCGGGGCGGTGCTGGCCCGGCCCGAGGCGCCGGCCGCCGAGGACTCCGCCGCCGACCAGCTGCTGGTCGCCGAGCTGCGCGACCGGCAGGACTTCGCGGACACGCTGCTCCAGTCGATGAACGAGGCGGTCATGGTGCTGGACGCCAACTACCGGGTGATCGACGTGAACCGGCGCTGGCGCGAGCTCACCGGCCACCGGGACGAGGTCCGCGACCCGCCGCCGCTGCCGCCTCCCGGGCATGGCGGCGACTGGCTGCTGCCCCGCGCCGACGGCACCGAGGTGCCGGTGCTGGCCACCATGGCCGCCATCCCGGACGCCGCCGGCGCGCCGCGCGGCTACGTCGCCACCTGCGTCGACATCGCCTCCCGCAAGGAGGCCGAGGAGGCGCTCAGCGAGCACGCCGCCGAACTGGAGCGCGGCAACGCCCAGCTGGCCGCGGCGAACGCGCAACTGGCCGCCGCGCTGGCCTTCAAGAACGACCTGACCTCGATGCTCACCCACGACGTGGCACAGCCGATCAGCTCGATCGCCAGCCTGGCCGAGCTGCTCTGCGCGGACTGGGCGGACCTGCCGGAGGACATCCGGCTGGAGCTGTCCCTGAAGATCGACAAGAACACCCGCCGCCTGGTCAAGATGATGAACGACCTGCAGCTGCTGTTCCGCCTGGACACCGGCGCGGTGACCGCCCGCCGGGTGCCGGTGCCGCTGCTGGAGGTGGTCCGCACGGCCCGCGGCGAGACCGCCGGGGCCGACCAGGTGGAGATCGCGATCGACGAGGAGCTGTCCGCGCTGGCCGACCGCGGGCACCTCGCCGTGGTTGTGGAAAACCTGTTGAAGAACGCGATCGCGCACGGGGCCGCGCCGATCCGGGTGGGTGCCGAGCGGCAGGGCGGCACGGTGCTGCTCTGCGTGCAGGACAGCGGCGCGGGCATCCCGGAGGACGTGCTGCCCAACCTGTTCGGCCGGTTCCTGCGCGGGGCCGGGCTGGGCCTGTTCATCGTCCGGCACCTGGTCGAGGCGAACGGCGGCTCGGTGCGCTACGAGCACGCCACGCCCCGCGGCGCGCGCCTGCTGGTCACCCTGGAGGCCGCACCGCGCTGAGGCGCCGTCTCAGGCGCCATCCGATCCGTCATTCCTCGCCGCGAGCGGGCCCTGGACACGCCGATTCACCCAGGTGCGCTGGCGGGCACGACGAAGGCCGGCCCAACGGGCCGGCCTTCGGTTCTGACTGTGATCTGGCTTCCGCAACTACCCACGGACGTCGCCCTTGCGGGCTGAGCGTTCTGGACGCGCCAGCGGCCAGCTCAGCCCGGAAGGGTCCCTGGCGGGAGCGACGGCCGGTGATCAGCGCGGACCCGAGTCAGCAAGCTCTTGATCTTGATTGTGGATCAGCCGATGCCGCGGTCCTCTTCGTTGATCATGCCGTTGCCCCAGATGTCGGCGGCGGCGGTGCGGCCGCCCATCCGGGCCGAGCCGGACGAGGCCCCCCGCTTGGCCGCCGGCATGGTGCCCGGGCCGGCCGCGTGGTGCAGCGGGTTCTCGGTGAGGCCGGTGCCGGTCGGGTCGGCGTTGCTCAGGTCGGCGGCGCCGGTGTCCCAGCCGGCCCCCGGCGACGGCTCGGTGTCCTGCGCCAGCCCCGTCCCGGCCGGCGGATGCTTGTGCACGCGGGCGGCGACCGACGCCGGCGAGGCGTAGTCCGGCTTGCTGAACAGGGTGTGCGACGGGCCGGGCAGGCGCTTGACGCTGGCCCCGGTGGGCATCGGGCGGCCGCCCAGCACCCCGCTCTCGACCAGGCCCTTGAAGGTGGTCAGGTCGGCCTTGAGCCGGCGGTTCAGCGACTCCTGGCCGTGCCGGTCGCTGGGCATGAGGAACGCGATGTCGGCCTCGAGCTGGGCGACGATCTGAGTCTTCGTCTCCCCCATCGGGCGCAGCGTGATGGTCTCGGCGAGGAGCGGCCCCTCCATGGTCGACCAGGAGACCCGCTCGTCCGGCGATCGTTCGATGATCTGCGCGTCGAACTCCCGGCGCTTGCCGTCCACGTCCATGATCCAGTGCGTCTGGTCCCGGCCGGTGGTGGTCACCTGGCGGACCCCGGTCATGAACCGTGGGTAGTTCTCGAACGCGGCGAGTTGCTCGTACACCGTGTGCAGCGGTGCACTCACCTCGATGGCCTGCTGAACCATACTCATCGCATCTCTCCCATGCTGAAGTGCTGGCATGACAGAGCGTACGGAGACGAGTGCGACCCGTGTTCGCTTTCGCGGAGACCCGGCTTTCAGACTCTGCGCAGGTACTGCCAGCCGCCCACCTCGGCGGCGTACCGGGCGTCACTCGCGGGCACCAGCGTCACGGCGGCGTCGCGCAGCAGCGCCACCAGGCGCGGGGACGGGCTGCGCCAGGCCTCGCTGATCTCCACCAGGGTGCCGGTGGACCGGCAGGCGGCGGCCAGGTCGGCCAGCAGGGCCGGGGACACCGCGGCGTCGTCCACGCCGGCCTGGGCCAGCAGCGCGAGCGGGCGGGCCAGCTGGGTGGGCACGTAGCGGCAGGCCCGTTCCAGGCCCCGCACGGTCGCCTCGACCAGCAGCTCGGCAACCTGCTCGGGGGTCAGCTCACCGGCCTCGACCAGGGCGCGCACCGCCCGGGCGTCCAGCAGGTCGTCGCCGACCGGCAGGGCGGAGACCGCCACCGACAGCGCGTCCAGCTGGGCCAGGTCGGCGGGCAGCGCCAGCCAGCCGTCCGGGCGGACCACCTCGACCTCGGCGGCCACCCGCAGGGTCATCTCGGTGCGGTGCCGGGCCCGGCGCACCGCGTCCGCGTACGCGGTCAGCCAGGTGGTGTCCGGTCCGGCCTGGTCGGCGAAGGTCAACGAGGTCAGCCCGGCCCGGTCGGCGGCCGAGGCCACCACACCGACCGCGTCCCGCCCGGCCGCGAACCCGGTGTGCACGTGGGCATCCACCGTCAGGTCCAGCGCGTACGCGGTACCGACCGCGCCACCGCCGATGACTGATTCCCGCTCTGCCACGTTCGCTCCCCGACTGAAGTTCTCCGTCGGGGAGAAGAATGCGGCCCGCGCGTTGTCTCCGGGGTCAGCCGCCGGTGCAGGTGAGGTGCGCCCGCCACCGGCGGTGGCGGGCCGCCCTCAATTTCCCGGCTTCTCCAGCATCTTGGTGACCGCGTGCACCGCGTCGTCGGTCGGCGACGCCGCCTCCCGGTTCGCGTCCCGCAACTCGCGGTACACCTCCTCGCGGTGCACCTGCACGTCACGTGGCGCCTGGATCCCCAGCCGGATGACGTCGCCCCGGGCCTCCAGCACGGTGATCACGACGTCGTCGCCGATCATCACGCTCTCGCCGGCCCGCCTGGTCAGCACAAGCATCGACGCCCTCCTCCTCCATCCATGGAACGGACAGCATGGCAAAGGCGCGGCCGCGAGGGAACGCGACCGCGCCTTCGAGGGTTTGTCACGGGCCGCGCGCCGCGGCCGTCGCGAGCAATCCTCAACTGGAGGTTCAGTACGACCGGTTCATGATCGCCCGGACCGGGTAGCCCGAGCCGGTGAGGACCGTCTGCATCGCCCGCATGCTGTCCCGGTCGACCACGATCGGGGCGAGCAGGTTGGCGGTCGTCTCCTCCTTGCCCGCGGTGATCACCGTGAGCAGCAGCACCCGGTCCGGGTCCTTGGTGTTCAGCGCCGCGAACACCGACTCGTCGATCTCCGGGGCGTACTCCGGGAAGAACGGCTCCGGCGGCGCCACCAGGAACCGCAGCTCCGGGTTGTCGAGCGAGGTGAGGGCGTAGAGCAGACCGTCGTCGTTCAGGCGCACCAGGACGAATTCCTTGTGCGCCGGGAACCCCGGCATGGGCACCGCCATCGAGATGGTCGGCAGGCCCAGCGACGGGTCGGTCATGGTGGCCTCGATCGGTCGGGACATGGTGCGAGTAGTCATGGTCACCTCAGGAAATCGATGAGCGAGGGCTGGATCACCTTGGCCGTGGCGGCCAGGGCGGCCTGATACGAGGTCTGCTGGAGCTGCAATTCCATGATCGCCTTGGGCAGGTCGACATCCTCGATATCGGACAGCTGCGACGACACGGACATCAAGCGATCCTCAGCGGACTGCTTCATCTGTGTAACCCGATTGTATCGAGCGCCTACGTCCGAAAGAGTGGAATTCAGCAGATCAGACGCTTTGTCGAGGTTCCTCAGGCCGGTGTCGATAGCAGCCGAGTCGCCCGACTTCATGGCGTCGGACAGGTCCTTGAGCACGTTGAACAGCTGTGCCGGGTTCCGTACCCGGAGCGCCGGGTCGGTCTGGTCGGCCAGCTCCTGCCCGGTCGCGTCGACGTACTTGCCGTCGTCGTTGACCAGGTAGTCGTTGCCGAACACCTCGGGACCGCGGACGTCCACCCGCACCCTGGCGTTCGGGCCGATCATCCGGTTCGTCTCGCCGGACGCCTCGCCGACGTAGCCGCCGCCGGAGTAGGCGGTGGGGTCCGGGGTCGAGCCGCCGAAGACCGGGCGGTCCAGGTACTTCGTGTTGGCGAACTGCATCAGCGTGCCGCGGATCTGGTCGATCTCCGCGGCCCGCGCGTTGTTCGCCTCCGGCGTGCTGCCGCCGCCCGCGCTGGTCGCGGCCAGCGTGAGCTCCCGGACCTTGGCGACCAGCACGGTGGAGCTCTGCAGGGTGTCCTGCACGGTGCCGAGCCGGCCCATCGCGTCGTCGGCGTTGGTCGAGTACTTCTTGTTCGCGCGGACCTCGCCGCGCAACTGGAGTGCGGTCACCGTGCCGGTCGGCGAGTCCGACGGGCGGTGCAGCTGCTTGCCGCTGGAGATCTGGTCCTGCGCGGTCTGCGTCCGGCTGAGGTTGCGCTGCAGGCTTGCCATCGTCCGGGTGCGGACGCTGCTCTCGGTGACCCGTGGGCTGCTGCTCATGAGCCGTCGTCCCCCTACCTACCGACCATTCCGGTCCGGTTGATCAATTGGTCGAGCATCGAGTCGATGGTGGTGAGCACCCGGGACGCGGCCTCGTAGCCACGCTGGTAGGTGAGCAGGTTGGTCATCTCCTCGTCGAGGTTGACCCCGGACTCCGCGTCGCGCGCGGCGTCCACCTGGTCGGTCACCGCGTTCTGCACGTCGCGCCGGCGGATCGAGGCCTGCGCGGACACCCCGAGGTCGCCGATCAGCTGCTGGTACTCGGAGTCGGCGCCGTCCCGCGAGGTGGCCAGCTCGGCCAGGTCGTCGGCGATCCCGCCGTCCAGGACCCGGGTGGCGGCGGGGGCGGTCGGATCCCCGGTCGAGACGGCCAGGTCGGCCGGGTCGCTCACCGCCACCGCGATGTTCAGCGCGGTGATCCCCGGCTTGGGGTTCGGCGGGTTGTCCGGGTCGATGTCGCCGTTGACGAAGAACTCCTGCCCGGTCTCGCCCTTCATGGTGTAGCCGGTGCCGTACTTGTCGTTGACCGTCTGCGCCAGCTTCTGGGCCACCTTGTCCAGCCGGCCGGAGATCTCGTGCAGGGTGCCGCCCTGGGCGAGCAGCTCCATCTGCGAGCCCATCGTCCCGCCCGCGGCGACCGGCGTCCCGGTGTCCTTCCAGCGCAGGTTCACCGTGATGTCCTGGTCCAGGTCGGCGATCTGGGTGGCGCTGCCGGACGCGATCTCGATCGGGCGGTTGCTGAACTCGCTGACCAGCGGCGCGCTGCCGATGAAGACGTTGGTCGCGCCGTCCGGCAGGTCGGTGGCGGTGGCGCCGACCATCTGGGAGAGCTTGAGGATCTCCTGCGAGCGCTGGTCCATCAGCTCGTTGGCCTGCAGCCCGGCCGCCTTGGCGACGACGATCTCCTTGTTCAGCTTGGCGACCGCCTCGGCCGACTTGTTCACGTCGCCGACGTAGGTGTCCAGGCCGGCCCGGACCGACTCGAACTGGTTGTTGAGCGCCTTGGACGCGTCGTTGAGCGTGGCGGCCACCGTGGTCGCCTGCTCCAGCAGCGCGGACTTGGGCGCGGCCTTGTCCGGGTTGGTGGCCACCGCGTTCCAGCCGTCCCACATGTCCTGCAGGCGGGCCTGCAGCGCGGTGTCGCTGGGCTCGGCGAAGACGTCCTCGATCAGCGCGTACGCGCCGGCCTTCTCGTTGAGGTACGCCGAGTTCGCGTGCTCGGTGTAGCTGCGGTGGTCGAGCGCGGTGTTCCGCAGCCGCTCCACCGTGGAGACGGTGACGCCGGCGCCCACCGCGGTGGTGGTGGCGTAGATGCCGGGGGTCAGGTTGGCGTTCTGCGCCTGCATGACGACGCGCTGCCGGGTGTACCCCTCGGTGCTCGCGTTCGCGATGTTCTGGCCGGTGATGTCCAGGCCGCGGCGCTGTGCGTACAGGGACGTCAGCGCGGTGTTCAGTCCACTGAATGTGCTAGCCATCAGATCGCCTCATCGACGAGGGTGGGGCGGCGGATGCCGCCGGTGACGGTCTGGCCCTGCGGTCCGTACGTTTCCACAGACTCGGCGAACACGAGCATGGTTTCGCGAGCCGCGCGTTGTCCCGCGGTGAGCAGGTCACGGTTGACGTCGGCCAGGGCCCGGATCTCCGACGTCAGCAGCAGGAACGCCTTACGGTGCTGGTGGAGCAGGTCCGCCCAGGGATCGGGCGCCGCGTCGGCGAGTTCCCCGAGCGAGGCCTCCGGGTTGAGACCGAGCTCGGCGGCCACCTCCTGGGCGTACGCCGCGCGGATGACCTCGGTCTGCCGGATCTGGTCCAGCACCACCTCCACCTCCCGGGTGGCGTGGCTCAACCAGCGGGATCGGTTGGCCGCGAGGAGCAACTGCTCCTCCTCGAGCTTGAACAGGAGCATCTCCAGCAGCTCCCGGGAGCGCCACAAGACGCTGGCCAGGTCGGTCAGACTCACCCGGTCCTCCGTCGTTCGCTGGTCGGGCTGCACCCTTTCGGCAACCCACTCATTCGGACAGGTCGGCATGTTCGCCGTGCCGCTGAGTGGTTTCGCCCGATCGGCATTTATCCGGTTAGCCGGAAAAGGCCGAGATTTTCTCGGAGAATCGCTCAGCGCCTCTCGGCAGCACGCCGAAGGGAATGGCGCAACACCACGGCTCATGGACGGGCCGGTTCAAGACCCCAGTCAAGGAGGAATCACCACAATGGGTCTTCGCATCAACCAGAACATCGCCGCGCAGAACGCCTACCGGAACCTGTCGGTCACCGACAGCCAGATGTCCAAGTCGCTGGAGAAGTTGTCCAGCGGTTTCCGGATCAACCGGGCGGCGGACGACGCGGCCGGCCTGTCGATCTCCGAGGGTCTGCGCGCGCAGACCGGCGGTCTCAAGGTCGCGGTGCGCAACGCCCAGGACGCGATCAGCGTCGTGCAGACCGCTGAGGGTGCGCTGAACGAGGTCACCAGCATGCTCCAGCGCATGCGTGACCTGTCGGTCCAGGCTTCCAACGCGTCCCTGGACACCGAGGCGAAGGGCGCCGCGCAGAAGGAGTTCGACCAGCTCGCCAAGGAGATCGACCGGGTCGGCGAGACCACCGCGTTCGGCAAGTCGAAGCTGCTCGACGGCTCCTTCGGCACCACCGAGGGCAACACCGCCGACAACCCGCTGACCTCCATGCCGTCGACGATCTCCTTCAACATCCAGAAGATCGGCAGCAAGGACCTCAGCGACAGCCCGATCGCGGTCAGCGTCACGCCGGCCGCCGGTGACACCGCCAAGGACGTCGCCGACAAGCTGAACACCGCGATCAAGACCGCGCTGACCGCTCCGGCCAACGCGGCGCAGGGCTTCACCGGTAACGAGCTGCACGTCTCGTCGGACGTCAAGGCGGACGGCACCGGTATGTCGTTCAGCCTGGACGGCACCGCCGAGTTCGACATCTCCGACCAGGTCGGCGACGCGTTCAAGGACGGCAGCAGCACCACCAAGACCGCCTCCACCAACGGCGACTTCCAGATCGGCGCCAACGCCGGCGAGAAGCTGAACGTGTCGATCGGCAAGGTGAGCGCCTCGGCGCTCGGCCTGAGCGGCCTCGACCTGTCGGGGCCCGCCGACGCGAACGGCGACTCGGGTGCGGCCAAGGCGATCAAGGCGCTCGACTCGGCGATCAAGTCGGTCTCCGACCAGCGCGCCTCGCTCGGTGCCTCGCAGAACCGCTTCGAGCACACCATCAACAACCTGAACACGGCGGTGGAGAACCTGTCCGCGTCGGAGTCCCGGATCCGGGACACCGACATGGCGCAGGAGATGGTCTCCTTCACCCGGAGCCAGATCCTCACCCAGGCCGGCACGTCGATGCTGTCGCAGGCGAACCAGTCCTCGCAGAACGTGCTCTCGCTGCTCCGCTAACCGAACCGCGACCGAAATGCGACCGTTCGGCAACTGATTCAGCCCGACAGTGACCGAACAGATGGGGGTAGCCGGTACGCCGGCTACCCCCGCTCCACACATGTCCTCGGCAGGAAAGCAGGCTTCTTGTGACCAGCTCCGTTGACGGCCTCGTCAGTGGTCTCAGCACCTCCTCCCTGATCGGTCAGCTGATGCAGGTGGAGGCCGCACCGCAGACCAAGCTCAAGACCAAGGTCAAGACCGCCGAGACCGCGGTGGCCTCGTACCAGTCGGTCAACAGCAAGCTCAAGGCCTTCAAGGCCGCCGCGGACGATGTGTCCAAGCTCAGCACCTGGCGCTCCACCAAGGCGACGTCCAACTCCTCGTCGGTGACCGCGAGCACGACGACCGGCCTGGTCAACACGGCCGGCAGCGTCACCTTCGACGTGAAGAGCGTGGCCCGGGCCCAGACCACCACCATCAAGCTGCCCACCAACACCACCAGTGACAGCAACAACGACGGCAAGCTGGAGAAGACGCCGGTCAACCTCGGCGCCTCGGTCACCGTCACGATGGGCAAGTACGACGAGAACGGCAACTTCACCCCGGCCACGCCAGCCAAGTCGGTGACCCTGGACCTGACCAAGGGCAGCTCGGCGCAGGACATCGCCGGCAAGGTCAACTCCGCCGGGCTGGACGTCCGGGCGTTCGTGGTGAACACCTCGGACACCGAGGGCATCCTCCAGTTCACCGGCAGCAAGACCGGCGAGGACTTCGGCTTCCAGGTGACCGGCCTGGAGGGGCTCGGGCTCGACACCAACGGCAACGCCGGCGCCAGCCCCGCCTCGACCTACGCGAAGAACGCGACCCTGCAGGTCGGCGGCGAGGGCGAGGCCGGTTACACGGTCAGCAGCGCGACCAACACCTTCAGCGGGCTGATCCCCGGCGTGACGGTCAACGTCACCAAGGAGGAGACCGGGGTCACGGTCAGCGCGGCCACCGACATCAGCGGGATCACCGCGAAGATCCAGTCGATGGTCGACGCGATGAACGCGACGCTCACCGAGGTCAAGGACCAGACCGCGTACGACAGCTCCACCAAGAAGGGCTCGCCGCTGACCGGCGACTTCATGGTCCGCCAGATGACGCAGAGCATCCTCGGCATGGTCAGCGTCGGCATGGCCAAGTACCCGAACCCGCGGTACGACAAGGACCTCCCGGTCGACGAGACGACCAACCCCAAGGAGCTGACGTTCCCCGAGCAGTCGCTCAACAAGCTCGGCATCCAGCTGAGCCGGGACGGTCTGCTGACCTTCAACGCGACCGACTTCACCAACGCGTACAACGAGAACCCCAGCCGGATCCAGGAAGTGACCCAGGCGGTCGCCACCAACTTCAGCGCGCTGGCCGACAAGCAGTCGAAGAGCGTCACCGCGGTGATCACCGGCCGGAAGAACGAGATCGACTCGATCAACGACCAGATCAGCAACTGGGACACCCGGCTGGCCTCCCGCCGCGAGGCGCTGCAGCGGCAGTACGCCGCCATGGAGACCGCGCTCGGCAACATGAAGAACCAGTCGTCGTGGCTGGCCGGGCAGATCGCCAGCCTTGGCTGACCGTCGTCCACCGCCACCCGCCAGCCCTCACCAGCCTGACAAAGGGATTCGATGACCGCTCCGGCCCCGCACCTCCGTGACCGTTACCTGCAGGACTCGATCAACACCGCGTCGCCGGCGAAGCTGCTGGTGATGCTCTACGACCGGATGATCCTCGACCTGAACCAGGGCGAGGAGGCGCTGCGCGCCGCCGACCGGGCCCTGGCCAACGACAAGATCTCGCACGCCCAGGAAATCCTCATCGAGCTGCGGACGACGTTGCACGTCGACGAGTGGGAGGGCGCTCCCGGCCTGGCCAACCTGTACGGCTACATCCTGACCGAGCTGATCGGCGCGACCATCGCCGGAGACCCGGACCGGGTGGCCACCTGCCGGAAGTTCCTTGAGCCGCTGCGCGACGCGTGGCGCGAGGCCGCGGCTGCGGCGGCGGGCTGAGCGCGCCATGACCGGGGACTGGCGGGGCGCCTGGACGACGGCGCTCGACGAGCTGGAGATGGACGTCGCGGCGGTCGAGGCGATGCTCGCCGACGAGCATCGGCAGGCCGAGACCCCGCCGGCCGACCTCTGGCGGCCGCCGACCGAACTGGGCGCGCTGCCGCTGGAACTCAAGCCGCGGGCCGACGAGATCCTCACCCGGCAGCTGGCCGTGGCGGAGGAACTCGCCCGGCGGCTCACCGCGAACCGCCAGCAGAGCGCGATGACCTCCCGGATCGAGACCGGCGAGGCGGTCAAGCGCCCGGTCTATCTGGACCGCGCCATGTGAACCACCACGAACGTCCCGGATCCCCGGCCAGGGGGTCCGGGACGTTTTCGTGTGCAACCTCGCAGCAACCGTCTGACACTCAGCGGATCGCCGGGCTCGCCGAACTGCATGGTACGAGCACGGATTGCTCACCGAAGTGCCACGGAACGGCGACCAGACGGATCGATCAGGGAGCTGCGAAGTGTTCGACGACCTTTCCACCTCTGCGCTGCGCGTCGCTGTCAGCGGCCTGTCGGCCCGGCAGAACGCCATCGCCAACAACATCGCGAACGTCGAGACCCCGGGCTTCCGTGCCCGTAAGGTCAAGTTCGAGGAGGCTCTTCAGGGCGCTGTCGCCCGCGGCCAGTCGCCGCTGGGGATCAACCCGAGTGTCCAGGAGTCGCTGGAGCCCACCCGGCTCAACGGCAACAACGTCAACCTCGACGAGGAGACGCTGTCGCACATCGACACCACGATGCGGTACCAGCTCACGCTCCGGGCCATCGACAGCAAGTACGGCCTGCTGCGCGACGCCATCAAGGGAGCCTGAGGATGAGCATCTTCAACGCCATCGGGGTCGCCGGCACCGGGGTCACGGTCTACCGCAAGTGGCTCGACGCGGTCTCCGACAACATCGCGAACATGAACAACACCAGCCGCACCTCCGAGAACGCGTTCCAGGCCCGGTACGTCCAGGCCCGCGCCGCGCAGGACGGTAACGGCGCCGAGGTGGCCGGGGTGCAGCTCGGCAACGCCGAGGGCATCCTGGCCTACGAACCGGACAACCCGCTCGCCGACGCCGAGGGGTACGTCCGGCGGCCGGACATCGACATGGGCAGCCAGATGGCTCAGATGATCATGGCGCAGCGCTCCTACCAGGCCAACCTCTCGGTCGTCGACCGGGCCCGGGACGCGTACACCGCCGCTATCAACCTCGGGAAGTGATCATGACTCCGATCAACCCCATCGGCGGAATCTCCGGCTTCAGCGGAATCTCCGGAATTTCGGGTATGTCAGGACTGTCCGACAAGCTGGACCTCGACGAGGCCGCCAAGACCGCCAGCCCGAACACCGACTTCGCCCGCATGCTGTCCAAGGGCCTGGAGAGCGTGCAGGCCTCCCAGGACAAGGCGAGCGACCTCGCCGTCCAGGTGGCCAACGGGACGCTGCAGGACCCGGCCCAGTACACGATGGCCGCCAACGAGGCGTCCCTCGGACTCCAGATGACCCTCGCCATCCGCAACAAGGCCGTCGAGGCCTTCCAAGAGATCATGAGGATGCAGGCCTGAGATGACTGATCGCCTTCCCGCTCCGGTACGCCGCATCACGGACACCTTCAAGTCCTTCACGCCGGGACAGAAGGCTGTCACGATCTTCGCCGTCATCGCCATCGTCGTCGGTGGGTACTTCTTCGCGACGTGGGCGGCGAAACCCTCCTACGCGATCCTGTTCAACAACCTGTCGACCAAGGACGCCAGCGCCATCGTCGAGTCGCTGCAGAAGGCCGGCACCTCGTACGAGCTGGCGAACGACGGCCAGACCATCATGGTGCCGCGCGACCAGGTCAACGCGCTGCGGCTGCAGCTCTCCGGCGAGGGCCTGCCCAACGACGAGGGCACCGGCTACTCACTGCTCGACCAGCAGGGCATCACCACCAGCGACTTCATGCAGCACGCGAACTACCAGCGGGCGCTGGAGGGCGAGCTGGCCAAGACGATCAAGTCGATCGACGGCGTCGAGGCGGCCACCGTGCACCTGGTGATGCCGGAGAAGGACGTCTTCGCCGACAGCAACGCCAAGACCACCGCCTCGGTGCTGGTCGCCTCCAAGGCGACCAGCCCGTTGAGCTCCGACCAGGTGCAGTCGATCGTGCACCTGGTCGCCTCCAGCGTCGAGGGCCTGGACCCGACCCAGGTCACCGTGGCCGGAGCGGACGGCAAGATCCTCTCCACCGGCGGTGGCGCGGCCATCGCGACCGGCGGGGACAGCGGCTCCGAGGCGCAGACCGTCGAGTTCCAGAACCGGATGAACGCCTCGCTGCAGACGATGCTGGACCGGCTGGTCGGTCCCGGGCACTCGGTCGTCACCACCACCGCCGACCTGGACTTCGACCAGACCGAGACGCGGAGCAAGACGTACAGCTCGGACCCGTCGCTGCCGTCGCTCTCGGAGACCAGCAGCTCGGAGACGTACAGCGGGAGCGGGGTCGGCAACGGCGGCGTGCTCGGCCCGGACAACATCCAGGTGCCGAACGGCGCCGGCTCCAACGGCCAGTACGCCAACAAGAACGAGGCCCGCAACAACGCCCTGAACGAGGTGCAGGAGGTCCGCCGGAAGGCGCCCGGCAGCATCCGCCGGCTCAACGTGGCGGTCCTGCTGGACAGCACCACCGCGGCCTCGGTCGACCCGCTCCAGGTGCAGCAGCTGGTCAGCTCGGCGGCCGGCGTCGACGCCACCCGCGGCGACACGATCGCGGTCAGCGCCATGCCGTTCGACACCTCGGCCCAGCAGGCCGCCCGCGACGAACTCGCCGCCGCGGCCGCCGCCGAGAAGCAGAACAAGCAGATGACCCTGGTGAAGACCGGCGCGCTCGCCTTCGTGGTGCTGGCTCTGATCTTCCTGGCCTGGCGGGCCAGCCGGCGGGCCAAGCGCCGGCAGCAGCTGACCGCCGAGGAGAAGGCGCACCTGGAGGAGATGCAGGCCGCGCTGGACGCCCAGCGGCAGGCCGAACTGGAGGCCACCCAGGCGATGAGCGCCGCCGCGATGATCGAGGGCGGCGCCCCGGTGGAGGTGCACGACGAGGCTCGTGAGGAGCGGCACCGGGAGATCGAGCAGATGGTCCAGGAGAAGCCGGACGAGATGGCCACCCTGCTGCGCGGCTGGATGTCCGCCGACGCGACCACGACGCACCACTAAGAGGAGTAGGAGTTGACCACACCCGCGCTCACCACGCTCTCCATGACGGGCGTACGCAAAGCGGCCATAATGCTGATCCAGTTCGGCAAGGAACAATCCGCGCAGGTGCTGGCGAACATGACCGAGAAGGAGGTCGAGGCGCTCTCCGCCGAGGTGGCGCGGCTGGGCAAACTCGACCCCGTCCAGGTCGACGACGTGATGGACGAGTTCTATGCCATGGCGACCACCCGGTTCGCCGGGTCCGGTGGCATGGACTACGCCCGGGAGCTGCTGGAGGCGTCGCTCGGCAAGGAGCGGGCGGCGCTGATCCTGGACCGGCTCGAAGCGTCGATGAACGACATCCCGTTCAACTTCCTGAGCCACGCCGACCCCCGGCAGCTGCTCTCCTATGTGCAGTACGAGCACCCGCAGACCATCGCGCTGGTGCTCGCCCACATCCCGGCCGGGCTCGCTTCGTCGATCCTGGCCGGTTTGCCGTTGGAGGTGCAGACCGAGGTCGCGCACCGCATCGCGATCATGGACCGCACCTCGCCGGACATCATCCGGCAGGTGGAGAGCGCGCTGCAGCGCAAGCTCTCCAGCGTGCTCCAGCCGGACGAGCTGTCCACGGTCGGCGGCCTGCAGCCGCTGGTGGACATCATCAACCGCGCCGACCGGACCACCGAGCGGCTGATCCTGGAGGCGCTCGAGTCGCGCAGCCCGGAGCTGGCCGAGGAGATCCGGCGCCGGATGTTCATGTTCGAGGACATCGTGAACCTGGAGGACCGGGCGGTCCAGCTGATCCTGCGCCAGGTGGAGCCGGCCGATCTGGCCACCGCGCTCAAGGGTGTCCCGGAGACGGTGCGTGACAAGGTCACCAAGAACCTCTCCGAGCGCGGCCGGGAGAACCTGCTCGAGGAGATGGACCTGCTCGGCCCGGTCAAGGTCAAGATGGTCGAGGAGGCGCAGGCGAAGATCGTCGGCGTGATCCGCACCCTGGAGGACTCCGGCCAGATCGAGATCCAGCGGGGCGGCGAGGCCGATGAGCTCATCGCCTGACCGGCCGGTGATCCGCGGGGCGGTGGCCGAGACGGCCACCGCCGCCCGGTTCGCCACCGATCTGAAACTGCCCGACCCGAACGACCCGAAGCTGCTCGAGGAGGCCCGGCAGCAGGCCCGGGCCGCCGGCTACGCGGAGGGCTGGGCGCAGGGCAAGCGGGAGGCCGCGGCCGCCGCCGAGGCCGCCGCGGCGCGCGCGCTGGAGGCCGAGCACCAGCACGACCACCGGCGCGCGGCCGCCCTGACGCACGCCGTGAACGCCCTCGGCCGGGCCGTCACCGAGCTGGAGAACCAGCTCATGCCGACCTTCACCGAGCTGCAGGAACTCGTGCTGGCCAGCGCGTTCGAGCTGGCCGAGGGGATCATCGGCCGGACCCTGCAGGACGATCCGGACCGCGGCAAGGACGCGCTGCGCCGGGCCATGACCGCCGCACCCGAGCACGGCGACGTGCAGCTGCGCCTGCACCCGGAGGACTACGCCACGCTGGTCGCCGGGGACAGCGGCGAGTTCGACTACCAGGGCCGCCGGATCACCCTGCACCCCGATCCGAGTCTGCGGCCCGGCGACGCGATCGCCGAGACCGGCACCGCCACCGTCGACGCCACCATCGAGGCCGCGGTGGCCCGGGCCCGGGAGGCCCTGCGGATATGACCGACGTCTTCCAGCACCGGATGCGGAACGCGATCCACGCGGCCCGGCCCACGGTCAGCGGCCGGGTCACCGGCGCGGTCGGACTGCGGGTCACGGTCAGCGGGCTGGAGGCCCGGGTCGGCGAGCTGCTGCGGATCGGCACCGGCCCGGAGGCGGTGCTGGCCGAGGTCGCGGCGCTGGACGGACAGCAGCTCAACTGCCTGCCGCTCGGCCCGATCGCCGGGATCGGGGCCGGCACCCCGGCGATGAGCACCGGCGGGCCGCTGCGCATCTCGGTCGGCCCGGACCTGCGCGGCCGGATCCTGGACGGCCTGGGCCGGCCGATGGACGGCGGGCCACCGCTGCGCGGCGAGCTGGTCGGGATCGAGATGGCGCCGCCCTCGGCGATGGAGCGCCAGCTGGTCGACAAGCCGATGTCGCTGGGCGTACGGGTGCTGGACACCCTGGTCCCGTGCGGCCGCGGCCAGCGGATCGGCATCTTCGCCGGCTCCGGCGTCGGCAAGTCCACGCTGATGAGCATGATCACCCGTGGCACCTCGGCCGAGCTGAACGTGGTCGCCCTGGTCGGCGAGCGCGGCCGCGAGGTGCGCGAGTTCATCGAGCACGACCTCGGCCCGGAGGGCCTGGCCCGGTCGGTCGTGGTGATCGCCACCTCGGACACCCCGCCGCTGGTCCGGCTGAGGGCCGGCTCGGTCGCCACCCGGATCGCCGAGTACTACCGCGACGAGGGCGCCGACGTGCTGCTGATGATGGACAGCGTGACCCGGGCCGCGATGGCCCAGCGCGAGGTGGGCCTCTCGGTCGGCGAGCCGCCGGCCACCCGCGGCTATCCCCCGTCGGTCTTCGCCATGCTGGCCAGCCTGCTGGAACGCGCCGGTCCGGGCGCCCGGGGCAGCATCACCGGCCTCTACACGGTCCTGGTCGAGGGCGACGACCACAACGAGCCGATCGCCGACGCGGCCCGCTCGATCCTGGACGGCCACATCGTGCTGGACCGCAAACTGGCCACCGCCGGCCACTTCCCGAGCATCCAGGCCCTCGACTCGATCTCCCGGGTGGCCAACAAGATCACCTCCCGCGAGCAGCGCGCCGACGCCACCGAACTGCGCCGCCTGATGGCCGCCCACCGCGAGGTCCGCGAACTGGTCGAGATCGGCGCCTACGTCCCCGGCACCAACCCGGAGGCCGACCGCGCCAACGCCGCCTGGCCGCTGATCAGTGCCTTCCTCCGCCAGGACCTGGACGAACGCATCACCGCCGACACCGCCTGGGCCCAGCTCCGGGCCCTCCTCGCCACCACCTGACCGTTTCCGGACAAACCCTCCTCGCTGCCGCGATACCGCCGACACGTCCCAGGATCTTTTTCCGGTACGACTGGGCGCCCCGTGGCAGTCGGCACGCGAGGCCCGCCTCCCCGCACGGCTGAGACGCGGCTCGTGCGGGCAGGCTGGCCCCCACGGCCCCGTCCGCAGCCCCGAGGGGGCATGGGGAACCAGCCGCGCACGGGGGACCGGCGGGACTGCGGATTCGCACGGGACCCGCGGAGCGTGGATCGGGCCCGGACCGGCAGCGGACCCGCACGAGCCGCGCCACGGTCCGGGGTGTGGCGGCCTCGCGCACGGGTGCGGACAGGGCAGGCGTCCGTACCGGAAATGGGTTTGATCTGCGCATTCCAGGTGGACCACGGCCGATGGCGGACAGCGCGCCGGGGTGGCGGCCGAAAGTTGGGTGCAAGCGCTCAGCGACCGGCGCGGGTGTGCCGAAGCGGTCATGTGAGGGCCCCACCGCCCGGCTAGGAGGCCAGCATGAACCGCCTGTTCCGTCTCACTCCGGTGCTCCGCGCGCGCAAGGCGCAGGAGGACGCCGCGCGCGGTGAGCTGATCCAGTCCCGCGCCGAGATCCGGGAGGCGCAGGCGCTGGTGAAGCGCCGGCAACTGGACCTGGTCGGGCAGGACGCGCCGACCGAGGGTTCGGCCCGGGCGATGGTCGCGGCCCTGGTGGCGCGGCAGTCGCTGGCCGCCGGGGTGTTCAGCGCGCAGCGGATGGTCACCGACGCCGAGGAGGTCGAGCGGGAGAAGCTGGCCGCGCTGACCGACGCCGCGAAGCGCCGGCGCGCCGTGGAGATGCTGTCCGAGCGGCACGCCGCCATGGTCAAGGCCCACGATCTGCGCACCGACCAGGCGAACCTGGACGAGCTGGCGGTCACCTCGAAGGCCCGGAACGCCGCGAGCGGCGCGGCGGGATCCCCCGACGAGAACGGGAGCAACGCATGAGCCTCGGCGTTTCCGGTGTGCTGGGCCGTGTCGCCGAACTGCAGGAACAGCTGGGTCTGACCCCGCCGCCGGCCGCTCTGGACCCGGCCGGGAAGTCCGGTGACAAGTTCGCGTCCGCGCTGGCCAAGGCGACCGGCGCCGGTCCGGGTGCCGGCGGGGCCACCGGGCCGACCGGGGCGGACGTGGTGACGGCCGCGAAGAAGTACCTGGGCACGCCGTACGTCTTCGGCGGCACCGACCCGGCCAAGGGACTGGACTGCTCCGGCCTGGTCCAACAGGTCTACCAGGACCTGGGCGTCAAGATGCCGCGCAACTCGTGGCAGCAGGCCACCGCGGGCCGCCCGGTGGCCAGTCTGGCCGACGCCAAGCCGGGCGACGTGCTGGCGTTCGACTCGCCGGTCGACCACGTGGCGATCTACCTGGGCGACCACAAGATGATCGCGGCGCCGAAGCCGGGCGACCACGTCAAGATCCAGTCGGTGTACGAGAAGCCCACCCACATCCGCCGGATCCTCGACGACGTGCCGGCCGCCGCGGTCCAGGACATGTCGGCGCTGCGCCCGGCCGGGCTGCGCGGGTCGGCGGCCGGCGGGCTGGCCGGGGTGCCGTACGCGGACCTGTTCCTGAAGGCCGGCGCCAAGCACGACGTCTCGCCGAAGCTGCTGGCCGCGGTGGCGAAGGTGGAGTCCGGGTACAACCCGAAGGCGGTCAGCCCGGCCGGGGCGCGCGGCCTGATGCAGCTGATGCCGGGCACCGCGCGCGGGCTCGGGGTGGACGACCCGTTCGATCCGGCGCAGGCCGTGGACGGGGCCGCCAGGATGCTGAAGGGCCTGCTCAAGGAGTTCAAGTCGGTGCCGCTGGCGCTGGCCGCCTACAACGCGGGCGGCGGTGCGGTGCACAAGTACGGCGGCATCCCGCCGTTCAGCGAGACCCAGGCGTACGTGCCGAAGGTACAGAAGGCATTGGCCGCGCTCGGCGGCTGACTCTCCCACCCATCACCGGAGCAAGTGAGGAGCCCCATCCCATGCCGAGTTCCGTGACCGGACCTGAGCACCGGCCTGTCACCGAGGCCACCCGCCGACCGGGCGCGCGGCGCGACGAGGGGGCGGACTTCGGGTCGGCGCTCTCCGCCGAGCTGGGCCGCCCCGATCGGGACGAGGCCGAGCAGGCCGGGCGAGCCGACCTGGCCGGTACCGCCCGGCGGGCGGATCTGGCCGGTACGGACGGGCGGGCCGACCGGGCCGGGACCGCCGCCGCGGACCGGGCCGCCATGGAGCGGGCCGGGACCGACCGCGCCCTGACGGGCCGGATCGCGGCGGACCGCGCCCGCCTGGACCGGGCCACGGACCAGCGAGCCGCCGACCGGGTCGCTTCGGAGCGGACCGCCGCCGACCGGACCGCTACCGACCGGACCGCCGCGGACCGGGCCGCGCAGCGGGCCGCGGAGCAGCGGACCGCCGGCCAGCGCGACGCGGCCCGGGAGCTTGCCGACCGGACCTCGGCGGATCGGGCCGCCGCCCGGCGCGCCGCCGCCGACCGCGCGCCGAACCGGGCCACCGCCGAGCGGAGCGTGGCCGACCGGACCACGGGCGACCGCACCGAGCGGGCCGGCGGCCGGAAGGACGACGACGTCAAGGACACCGGCACCGAGCGGCCGGCGGATGCCGCGAAGGAGCCGCACGGCCCGGACCGCACCGCCCACCGTGCCCGGGCCAAGGCCGCCGGCGAACCGGCCGCGACGACCCCGGAGGCCACCACCGAGGCGACCGGCACCGAGAAGGCGACCGAGGGTACCGAGAAGACCGACGCGGACGGCACCGCGCAGACCACCGCGACCGCGGTCGCCGTCCCGGCGATGCCGTTGGTCACCCCGGGCGTCCCGGACGCTGCCCCGGCCGCCGCCACCGCCGGGACCGCCACCGGCCCGGCCGCCGCCACCGCGGTCGCCGCCGCCACGGCACCGGAGGCCACCGCGCCCGCCCCGGCGGGTCAGCCCGCCGCCCCGGCGACCACCGCGCCCACCGCCGCCACGCCGGACGCGCCGCAGCAGGCCACCGGCGCGGCCACGGCGGCGGCCGGGGTCGCGCCGGCCGCCGGTCCCGCGACCGCCGGCGCCGCTCCGGCCGCCGGGCAGCCCGGTGCCACGCCGGCCGGCACCGCGCCACAGCAGCAGCCCGGAGTGGGCACCGCCGTCCCGGCCTCGGCCGGGGCCACCGCGGCCCGCCCGACCTGGGCGAGCCCGGCCGCCACCGGCACCGACCCGGCCGCCACGACGAACGCCGAGGCCGCCGCGACCACGCCGGCCGACCCGGCCGCCACCGCCACGACGCCGGCCGGGACGCCGGCCGCGGCCACCGCCACGACGCCGGACACCGGCACCGACGCCGGGGGTGACCCGGGTGGGTCCGGGCAGCCGGGGGCGGAGGCGTTCGGTACCCCGGAGAACAACCAGCAGACCGCGACCGGACCGGCACCGCTGCCCACCGCGGTCCCGGCGGCGGCACAGCCCGCCGACGCCGGCCTGCCGCCCGGCGCGCCGCTGCCCGGGGTGGCCGGCCCGCAGGCCGCCGCGCCCGCCGCTCCGGCCGCTCCGGCCACGCCGGTCCCGGCGCCGAGCACGCCGATGCCGGTGCCGATGGCCGAGCAGCTGGCCATGCGGATCGTGCCGTTGCGGCTGGACGCGGACGGCGTGCACCGGCTCACCGTGCAGCTGCACCCGGTCGACCTGGGCCCGGTCCAGGTGGTCGCGGAGATCCGCAACGGCGACATCAGCGTGCAGCTCACCGGCGGCACCGAGGCCGGCACCGAGGCGATCCGGGACGCGCTCGACGACCTGCGCCGGGACCTGCGCGACGCCGGGTTCGGCAACTGCTCGCTGGACCTGCGCCAGGGCGGCCAGCAGGATCAGGCCCGGCAACGGTTCGAGGCGGGCGGCGGGTTCGGCCGGCGGACCGGCGGGGACGGCCCGGGCGGCACCGAGCCGCCGGTCGAGCCGGCCCCGGTGACGACCCGGCGGATCACCCCGGCCGGGCGGTTCGACACCCACGCCTGACAGACGCGAGTCGGCGCCGGCCCAGAGGCCGGCGCCGACGTCGTGCGCGCACTGACAACTCTTCCCCAAGGCGCCAGCGCTCAGTCCACCCGCTCACCCGGCGCGGCCGGGGTCTCCTCGGTGACGCCGTAGCCGGAGGTGACGAACCGGAACCCGGCCAGCAGCACCGCCGCGATCGGCACCGCGATCAGGAACCGGATCAGCACCTGGGTCAGCTCGAGCTGGTCGAACAGCAGCCGGTACCACGCCGGCAGGCTGATCAGCAGCGCGAACACCAGGACCGACGGTCGGATCATCGGCGGCCCGTGCGGCCGGCCCGGCGGGGCGACGCGGCGACCGGCATCACCTCGGCGGCGATCCGGGCGCAGAGCATCGCGGCCCAGGCGTGCGGGGTGGCCGGTTTACCGTCCAGCGAGAAGATCGGCACGTCCAGCCCGAGCACCGACGCGGGATCCGCGGTGAGCTCCACGCTGTGCACCACCAGCGCCTCCACCTCGCCGAGATTGCGCAGGTGGCGCGCGGTGTCGGCGGTCTTGCGGGTGGCGTCGACGACGGCCCAGAGCGCGGTGGCGCCGAGCGCGTCGCACATGTCGTTCACCCAGAACTCGTCGGTGCCGCCGACCGGCGCGTCGATCACCACGATCCACGGGTGGTCCGAGGTCTGCAGCTTGTCGGCGCGGGACTCGGCGGCGTCCCGGCTGGAGATCAGCCGCGACGAGTGCAGGCCGGTGCCGGCCGTCGAGGGCGCCGCCAGCAGCAGGTGGGTCTGGTCCACGTGGATCTGTTCCAGCAGCTGCTTGGCGATCGGCACGGCGGTGTGCACCTCGCCGGCCAGCACCAGGATCTCGCCCGGGCCGTCCGGGATGCCGGGCGCGGCCGGCCGGGAGGCGAGCACGCTGAGCACCCCGGCGTAGGTGTCGCCGCCGGTGATCTGCCGGGCCATCTCCTCCGGCATGCCGACCGTCATCAGGTTGGTCTGCACCGGGTCGAGGTCGTCGGCGGCCCGGGACCGGACCGGCTTGGCCTTCGGCGCGGGCGGCGGCGGGGCGGCGGCCGGGACCGGCTCGTCGTCCTCGGAGAGGCCGTAGACCTCGGCCGCGGAGCGGATCGGGGCCGGCGGCGGCTGCTGCTGGAACGCGGCCCGGGGTGGCGCCGCGCTCGGCTCGGCCGGGCGGATCGGCGCCGGCGAGACGGCCGCCGGGGAGACCGGGGCGGTCCGTTCCGGGCGGCTGGGCCGGCCGGGCAGCGCGGCCGGCAGGCTGGGCCGGGCGCCGCCGTTGACCGGTGACTCGGTCGCGGTGGCCGGGGTGAACGGGCGTACCCCGCCGGCGTCCGGGTCGGCCGGCTGCCGGACCCGGTGGCCGGACCGGTGCGTCTCGCCCAGGTGACTGGCCACGTCCAGGCCGGCCATCAGCTCGGCGAACGCGGCGCCGGTGTCGCCCAGTGCGGCGTCCCGGCCCTCCTGCCGGGCCGGTGCGCCCAGCTTCGGGATGCCGGGCCGGCCGGGCGGCGGGGCCGGCGGCACGTCGCCGGTGAACCGGTCCCGCGACTCGGCCTGTTCGAGCAGCCGTTCCAGCGGGTTTGCGCCGTTCCCGGCGACGGTCTGTTGCGCCATGTCCTCACTGTCCTCATGTGCGTCCGATACGTCCGGTACCTCGACGGAGACCTCGTAGTGCTGCTTCGCGAAGAAGCCTCCGATGCCACCGCTGCGTACCTTGTCGGCGGAGATGATCCGGACGCGCGAGCCGTACTCGTCGCGTACCTGAGCCAGTAACGGCTCGATGGCAGGTCCCTCAAGCAGCACCCGCGTAGGCACCGTTCACCACCCCTATCGTTTCGATCTGTGCGGTGGAACCAGAGATTTCGCTGTACGACAGCACCTGCACCCGGCGCGAGCCGGCCCGCAGCAGTCGCATCAGCGGCAACCGCAACTGTGGCGAGCAGGCCAGGACCGGGTTCAGGCCCTGCTGCTCGGCGGCCTCGGCGAGCCGGCTGGCCTCGCTGACGATCGCCTCGGCACGCATGCCGTCGATCGCCATGAAGGCGCCGGTCTCGCTCGGTCGCAGCGATTCGAGCAGACTCTGCTCGAGCATCGGGTCGAGTGTGATCACGGTGAGCCGGCCGCCGACCGCGTACTGGGCGGCGATCGCCGGGCCCAGCCCGCTCCGGGCGGCCTCGACCAGGCCGTCGTGATCCATCGACAGTTTGGCGCGCAGCGACAGCGCCTCGAAGATCCGGACCAGGTCGCGGATCGGCACGCCCTCGTCCAGCAGCGACTGCAGCACCTTCTGGATCTGGCCCAGGCTGAGCAGCCCCGGGGTCAGTTCCTCGACCACCACCGGGTGGGTCCGCTTGACCATCTCGGTCAGCGCCCGGACGTCCTCCCGGCCGAGCAGCCGGCTGGCGTTGCTGCGGACCACCTCGGCCAGGTGCGTGATGATCACCGAGGCCCGGTCCACGACCGTGGCCCCGGAGAGCTCGGCCTGGTAGTGCAGCTCGGCCGGGACCCACTTGCCGGCCAGCCCGAAGACCGGCTCGACACCGGCCCGGCCGGGCAGCGCCTGCAGCCCCTCGCCGATCGCCAGGACCGTCCCGGGCGGCGCCTGACCGGAGCCGGCGTCGGTGCCGGAGATCCGGATCGCGTACGACGACAGCGGCAGGTCCAGGTCGTCCCGGGTGCGCACCGGCGGCATGATCACCCCGAGCTCCAGGGCCATCTTGCGGCGCAGCGCGCGCACCCGGTCGAGCAGGTCGCCGCTGCTGGCGTCGACCAGGTCGACCAGGTCCGGGGCGAGGGCCAGCTCGAGCGGGTCGATCCGCATTTCACCGAGCAGCGACTCGGGCGAGTCGGCGGCCGGCATCTCGACCGCCTCGGCGACCGGCGCGACCTCCTCCGGGATCGGCTCCTTGATCCGCTGCGCGATCACCAGCACCCCGATCCCGACCACCAGGAACGGGATCTTCGGCAGGCCCGGGATGACGCACAGGGCGAGGGCCGCGCCGCCGCCGATCCGCAGCGCCAGCCGGTTCTGGCTGAGCTGGGCGGTGACGCTCTGGCCCATGTCGCCGGAGGTGGCCGAGCGGGTCACGATCAGACCGGTGGCCACCGAGAGCAGCAGTGCCGGCACCTGGGAGACCAGGCCGTCGCCGATGCTCAGCATGCTGAACTGGTTCATCGCGTCGACCGGGGCCAGGCCGTGCTGGACCACGCCGACCGCGAAGCCGCCGATCAGGTTGATCAGGGTGATGATGATGGCCGCGATGGCGTCGCCCTTGACGAATTTGGAGCCACCGTCCATCGCGCCGTAGAACTCGGCCTCGGCGGCCACCTCGGCCCGGCGCTTCTTCGCCCCGGCCTCGTCGATCAGGCCGGCGTTCAGGTCGGCGTCGATCGCCATCTGCTTGCCGGGCATCGCGTCGAGGGTGAACCGGGCGCCCACCTCGGCGACCCGCTCGGCGCCCTTGGTCACCACGATCATCTGGACGATCACCAGGATCGAGAAGATCACCAGCCCGATCACCAGGTTGCCACCGACCACGAAGCTGCCGAACGCGTGGATCACCTTGCCGGCGTCGCCGTCGCGCAGCACCAGCCGGGTGGCGCTGATGTTGAGCGCCAGCCGGAAGAGCGTCATCACCAGCAGCAACGCCGGGAACACCGCGAAGTCCAGCGGCTTCTGCACGAACATGCTGGTCAGCAGGACCAGGAGGGCCACCGTGATGTTGAGCGCGATCAGCAGGTCCAACAGGAAGGTCGGCAACGGGACGACCATCATGATGATGATGCCGATGACCCCGATGGGTACGGCGAGCTTGCTGAGGCTCAGGTTCTTCACGACACCTTCCCGGCATGGACAGTCCGACGCCATCCGGGCCCCGGTGACCCGCCCTTACCGGCGTGTCACTGGGACCCCTGTGGCACCGCCACGCCCCGATCTTCCCCGGTTACTGCGCGCTACGTGAGTAAATCTCCCGAAATTTCGGTTACGTCATTGCCGGCGTGGGGTTGGGGTTGCGGTGCAGGCCGGCCGCCGAGCCCTTCGCCTTGAGACTCATCACGAACGCCAGCACCCGGGCCACCGCCCCGAAGAACTCGGCCGGGATCTCCTGGCCCACCTCGCAGCCGGCGTTCAGCGCCCGGGCCAGCGCGACGTCCTGCACCATCGGCACCCGGTTCTCGGTGGCCAGCTCCCGGATCTTCGCGGCCAGCGGGCCCTTTCCTTTGGCCACCACCCGCGGGGCGCCCTTCTCCGGCTCGTAGCGCAACGCCACCGCGACGTGCACCGGGTTGACCACCACGACGTCCGCGGTGGGCACGTCGGCCATCTGCCGGTTGCGCGCCATGGCGAACTGCCGGGCCCGGATCTGCGCCTTGATCAGCGGGTCGCCCTCGGCGTTCTTGTTCTCCTGCTTGACCTCTTCCTTGGTCATCCGCAGTTGCTTGTTGGTCCGCCGCCGGACCACGAAGTAGTCGGCCGCGGCCATCGCGATGCCGGCCACCGCCGCCGCCCGGATCAGTGACAGCGCCGCGTCGGTGACGATGCCGAGCAGCGCGGTCAGCGGCAACCGGCCCGCGGTCATCAGCTGCGGCACGATGTCCTTCATCGTCATCCACAGCACCCCGGCCAGCACCCCGGTCTTGACCAGCGCCTTGGTGGCCTCCCAGAGCGCGTGCGGGCCGAGCATCCGCTTCAGCCCGGGCCACGGGTTGAGCCGGTTGAACTTCGGGATGAACAGCTTGCTCGCCACCCGGATGCCGCCCTGCGCGCCGGCCGCGGCGACGCCCACCGCCATCATGGTCAGCGCCAGCGGCAGCACCGTCCAGCCCGCGCTGAGCAGGCCGTCCTTGAACATCGCCAGGCCCTTGCCGGGGTCCGGGTCGGCGATCGTCTCGGGCACCTTGGCGATCATTTCCTCGGCGTGCTGCATCGCCTTGCCCAGGGTGCGGGGCAGCATCACGCTGGCGGCGAGCATGCCGAACCAGGCGCCCAGGTCCGGCGTACGCCCGATCTGGCCCTCTTGCTTGGCCTTCTTGAGCTTTTGGGCTGTCGGTTGTTCGGTCTTCTCCCCCGACATCTAGCCCCCGCTCAGCCGGACCACCGCCGTCACCGACCGCTCGACCAGCGTGTGCAGCGCACCGGGCAGCATCGAGATGGCCAGCCCGGCCAGCGTCACCACCAGGAAGATCTTGATGGGGAAGCCGAGCTGGAACGCGTTCAACGCGGGCGCCACCCGGTTGAGCAGGCCGAGCGCCACGTCGGCGAGGAACAGCACGCAGATCAGCGGACCGGCGATCTGCAGCGCCGCCAGGAACATCTCGCCGACCCCGCTGACCAGCAGCCGGCTGAACGTCTCGAAGGAGAACGTGGTGTTCAGCGGCAGCGTCCGGAAGCTCTGCAGGAAGCCGCGCAGGATCAGCTGGTGCCCGTCGCTGGCGAACAGCAGGGTGACCGCGACCAGGTTGTAGAACCGGCCGAAGATCGAGCTCTGGCTCATCCCGAGCGGGTCGTACGCGGTGGCCAGGGTGAACCCGCCGAACAGGTCGAGCAGGTCACCGGCGGCCTGCAGGGCGGCGAACAGCAGCGCGGTGAGGAACCCGAGCCCGACCCCGACGAAGATCTGCAGGGCCACCGCGGCGATCAGCGCCGGCGTCTCCAGCGACGGCAGCGTGGTGCGCAGGTACGGCGCCATCGGCAGCGCCATCCCGACCGAGAGCAGCGCCTTCACCGGCCCGGGGATGAGCCGCGAGTTGAACGGCGGGCAGATCACCATCCACGCGCCGGTCCGGCAGGCCCCCAGCATGATCGCCAGCAGCTCGGCGATCGGCACGTTGTAGTTCATCTCAGGTCCGGTACGAACCGACCAGCGCCGTGATGATCAGCCCCCAGCCGTTGACCAGCACGAACAGCAGCAGCTTGAACGGCAGCGCGACGGTCACCGGGGGCAGCATCATCATGCCCAGCGACATCAGCGACGCGGAGACCACCAGGTCGATGATCAGGAAGGGGATGAAGATGACGAACCCGATGATGAACGCGGCGCGCAGCTCGGAGAGCACGAACGCGGGCACCAGCGTGGTCAGCGGCACCGCGTCCCGGTTCGCCGGCTTCTTCGCGTCGGACACCTTGAGCAGCAGCGCCAGCTCGTCCTCGCGGGTGGTCCGCCACATGAACTCGCGCAGCGGCTTGATGCCGTCGTTGAACGCCTGCGACTGGGTCTTGTCACCCTTCAGGTAGGGCTGCACGCCCACGTCGTTCATCTGCGAGACGGTCGGCCCCATGATGAAAAGGCTGAGGAACAGGGCCAGCCCGGCGATCACCTGGTTGGGCGGCAGGGTGGTCAGCCCGAGCGCGTTGCGGGTGATCCCGAGGACCATGAAGACCTTGGTGAAGCACGTGCAGAGCAGCAGCAGCGCGGGCGCCACCGAGAGCAGCGTCAGGCCCAGCACGATCACCAGGCTGGAGGCCGGACGGCTGCCGTCCGGGTTCGTACCGTTGATGTTGAAGTTGATGCTCGGCGGCGAGGTCGCCGGCGCCTGCGGCACCCGCTTCACCACCGGTTGCCGCTCCGCCGCCGGGTGCGCCGGCGCCTGCGGCGCTCTCTGCGGTACGACCATCGGCGCCGCCACCTCGGCTCCGGGCGGGCCGGGCGCCGCGTTCACCGGCGCCGGGAACGCGAGTGCCAGTCCGGCACCCACGATGAGCAGCAGGATCACGCGTCGCATCAGATCATCGCCTCGTCGTTCGCTCGCGCAGGAACTCCAGGGTCGAGCTCCAGGTCTTCGGCGACAGGATCGAGCCGTGCTGCGCCGGGCCGGTGGGCGCGGCCGGGTGCCGCCCCGGCAGGGTCGTCGTGGTCCCGTCCACCTCGATCAGCTCGGTCGGCTCCAGCACCAGGTGGTCGCGGTGCTCGGCGTGCGGCGTCTCGAACATCTCCAGCTCGGCCTCGCCCAGGTAGCTGATCTGCTGGTCGGTCACGCCGAGCACCATCGCGCGGTCGGCCACCCGGACCACCGCCACCGACGAGCCGCGGGACAACTGCTGGCGGTTGAGCACCGCCAGCTGGCCGTGACTGCTCTTGCCGAACGGGCGGCGCAGCGCCCGGGCCAGTCCCCACATCATGAACAGCACGATGAATAGGGAGAAGCCGACCTGGAGGAGGAGCCGGAACAAGGTCGTGACTCCTATTCGGCGCCCGGCGAGACGATCTCGGTGATCCGGATGCCGAAGTTCTCGTCCACCACGACCACCTCGCCGCGGGCGATCAACCGGCCGTTGACCAGCAGGTCGGCCGGACTGCCGGCGGCCCGGTCCAGCTCGACGATGGCGCCCGGGGTGAGCGAGAGCAGCTCGCGCACGCTCATCCGGGTGCGGCCCAGCTCGGCGGAGACCTCCATCTCCACGTCGTGCAGCATGTCCAGCCCGCCGCGCCGGCCCACCGCGGGCGCGGTCCGCTGGGCCACCCCGCCTCCACCGGCCGCCGCCGCGGCGGCGACCAGCGGATCCTCGCTGGGCCAGGGGCTGAGCGAGAGCGCCAGCACCGCCCGGACGTCCTCGTCGTCGCGCAGCGGGATGGCGACCGAGCCCTCCTTGGCGGCCAGCGCGCTCAGCGCCACCTGCGGCTCCATCAGCTGGCCGGGGTCCAGGACCACCGGCCCGAAGACCCGGGAGGCCGCCTCCAGCGCCGGCCGGACCGCCGCGGTCAGGTCCAGCTCGCCGAGCGGGCTCTCCTTGAGCGCGTCCGCCAGGTCCTGGCCGACCACCACGACGACCTCGCCGTTGGCCGCGCCGCTGAACCGCGCGGTGATCGCCTGGCCCTCGATCACCGTCCCGGCGTCGGGGACCACCGGATCGCCGGCGACCAGGGCCCGGCTGGTGGGCAGCACGGCCAGCGCGGCGTCCGCCGCGTTCCGGGCGAGGATCAGCTGCGGCGCGGTGATGGTGGGGGCGGTCATGAGCGGCCAGACTCCTTGGACTCGTTCTCGTTGGGGGACGGCACGACGAGACAGGCGAGCCGCGCGCCCTGATTACCGGGAACGGCATGCGCGAAGACGATGTCGTTCACGGTCACCTCAAGCGGCCGGCTGGTCAGATGCCCGAGCGGCACGACGTCACCCGGACGTAGATCCACGATGTCATCGGTACGCATCCGGATGGGCTGGAATCGCACTGCTACGTCGATCGGAGCGGCGGAAAGTCCGGCCGTCAGGTTGCGCAGCGCCCGGTCCTTGGCCTGCCGCTCGGCCGCGCTGAGCACGACCGCCTCGGTCCGGGAGAGCACCGGCAGGATGGTGTTGAACGGCAGGCAGATCGTGGAGATGCACTCCTCGGCGCCGATCTTGGTCTCGAACGAGGCCACCACGACCGCGTCGCCGGGCGCGTGCGCGCGCAGGAACTGCGCGTTGTACTCGATCTCCTTGAGCTTCGGCGAGATGTCCACCAGGCTCTCGAAGCCGTAGCGCATCTCGCCGAGCATCCGCTCGATCAGGCCGCGCAGCAGCGGCATCTCCACCTCGGTCAGCGGCCGCTCCGGCTGGGAGCCGCCGGGGCCGCCGAGCATGTGGTCGATCGCGGTCATCACCGCGGACTGGGCGATCTCGATCAGCACCGTGCCGGGCAACGGGTCGAGGGTGACCACCCCGATGATCGTCGGGTTGGCCAGCGACGCCACGTACTCGTCGTAGTTCAGCTGCTCGATGGAGATCAGGGAGACGTTGCTGACCGCGCGGAGCCGGGTGGTGAGCAGGGTGCCGCAGCTGCGCGCGTACGTCTCGAACGCGATCTGCAGGGTGCGGACGTGCTCCCGGGAGAGCTTGATCGGGCGGCGGAAGTCGTACGCCGTCGGCCCCCCACCTTGGCCACGGCGGGAGATCTTGCCCGGGGTGCGTGCGGCGGTGGTCACGTCGTCCTGATCGGCGGACTTCGCGAACCGCTGAGCGCTGGGGGCGCTTTATGCCCTTATTACACGGATGGGCGGGTCTCCCGGAGGAGACCCGCCCTGCCGTCGCCGGCCTTACTGCGTGACGAACGAGGTGTAGTAGATGTCCATGACCATCTTCTTGCCGTCCTCGGTGTAAGCCTTGACCAGCTTGGCCACCAGTTCTTCCTTGAGCTTCTCGCGGCCCTCTTCGGTGGAGAGCTCGGCCACCGTCTTGCCGGTGTACTCGTCGATCGCCAGCTCGTAGGCCTCGCTCAGGTCGACCGCCTCCTCACCGGAGTCCTCGGTCTGCTGCAGGGCGAAGCCGAGCTTCAGGTAGTGCCCGTCGGCCAGGTTCACCGTGATGCTGTTCTCGGCCGCCGTGACGATGCCCTTGACCGGCGCCTTCGCCTCGGCCTTGTCGCCCTTGAGCATGAAGAACGCTCCGGCGCCGCCACCGCCCAGCACGACCAGCGCCAGGGCGATGACAACCATCATCATCTTGTTCGACTTCTTCGGCGCCTCGGCGGCCGTGTCCTTCTCGTCTGCCATCAGAACTCCCCCCGGTCAGTTACGTGTGTCAGCGGTGATCAGCGTGCTGTGGTCAGTGGTGCCGGTCGTGCCGGTCGACCCGGTGGTGCCGGTGCCGGCGGAGGCGTTGTCCGCCTCGACCTTCTTGGCCGCGGCCTCGGCGGCCGCCTTGGCCTCGGCCGTGGTCTGGCCGGCGTGCAGTTTCGCGTCGCTGCCGGCCGCCGCGGGCAGCAGCGCCGCCTGGTCGGCGGTGAGCATGGTCAGCACGACCACGTCCACCCGGCGGTTCATGGTGATCGAGCGCGGGTCCTTCGGGTCGATCAGCGGCTTGGTGTCCGAGAAGCCGACCGCGCTCAGCCGCTTCTTCGGGATCCCGTGCCCGGTGAAGTACCGGACCGTGGTGGAGGCTCGCGCCGCGGAGAGCTCCCAGCCGCTCGGGTAGTACTTGGTCTTCGCCTTGAGCTGGTTGGTGTTGCCGTCCACCTCGATGTTGTTCGGCAGCTTGGCCAGCGTCGGGGCGATCGCGCCGAGGATCTTCTCGCCGGTCGGGCGCAGGTCCGCCCGGTCGCCGGCGAAGACGACCTCGTTGGTCACCACGGTGATCACCAGACCGCGCTGGTCGATCGTGAACTTCACGTTGTTGAGCAGCTTGGCCGCGGCCAGGGCGTCCGAGATCTTGTTCTCGATCGCCTTCATGTTCTCGGCTTCCTTGACTGCCTTGTCGGCATTCGCGGAGGCCTTCTTACGGTCCTCGGCCTGGATCGCCCGCTCGACCGCTTCCTTCTGCTTCTGGTTCAGGCCCTCGGTGCCGGAGCTGCCGTCACCGGGGTTGGCGCCCGGGTCGATCTGCACGATCTGGGCGTTGTTCGAAGCGCCGTCCAGCGGGGCGTAGTTGCCGGTGAAGGCGGCGCTCTTGGAGCCGAAGCTCGCCGAGAGGCCCTGCGCCAGCTGGGCGAACTTCTTCTGGTTGATGTCACTCATCGAGAACAGGACGACGAAGAGGACGAACAGCAGGGTGAGCATGTCGGCGTACGACACGAGCCAGCGCTCGTGGTTGACGTGCTCCTCGTGCTCTTCATGGCCCTTCTTCTTGCGCTTGGCGCCCCCGCCACCAGAGCTCATGTAGATCAGGCCGCCTTCTTCGAGGAGGCCGCAGCCTCAGCCTTCTTCATCTCGTCCGGCGGAAGCAGGCTCCGCAGCTTCTGGGCGACCAGACGCGGGTTGGAGCCGGCCTGGATCGCCAGCACACCGTCGATCACCAGCTCCATCTCCTCGGCCTCGACCGCGGAGAGCCGGGTCAACCGGGCCGCCATCGGGAGCCAGATGATGTTCGCGCTGAGCACGCCCCACAGGGTGGCGACGAACGCCGCGGAGATCGAGTGGCCCAGGGTCTCGGGCTTGTCGAGGTTCTCCAGCACGTGCACCAGGCCCATGACCGTGCCGATGATGCCGATCGTCGGGGCGTAGCCGCCCATGTTCTCGAAGAACTTCTTGGCCGCGTTGTCGGCCTTCTTCTTGGCGGCGACCTCGGCGTGCAGGATGTCGTGCAGCTCGTCCGGGTCGGTGCCGTCGATGGCCAGCTGCAGACCCCGCTTGAGGAACGGGTGCTCGACCGTCTTGACCGCGTCCTCGAGGGCCAGCAGACCCTCGCGGCGGGCCCGCTCGGCCAGCTTCACGACGTTGTCGAGCAGCTGGGTCGGCGGCGTCACCTTGGCGGTGAAGGCCTTCTTCAGCACCCCGACGAACCCGGTCGCGTCCTTGAGCACACCGCCGGCCATGGCGGCGGCGAACGCGCCACCGAACACCAGCAGCATCGAGGGGATCAGGAGGATGGAGGCGGGCGAGCCGCCTTCCAGGATCTGGACGGTGAAGACGATCACCAGTCCGGCGACCACTCCGACGATGGTTGAGATGTCCATGTCAGCGTTCCTTCCGGTGCAGCGGGAGCACCTTGGCGTCGAGCTCGTCGTCAGACGAGGCAGGGGCGGCAGCCACGGGCTCGGGCTCCATGCGACTTGCCTGGGCGATCAGCGAGGCGCGGTAATGACGCACCGAGTCGATGAATTCGGGCACGGACTCGGCGATGACGTACTTGGTGCCGTCCACCAGGGTGACGACCGTGTCGGGCGTGCAGTCCACACGCTCGACCAGGTCCGGGTTCAGCGCGAACACGGCACCGTTGATGCGAGTTACGAGGATCAAGACTGTTCCGTCCTTGGGTCGTCCTTGGCTGGTGAAGGCCGTCCGTGGCCCTTCGCCTGTTACTTCGGCCCGACCTCGGTTGCCGATGAGATCGAGCCGGTCGCTATCCGGGTGCGAGCGCCGCGACCTGCGCGGCACGTTCCCCCCACACGGAAAGCGGCCGGGACAGGCGTCTCCGCCCGTCCCGGCCGCCGCCGAGAGACTGGTGCTACTACCGCTTCATGCTGACGAGCTCCTGGAGCAGCTCGTCGGAGGTGGTGATGATGCGCGAGTTCGCCTGGAAGCCACGCTGGGCGATGACCAGGTTGGTGAACTCCTGGGCGAGGTCGACGTTCGACATCTCCAGGGCGCCACTGATCACCTGGCCCATGCCGGCGCTGCCGGGCTGCCCGACCTGGGCGTACCCGGAGTTGACCGTGCTGCGGTACAGCGAGTTGCCGACCTTCTCCAGGCCCTGGACGTTCTTGAAGGTGGCCATCGCGACCTGGCCGAGGACCTCCTTCAAGCCGTTGCTGTAGACACCGATGATCTGGCCGGTGTCGGAGACGGTGTAGGACAGCGAGGTGAGCGCGCCGGCGGTCTGCCCGTCGGTCTCGAACACCCGCGCGTCGGAGAGCCCCGAGTACGACGTGACATCGGTGATGTCGACGTTGTAGAGCGGTTTGGTGTTGTCGGCGGGGTCGGTGCCGATGTCGAACGAGAGCTTGAGCGTGGTGCCGTCCGCCTCGTACGCCTTGCCGTTCTTGTAGGTCAGCGTGGTGGCCGTGCCGATCGGCGTGGACGCCGGGTCCATCGGGTCGACGCCCTCCTCGTAGGTGTCCACCCGCCATTCCGAGGTGTTCGCGGCGTTGTCGTTCGCGGTCCGGGTGAACTTGGCGGTGACCGTGTGGGTGCCGCCCTGCGCGTCGTAGACCTTGACCGGGATCGTGGTGACGTAGCCCGGGTTACCCACCGGGGTGCCCTCGATGCCGTAGTTCTTCGGGTTGTTCACGTCCGGGATGTTGTCCGAGCTCAGGTTGCCCTTGAGGGTGATCTTCTTGGTCCGCTCCGGCTCGATCGTGGCGCCCAGCGGCATCCGGATGTCGTCCGGCTTGCCCGCCGCGTTGACCACGCCGTTCTCCGCGGTCCAGCCCTGCACCGGCTCGCCGGTGGAGGTGGTCAGCAGGCCGTTGGCGTCGAAGGAGAACGAGCCGGCCCGGGTGTAGAGCATCTCGTTGCCGCTGCGGCTGATGAAGAAGCCGTCGCCCTGGATCATCATGTCCCCGGACTTGCCGGTGGTCTGCGCCGAGCCCTGGCTGAAGTTCTGGGTGATGCCGGCGACCCGGACACCGAGGCCGACCTGCGCCGGGTTGGTGCCGGCCTGGCCGTTCTGCGGCGCGCCGGCCGCGCCGATCATCTGGCTGAGGGTGTCCTGGAACTGCACCGTCGCCGCCTTGTAACCCGTCGTGTTGACGTTGGCGATGTTGTTGCCGGTGACGTCCATCATCTGCTGGTGCGCGTGCAGGCCGCTGATGCCGGAGTAAAGAGAACGCAGCATGGAGGTATTCCTTCGCGATAAGGAGGAGGAATGACGGAATTAGGCGGTCTGCTGAATCTCCGTGACCTTGGACAGCTCTACATCCGTGTTCCCGACCTTGAGCGTCGGTTCGCTGTCTCCGTTGAGCTTCGCCGCGGACACCACCCCGGTCTGCATCTGACCGAGCGGGTCCATGTACGTGACGGTTTTGCCGACCAGCGCGCTGGCGTTCACCATCCGCTGGCCCTTCATCATGCTGATCATGTCTTCCAGCTTCTCGACCTGCGTGAACTGCGCGGTCTGTGCCAGGAACTGGGTCGAGTCCGCCGGATTCGACGGGTCCTGGTACTTCAGCTGGGCGACCAGCAGCTTGAGGAAGGTGTCCTTGTCGCCGAGGTCCTTGCCCTTGGCCGCCTGCTTCGCGGCTTCGGCCTTCTGAGCGGCGGCTGCCTGCGCGGCTTCCGACGAGGCGCCGGAACCACCGATTCCAGAGGTCGTCATTGACTGCTCCTGTCCCTTGGCAAGCTCAACCTAAGCTTCGGCCCGGGCCCGGATTTGCTTAGCCACAAATTTGCGGGCCCGCCGATCCCGGCGGGCCCGCAATGAACAATCTTCGATTTTTAGCGCTCAAATCCAGCCCTCAGGGCGCCAGCGAGAGGCTGAGCTTGCCCTTGCCGTAGCGGTTCACCTCGACCATCAGGTCCAGCCGGCGGCCCAGGGCGAGCAGCACCGCGCGGGCGTCGCCCGGGAGCTCCATGCCCGGGTAGATCACCTGGTAGAGCTTGATGTGCGGGGCGCCCTCCTTGTTCAGCAGGCTGGTGAAGATGTTGCACAGCTCGAAGACGTTCTCCGCCAGGTTCGGGAAGAGCTGCTTCTCGTCGATGCTGTCCTCGGCGGCGCCGGCCGGCAGCAGACCGAGCGCGGCGCCGGCGTTCGCCGCCAGGCTCAGCTGCATGCCCATGGCCGCGTAGATCTTCTGACCGGCGTCGGTGAAGATCGCGACCGTGGCGGTCTTGATCTCCTCCGCGCTGAGCGGGTCGCCGGGGCTGACAGTCACCTCACGGCCGAGAAGGTCCTCGAAAAGGTTGCGTACGGCTAAAGAGCCGGGAAGAACCGAGACGTCTGACATGTCGCAATCATCCCAAAATAGGAGCGAAAACTTCGTCGAATCGCTCAGCGGTGAAGGGCTTGACGATGAAAAACGCCGAGCCGGAGGCTTCGGCAGCCGTCTTCATCTCGGGCGTGCACTCCGAGGTGACGAAACCGAACTTGACGTTGTTGCCGGCCGCCCGGAGTTGCCGCAACACCTCGATACCGGTCATTCCGGGCATATTCCAGTCGGAGATGACCAGATCCGGCTTCTCCGCCGTGGCCTTGTCGAACGCCTCCTGCCCGTCAGCGGCCTCGACCAGGTCGTGGTCGCCGAACCCGGCCTGCCGCAGGGTACGGACGACGATCTGCCGCATCACCCGGCTGTCATCGGCGATGAGGATCTTCATGCACCCTCCTCCTTCGTGTCGGTGCTGCTCTGCCACATCGAAATGGACACCGGCTCGCCTTCCCAGAGTCCATAGACGCCGCTGATGCGCTCGGTGTTCGGATAACGCGCCGAGCTCTCCGGCGCGAGCACCACTTGCGGGAGCGACAGCTGCGCTCCCGGCGGGAGCATCGCCTTGACGTTGCCGCCGACGATGTTCGCCAGTTCGCCGAGCGTGTCGGAGATGTCCTCCTCGCTGACCTCCTCCAGCTCCATGGCCAGGAAGGCGGCCGCGGCGCGCTGGGCGGCGGCCCGGGAGGACGCGTACACGACGTGCCCGGTCCAGGATCCGGTGATGGAGACCGACGAATGGACCTCGGAGGGCTGGTTCTCGTCGTACGTCTGCATCAGCGGGCTGACGCCCTCCGGATCCAGGTACGACTCCCAAACCTGCTCCACCATCTCAGCGAGGTCGTTCTCGTCCACCTCGACTTCGACACTCATGAGTTCGCTCCGGTCGGGACGAGGCCCAGCAGGGCCAGCTTTTCGATCATGGCACCTTCGGTGAAGGGTTTGATCACATATTCATGGGCGCCCGCGGCGAGCGCCCGGACGATCTGGCTCTGTTCGCTCTCGGTGGTGACCATCACCAGGGTCATCTCCCGCAGCCGCGGATCGGCCCGGACCTTCATCACGAACTCGAGCCCGTTCATGTTGGGCATGTTCCAGTCGATGAGCGCCAGCTCCGGCACCTCGGTCATGTCGGCCAGCAGGTCGAGCGCTTCCTTGCCGTCGCCGGCCTCGACCGCCTCGAAGCTGAGCTTCGTGACGATGCGTTTGAGGATCATGCGCATCGCGCGCGAGTCATCGATCACCATGGCGCGCATCGGCGTCATCCCCTCCTTCCGGCGCCCGCGGGCACCGCGTTACGGATTCGGTAGGCGGATGTGCGGCCCGCGGCCACCCGCTCGTAGTTGTCGTCGATCCCGATCGTCGTCTCGGCCGCTCCGAGGAAGAGCCAGCCGTCAGGGCGCAGGATCTTGGCGGCGTTCTGCAGCACCTGCCGCTTGGTGGCGACGTCGAAATAGATCAGGACATTGCGCAGGAAGATCACGTCGAACGGCTGCATCGGCGGGAACGGCGCGGTCAGGCTCATGTGCTTGAACGAGACGCTCTTGCGCAGCGCCGGGATCACCCGCCAGTGCGCGCCGGCCCGCTCGAAGTACTGGACCAGCTGGGTGGCCGGCAGCCCGCGGTTCACCTCGACCTGGCTGTACTCGGCCTTCTGCGCCCGCTCGACCATCGCGGTGGAGATGTCGGTGCCCTGGATCTCGTAGGACCAGCCGGCCGGCAGCGCCTCCTGCAGCGTGATCGCCAGGCTGTACGCCTCCTGGCCGCTGGAGCTGGCCGCCGACCAGAAGCGCAGCTTGCGGGCACTGGCCCGGGACTTGATCAGCTCCGGCAGCACCACGTCGGTGAGCGCCGAGAACGGCTCCCGGTCCCGGAAGAACGAGGTCTCGTTGGTGGTCAGCGCGTCGATGATCTTCCGCTGGTGCTGCGGGTTCGGGCGCTTCTGCAGATCCGCGATGAAGTCGTTGACGTTGGGCGCCCCGACCGCCCGGGCGACCGGGATCAGCCGGGCCTCGACCAGGTACTCCTTGCCGGGCGCCAGCACGATGGACGCCTCGCGGCGGACCAGGTTGGCGACGAACGTGAACTCGGCCTGGGACAGGGTCATCGGGCCACCGCCGCGGACCGGCCCACCCGAACCCGGCTCAGCAGCGCGCCGGCGATCCGATCCAGCGGCAGCACCTCGTCCGCCAGTCCGGCGCCGACCACGGCGCCGGGCATGCCCCAGACCACCGAGCTCGCCTCGTCCTGCGCCAGGATCTCGCAGCCCGCGTCGCGTAGCACTTTCGCACCACCTCGTCCGTCTTGTCCCATTCCAGTGAGCACCGCTGCGAAGGCGGTGCCGCCGTACAGCGCCGCCACCGACCGGAACATCACGTCCACGGCGGGCCGGCAGGAGTTCTCTTGCGGTGCGTTGCTCAGCTGGGTCAGCGTCGAGGTGCCACGGCGGGTGAAGACCAGGTGCCGGTCGCCCGGCGCGATGTAGACGGTGCCGGCCGTGACTTCCATCCCGTCGCCGGCCTCGACCACCTTCAGCGGGGTGCTGCGGTCCAGCCGCTCGGCGAACATCTTGGTGAAGACCGGGGGCATGTGCTGGGTGATCACCACCGGAACCGGCAGGTCGGCGGGCAGGCCGAGCAGGACCTTGGTGAGCGCGTCCGGGCCGCCGGTGGACGAGCCGATCGCCAGGATGTCGACCCGGCCCTGCGGGCCCCGCCGAGCCGCGGGACCGGCCGGAGCCGGGCCGGCGGTGGCGCCCGGGCGGACCGCGCCGGGCGGCGGCAAGCCGGGCCGGCCGGGCACCGGACCGGCGCCGGGACGCGGACCGGCCGCCGGGGCCGGGCCCCTGAGCGGCGCGGCGGGCGGCGGGCGGCGGCGCCCGCCGAGCGCTTGGATCTTCGGTACGAGCTGCTCCCGCACCGCCGCGATGGACTCCTTCACCGAGCCCACGTTGCTCGGCTTGGTGACGTAGTCGGTGGCGCCCGCGGAGAGCGCCTCGAGGGTTGCCGTGGCACCCGCCGCGGACAGCGTGCTGAACATGATCACCGGCAGCTGGGTGTGCCGTTTGCGCAGCTCACGCACGGCTTCGATGCCGTCCATCTGCGGCATCTCGATGTCCATGGTGACCACGTCGGGCTTGAGCTGGTCGATCTTGGCCTGCGCCAGCAGGCCGTTCGCCGCGGTGCCGACCACCTGGATGCCCGGCGCCTCCCCGAGAGCGTCGACGATCAGCCGACGGACCACCACGGAATCGTCGACGACGAGGACCGAGATCATTCGACCACTCCCTTCAACCAAGCCAGGCAGGACCCAGCGCCGCCACCACCGGTGCGAGCAACCGGTGTGCCGTCGCGGTGTCCAGCAGATCGCGGACGACCAGCGCCTGAACGGCGCCGCTGAGCATGTTCCAGACCCCGCCGGCCCGGTCGGCCAGCGGGATTCCGGCCGTGTCCACCGCCTGCACCAGCAGCATCTGGGCTGCGGCCGCGGTACGGACCCGGTCCGAGAGGTACGCCGCCCAGGACGCCGAGTGCACGGCGGGCGACCATCCGGCGGTGTTGCGCCGGGCGTCGTCGGCAGCCGTCGAGACCCGCTCCCGGTCCTCCGGGCGCAGCGTGCGCAGCCGGTCGAGCAGGGCGGAGACGGTGTAGTGGTGCGGGCCCAGGTCGATCGGGGCGCCCGCGGGCAGTTTCTTCATGGCCGACACCCAGCCGGCGCCGAGACGCCGGCGGCTCTCCTCGTCCAGCACCTCCCGCAGGTAGCAGCCGACCGCCGCGTCGCAGAGCAGCGCGGTGGCGGCGGCCGCCTCCTCGGTCTGCCGGGCGTCCCGGCCGGTGCCCTCCCAGGTCCACGACATCACGTCGTAGCGCAGGCAGGTGAGCAGCGCGTCGACCGAGCCGATCGGCGCCCGCTCGACCAGGGCCAGGTTGCCCGCCGGATCGTCCTTGGACATGCCCTTGAGGTTGGGCATCCGCCGCGCGGCGCTCTCCACCTCCACCCAGAGCGGGCCCCGGACACCCTCGTCCGGGAGCCGCTCGGCGAGCACGGGCAGATCGGCGCGCTGCAGGCGCAGTCCGCGCAGCAGGACGTCGGCCGCGGCCGACCCACCGGGCAGGCGGGTCAGGTCGAAGCCCAGGACGGGGGCGCTGACCAGGCTGTACATCAGTTCGTGGCGCGGTACGTGTCGACCGCCTGATTGACGTCGAGAGCCAGCATCAAGCGCCCGTCCAGCTTGAACGTGCCGACCACCAGCTCCCGGGTCGGTCCGCTGAGCGTGTCCGGCGGCGGCTCGAAGGTCTCGTCGTCCAGGTCGACCACCTCGCCGATCTTGTCCACCAGCAGGCTCACCGGTTCCCCGTCGCCGCGCAGGATCACGTTCATCACCGGACCCTGCAGCGCCTGCCGGGCGAGCCCGAGCTGGACCCGCAGGTCGACCGCCGCGATCACCTGGCCACGCAGGTTGAACAGGCCGCCGACGGCCGGCGGGGCGAGCGGCACCGGGGTGTACTCGTTGTACGAGAGCACCTCCTGCACCGTGTGCACCTCGACCCCGAAGAGCTGGCCGTCCACCTCGAAGGTGGCGAACTGGCGACTCGCCATGTCAGGCCTCCACCAACATCTCGTCGGACGCGTCGCTGTAGAAGTTCGGGTCGGCCGCGAGGATCGCCCGGCGTACGTCCAGCAGCTCGGTGACCCGTTGCTGGATCACCGCGGTGCCGACCAGGCCGTCCTCCTCGGCGTCCCGGCGGGCCGTCGTCGAGTTCTCGGCGATGTCCACGATCCGGTCGACCACCAGCGCCACGCTCCGTCCGCCCTCGCTGTAGACGACCACCGAGACGGTGTCGCCCTCCAGCTCCTCGCCGTACGCCCCGAGCAGGTGCGACAACCGCACCAGCGGGAGGATCTGCCCGCGGTACTGGACCACCTCGCGGGAGCCGGCGTGCTCGATCCGGTCGCGCGGGAACTCCTCGAGCCGGGTGACCGTGTCCAGCGGGATCGCCACCCGGCGCTCGCCGACCGCGGTGACCAGCAGGCGCTCGGTGCTCCCGGTGCCGGCGCCGCGCTTCTCCGCGACGTTCTCCCGTTCCGAGTCGACCGCCAGGTGCGAGCGGCGGGCCAGCGAGGAGACGTCCAGGATCAGGCCCACCTTGCCGTCGCCCAGGATGGTGGCGCCGGCGTACAGGCCGATGTCCTTGAACCGGGTGTTCAGGGCCTTGACCACGACCTCCTCGGTGTTCAGCACCCGGTCCACGACCAGGCCGAACCGCCGGCCGTCGGCCTGCAGCACCATGATGTAGACGCCCTGGTCGCCGCCGACCTCCAGGCCCAGCGCGCGGTCCAGCCGGACCAGCGGGAGCAGCTTGCCGCGCAGCCGGTAGACCGGCGCGCCGGAGGCGTACTCCACCTTGGTGGTCTGCCCGTCCACGAAGACCAGCTCGAGCACCGCGACCTGGGGGACCACGTAGCGCTGGTCGCCGCAGTCGACGGTGAGCGCCTGGATGATCGCCAGGGTCAGCGGGATGGTCAGGCGCCAGACGGTGCCCTCGCCGGGCGTCGAGTCGACGCTGACCGCGCCGCCGATGTTCTCGATGTTGGTCTTCACCACGTCCATGCCGACGCCGCGGCCGGAGACGTTGGTGACCTTCGCGGCGGTGGAGAAGCCGGGCTGGAAGACCATCGCCATGATGTCGCGCTTGTCCATGTTCGGCACCTGCTCCGGCCGGAGCAGCCCGTTCTCCACGGCCTTCTGCGCGATCCGCTCCACGTTCAGGCCGGCGCCGTCGTCGGCGACCTCGACCGCGACGTGCCCACCCTCGTGGTACGCGCGCAGGGTGAGGGTGCCCTCCGGGCCCTTGCCGGCGGCGATCCGCCGCTCCGGGTCCTCGATGCCGTGGTCGACCGCGTTGCGGACCAGGTGGGTCAGCGGGTCCTTGACCGCTTCGAGCAGGCTCCGGTCGAGCTCGGTCTCCTTGCCCTCCATCACCAGCTGGACCTGCTTGCCGAGCGAGTTGCTCAGGTCCCGGATGACTCGGGGCAGCTTGGACCAGATGTGCTCGATGGGCTGCATCCGGGTCTTCATGATGCCCTCTTGCAGCTCACTGGTGATCATGCCGAGCCGCTGCGCGCTGCGCACCAGGCCCGAGTCGCCGATCTCCATCACGCCGCGGACCAGCTGGTTCCGGGCCAGCACCAGCTCGCCGACCATGTTCATCAGGGTGTCCAGCAGGTCGACGTCGACCCGGATGGCGCTGTCCGCGATGCTCCGCTTCGGGGCCTGCGACTGCAGCGCCTCGCTGACCGCGGCCGGCTGCGTCTTGCCCTCCTCCAGCAGGATCGTGCCGAGCTTGCGCTCGTCGCCCTCGATCTGCTGCTGCAGCGCCGAGGTGACGTCGGCGGGCTGCGCGGCGCCGGCTTCGACCAGGATCTGGCCGATCGGCTGCCGCTGCTCGGCGACCGGCTCCGGGGCCGGGCGGGGCGCGGCCGGCGTCTCCGTCTCGACCGACACCGTGGCCTCGGCCTCCGGCGCGGGCGCGGCCGGAGCGGCCGCCGGGGCCGCGGCGGGGGCGCCGTCGGCCGGCGCGTCCATCTGCGCCTTGATCCGGACGATCATGCTGTCGATGTCGACCTCGTCCTCGGTGCCCTTCTCCTCGATCGAGGAGAGCAGCGAGCGGACGCCGTCGATGCAGAGCAACAGAACGGTGATGGTCTCCGGGGTGACCGGCTGGACGCCGTCCCGCAACCGGGACAGCAGCGACTCACCGGCGTGGGCCAGCTTCTCCAGCCGGGAGAAGGCCAGGAACCCGCTGGTGCCCTTGATCGTGTGGATCGCCCGGAAGATTCGCGAGATCAGGTCACGCGAACCCGGTTCCTGCTCGAGGCTCACGAGGTCCCGGTCGATCTGGTCCAGGTTCTCGTGCGACTCCATGAGGAATTCGCCGACGATCTCGCCAAGGTCTTCCACGTCAACTCCTCCTGCTCGGCTTCACAGCCCTCATCGACCCCTGCGCGCGCCAACTGAGAAGACTCGCCCGGTACGCCTTTTTCTCCTGGCCGCCAGCCGTTCGGGCCCCGGCTGGGGCGAAGGTCAGGCTTCTCCGCCCGGACGGCGGTAGCGGTAGCCGAACCCACGAACCGACTCGATCGGCGATTCGTCGGGATCGGACCAGCCGAGCTTGCGCCGCAGCCGCAGCACCGCGAACTTGACCCGCTCCTGGCCGATGCCGGTCGGGTCGTCCCACGCCTGGGTCAGCAGCTGGTTCGGCGAGAGCACCGCGCCGGCATGCCGCACCAGCGCGTTGAGCAGGCGGAATTCGGTCGGCGTGAGCCGCTTCTCCTCGCCCTTGACGTAGACGCGACGCTTGGTCGGGTCCAGGTGCACCAGGCCGTCGTCGTAGATCTGGCTGGCCCAGCTGTTCTGCCCGCTGGACGAGCGGCGCAGCAGCGCCTCCACCCGGGCCAGCAGCTCGTTGTTGGCGAACGGCTTGGTCAGGTAGTCGTCGGCGCCGCCGCGCAGGCCGCGGACCTTCTCCGCTTCCTGCCCGTGCGCGGTGAGGACCAGCACCGGCACGTCGGACACGTCCCGGAGCCGCTCCAGCACCTGCCAGCCGTCCATCTCCGGCAGGCCGACGTCGAGCACCACCAGATCGGGATGCTCGGCGTACGCCTCCTTGAGACCGGACCGGCCGTCCGCGGCGTGGGCGACCTCGTACCCGGCCCGGCTGAACAGCAGCCGCAGAGCGAGTGCGATGTCCGGGTCGTCCTCGACCACGAGTAGGCGACTCATCGTGTGCTCACCCTGCCCCCAACCCGTGCTCGCGCCCGTTTCCGGGCACGGTCGATCCCCTCGCGCGATGGCGCGCCGGGAAGTCGGTGTCTTGCCTGGCACCGCCCGCGCGAATCGCGGACGGGAGAATCCAAAGGCGCAAAAACACCATAGCGTGATGTCATCGCCTATTTACGGACAGTGACAGTTTAGCGGGCAAAGGCCCGGCACACCGGCCGGTCCACCAGGATCAGTGGGCAAGATCCGCGGGACGCCGCTGGACCACCCATCCCCCCAGCATTTCATTTCTAGTACGACATTTCCGCCGTTCCGGGAAAGATGTGACACGCAGCGAAGTAAGGGGTCCGATATCCCTGGTGGACGAATCGGCGTCCACCACGGATCCGGGAGGAAACCCGTGTTCGACAAGGTGGTACGTCGCGCCTCCGCGCTCGCGGCCGCGCCCGCACTGCTCGCCCTGCCCGCCGCGCTGTTCGCGCTCCCGCACGCGGTGCACGCTCAGGGGCCGGTGATCCCCGGCCGGCCGCCGGGCCACCCCTCGCCGGCGGTCACCGCCTCGCCGACGCCGCCGGACGGGTCACCCGGTCCGGCGACGGCCCCGCGCACCCCGGCCGCGCCGATCACGCCGAACATCGCCGCGGCGCCGGCCGGCGCGGCCACCCCGGATCCGGAGAAGGCCCGCGCCCGCACGCTGATGCACCAGGTCATCCGGCTGACCAACCGGGAGCGGGCGCGAGCCGGCTGCCCGCGGCTCGGGGTCGACCACGAGCTGATCCTGGCGTCCGTCGCACAGTCCTACTACATGGCCCGGACCCGGCTGTTCAGCCACGTGTGGCGGGACGGCTCGACGTTCGCGATGCGCGCCGAGCGGGCCGGCTACCAGGCGCCGGCCGGGGAGAACATCGCCTGGGGCTACCCGACCGCGCGCGAGGTGATGGCCGCCTGGATGGCCAGCCCGGGGCACCGGGCCAACATCCTCAACTGCGGGGCCCGGTCGATCGGCGCGGCCATCGTCTACGCCGCGGACGGGACGCCCTACTACACCCAGGTGTTCGGCTGGCGCTGAACCGGTTCGCCGGTCAGAGCTCGCAGTTGACCAGCACGGGCTCGGGGTGCAGCTCGACGCCGAACCGGTCGCGCACCCCGTCCCGGATGGTCCGGGCCAGATCGAGCAGCGCCGCGGTGTTCCCGCCGCCCCGGTTGGTCAGCGCCAGCGTGTGCTTGCCGGAGATGGCCACCCCGGCGCCGGCGAATCCCTTCGGGAAGCCGGCCTGCTCGATCAGCCAGGCCGCCGGGATCTTCACCGTCCCGTCCGCGCCCGGCCAGTGCGGCATCTCGCCGCGGGCCGCGGTCAGCTCCGCGAAGAAGCCGGCCGGGACCACCGGGTTGGTGAAGAACGAGCCGACCGACCAGGTGTCCCGGTCCTCCGGGTCGAGCACCATGCCCTTGCCGGCGCGCAGCTTGAGCACGGTCTCCCGGGCGAGCTCCAGCGGCACCCGGTCGCCCGCCTCGACACCCAGCTGGCGGGCCAGCTCGGCGTACCGGATCGGGCTCGACAGGTTTTCCGTGGTCAGCCGGAAGTCGACCGCGGTGACCAGGTAACGGTCGTTGTGCTTGAACACGCTGGAGCGGTACCCGAACCGGCACTCCGCCGGGGTCATCTCCCGCTGCACGTCGTCGATCCGGTCGTAGGCGTGCACCGCCGCGATGGTGTGCGCCACCTCCTGGCCGTAGGCGCCGACGTTCTGGATCGGGGTGGAGCCGGCCGCGCCCGGGATACCGGACAGGCACTCCACGCCGGACCAGCCGTTGCTCACCGCGTACCCGACGAACTCGTCCCAGGGCTCGCCGGAGGCGACCCTGACCAGCACCTCGCCAGCGCCCTCGGAGACCACCTCGACCCCGCGGTCGCGCAGCAGCAGCACCTCGCCGGCGAAGCCGGCGTCGCCGATCACCACGTTGCTGCCGCCGGCCAGGACCAGCAGCGGGCGTCCCTCGGCCGTGGCGCGCCGCACCGCGGCGACCGCCTCGCCGGTGTCGACCGCGACGGTCACCGTGCCGGCCGGCCCGCCGAGGCGTAGCGTCGTGTACGCCGCCAGCATTCGGTCCGCAGTCGGGGATGTGTCAGTCACGACGTTCACCCTAAGCTCATCGGGCAGAGTGATTCACCGGCGGTCCGGCCGAGCGGGAGACTGCGATGAACAGGTTGCACGCGACGAAGGACTTCTGGCTGGCGGCGCTGCGCGCCGACGGCCCGGCCCTGTGGGACGCGGTCACCGAGACCGGGCCCGGCGTCCCGGTGCCCGGCATCCCCGACTGGACCACCGCCGACCTGGCCCACCACGTCACCGGCACGCTGCGCTGGGTGCGCGCCACGGTGGCCCGCGGGGTGACCGGTCACCCGGAGGTGGCGCCCGGCGCCGACCCGCCGCCGGACTGGGACGAGGCCCTCGACCAGCTGCGCCGCGAGCTGACCGGCACGATCGAGACGCTGGAGGCGCTCGATCCGGACTTCCCGGCGTGGAACTGGGCGCCGCAGCCGAAACGGGCGGCGTTCTGGGACCGCCGGATCGCCCACGAGATCTCGGTGCACCGCTGGGACGCCGAGGCGGCGGCCGGCCGGCCCACCCCGATCGAGACCAAGCTGGCCACCGACGGGGTCGGCGAGATCCTGGACACCTGGCTGCCGGCCGGCAAGCGGCAGGGCCCGACCGACCTGCACGGGGTGGTGCACCTGGTCGGCACGGACGCCGAGACCGAGTGGTTCGTCCGGCTCCGCGGCGCCGGGATCGCGCTGCTGGACACCGGCACGATCCTGGACTCCGACGACCACCACGCCCGGGCCAAGGCGATCGGCACCGCCAGCGACCTGCAGCTGGCCCTAATGGGCCGGAAACGCACCGACCAGCTCGCGGTCAGCGGCGACCCCCGTCTGATCCAGGCCCTCCGCACCGGTTGACCCCGGCTCCGGCCGGTCCTCCCACCTCGAAGCGGAGCCGCTCAGGCTCCGCCGGCGATAGATGACGCCCAGGTATCTATTCCGTCTCGTAAGATGAACCGGTTAAGTTCACGGGACTAGATCATGCGAATGATGCGGAACAGGAAGCGGTGAAGACATGACGGCAACCGTCACGTCCACGTCGGCGCAGCCGGCGCGTGCGGGGATCACCTTTCCCGACGGCTTCGTCTGGGGTGCGGCCACGGCCTCGTACCAGATCGAGGGCGCGGCACGGGAGGACGGTCGCGGCCCGTCCATCTGGGACACCTTCAGCCGTACGCCCGGCAAGGTGTTCGCCGGGCACACCGGCGACATCGCCTGCGACCACTACCACCGGTACGTCGACGACGTGGCGCTGATGGCCGACCTCGGCCTGGCGTCGTACCGGTTCTCGGTGGCCTGGCCCCGGGTCCGCCCGGACGGCACCGGCCCGGTCAACACCAAGGGTCTGGACTTCTACGACCGGCTCACCGACGAGCTGCTCGGCAAGGGCATCGACCCGGTCGTCACGCTCTACCACTGGGACCTCCCACAGACCCTGGAGGACCGCGGCGGCTGGGCGAACCGGGAGACCGCCGAGGCGTTCGGCGAGTACGCCGAGGTGGTCTACCGCCGGCTCGGCGACCGGGTGAACACCTGGACCACCCTGAACGAGCCGTGGTGCTCGGCCTACCTGGGCTACGGCTCCGGCATCCACGCCCCCGGCGTGCAGGACCCGGCCAAGGCGCTGGCCGCCGTCCACCACCTGAACCTCGGCCACGGCCTGGCCGTGCAGGCGCTGCGGGCGGCCGGCGCGCAGCGGGTCAGCATCACGCTGAACCCGTGCGAGGTCTACCCGGTGGACCCGGAGAGCGCGGCCGACCGGGACGCCGCCCGGCTGATCGACGGGCTGGCCAACCGGATCTTCTTCGACCCGCTGCTGCGCGGCGAGTACCCGGCCGACGTCCTCCAGCACATCGCCCGGCTGACCGACCTGTCCTACCTCAAGGACGGCGACCTGGCGATCATCAACCAGCCGATCGACGTGCTGGGGATCAACTTCTACAACCCGGCGTACGTCTCGGCGAAGCCCGGCGCCCCCGGCGACCTGTCCTACCCGGGCAGCGAGGGCATCGCGTTCCGCCCGCCGGTCGGCCCGGTCACCGACATGAACTGGCCGATCGAGCCGGCCGCCCTGACCCGCCTGCTCACCCGCATCCACCGGGACTACCCGGGCACCCCGCTGATGATCACCGAGAACGGCGCGGCGTTCCCGGAGGGCCCCGGCCCCACGGGCGAGGTCGCGGACCACCGCCGGATCGATTACGTGGACGGTCACCTGCGCGCCTGCCACGACGCTCTGGCCGCCGGAGTGGATCTGCGGGGATACTTCCTCTGGTCCCTGATGGACAACTTCGAATGGGCCGAGGGATACGCGAAGCGTTTCGGTATCGTGCACGTCGACTACACGACGCAGCAGCGGGTGCTCAAGGACAGCGCGAAGTGGTACCGCGAGGTGATCAAGCGCAACGGGCTTTCGTAAGGAGCGATTTGTGACGACGCGGGAGCGGCCCACCCTGGAAGCGGTGGCCCGGCGCGCCGGGGTGTCCCGAGCCACCGTCTCCCGCGTCGTCAACGGCTCCACCACGGTGGCCGCCACCATCCGGGAGGCGGTCAACCGGGCCGTCGACGAGCTGGGTTACGTGCCCAACCAGGCGGCCCGCAGCCTGGTCACCCAGCGGACCGACTCGGTCGCCCTGATCCTGCCGGAGACGGCGAACCGGGTCTTCTCCGACGACCTGTTCTTCCCGGCGATCATCCGCGGCGTCGGGATGGAGCTGGAGGCGGCCGACAAGCAGCTGGTGCTGATGATGACCGGCTCCGAGGCCGGCCACCACCGGGTGGAGCGCTACGCGGTCGCCGGCCACGTCGACGGGGTCGTGTTCGCCTCGATCCACGGCGCCGACCCGCTCCCCGGCGCGCTGGCCCGCCGCGGCATCCCGGTGATCTGCAGCGGCCGCCCGATGACCGCCGAGCCCCCGGTCCCCTACGTCGACGTCGACCACGCCGGCGGGGTGGCCGCCGCGGTCCGCCATCTGATCGCCGGCGGCCGCCGCCGGATCGCCACCATCGCCGGCCCGCAGGACATGGTGGCCGGCGTCGAGCGCCTGGCCGGCTACACCGCCACGCTCCGCGCCGCCGGCCTCCCCGAGCTGGTCGTCGAGGGCGACTTCACCCGCGAGTCCGGCATCACCGGGATGCGCGCGCTGCTCGCCCGGGACCCGGAGCTGGACGCGGTCTTCGTCGCCTCCGACCTGATGGCGCACGGCGCGCTGATGGCCCTGCGCGAGGCCGGCCGCCAGGTCTCCGGCGACGTCGCGGTGATCGGCTTCGACGACTTCGAGATCAGCCGCTACAGCGACCCGCCGCTCACCACGGTCCGCCAGCCGATCGGCGAGATGGGCCGCACCCTGGCCCGCCAGATGCTCCTGCTGATCAACGGCGACGAGATCCCGGAGTCGGTCGTCCTGCCCACCGAGCTGATCGTCCGCGACTCCGCCTGACCGCGTTCGCCTCGGGCGCCCGCAACCCCATCCCTTCCGCGAGGTCCGCTCGGCTCCCTCCCGCAGATTTGGGGTACGCCCACCGCGCCCGCAACCCCATCCCTTCCGCGAAGTCCGCTCGGCTCCATCCCCGCAGATTTGGGGTACGCCCACCGCCCCCGCACCGGCCGGTGGCAGCGAACTCACGCCGGGGAATCAGCGACGGACCGGGCCACGGCAGCGGTCTCCGTACCGAAAAGCACCAGATATGCCGTCGTCAGGCGCACCGGCTCGAACGGGCGCAGCACGCTCAACGCCTGCCGGACCGCGTCCTCCACCGGCCACCGATAGATCCCGGCCGAGATCAGCGGAAACGCGACCGTCGCCGCGCCGAGCTCGTCCGCGACCCGCAGCGAGGAGGCGTAGCAGGACCGGAGCAGGTCCGCACGGTCCTCGGTGGCGCTGAACACCGGCCCGACCGTGTGGATCACCCAGCGCGCCGGCAGCCGCCCCGCGGTCGTCGCGACGGCCTGGCCGACCGGCAGCCCGCGGCCGTATCGGGAGGCGCGCAACGCCCGGGTCTCGGCCAGGATCTCCGGCCCGCCCTTGCGGTGGATCGCGCCGTCCACCCCGCCGCCGCCCAGCAGCGACGAGTTGGCCGCGTTCACGATCGCGTCCACCCGCTGCGCGGTGATGTCCCCTTCGACCAGCTCGACCCGCACCACGAACCTCCCGGCGACCTCGAAACGGCACAGTCCGGGCCGGACTCTGCCAGCCCGTCCCGGAAGCCGCACCCGAGTTCCGCGACGCCCGCAACGGCTGGCCACGGATGCTGCCTGGGCCGGCCGATCGACGTGGCAGGTTATCCACACCAGCACGTCATCCACAGCCCCGTCCCGGGCGATCCACTCTCCGCGCGACACTGTCTTCGGGCGGCTCCCCCTGGGCGGGCGGGGACTGGGAAGTGGCCCTGCTGTCCCAACGCGTTGCAACGACCCCTTGAAACCGCCGGCGGGCGGGGACTGGGAGGTGGCCCTGCCGTCCCAACGCGTTGCAACGACCCCCTGAAACCGCCAGCGGGCGGGGACTGGGAGGTGGCCCTGCCGTCCCAACGCGTTGCAACGACCCCTTGAAACGCCGGCGGGCGGGGACTGGGCAGTGGCCCTGCCGTCCCACGTCCGCACCGATTCGGACACCACGATCAGAGGCGCCCGCGAGCAGCTGGAACCGACCCACCTGTCCATCCCAGCGGTACCCATCGGGCTGGCCTGTGCAGGTGTCTCAAGACCGGTCAGACACCCGTGAGGGCCAGCCGGGAGAGGGAGCGCGTCACGGCCGGCCCCAAGCGGGCCTCGCGGAGCGTCCGGCCACGGGACCGGCCGCGCGGCGGGCGCTCCGGGCGTACCGGAAATGGGTTTCAGAGGGAACTTGTGGTGGTGATCTCGATCGGCTTGCCCAGGGCTCGGCGGGCCAGCAGCGTCGCGCCGGCGATCGCGGCCGGCATCAGGAAGATCGCGCCGAGCGGGATCAGGAACGTGCAGAAGACCGCGCCGCCGAAGCCGAGCGTCAGCGGGACGTTGGCGGCCAGGACCGCGCGGCGGTGCCGGAGCCGCTGGCCGCGGCGCTGGAACGGGACGCCGGTGAGCTCCAGCGCCAGCAGCCAGCCGCCGACCGCGCCGGCCAGGACCGGGACCACCGTCTGGCCGATCACCGGGACGAAGCCGAGCGCGAAGAGCGGGACGCCGGCCAGGATGCTGAGGCCGATCAGCCGCAGCGAGTCGGCCAGGCTGCGGCGCAGCGCGCTCCAGAAGCCGACCTCGACCGCTTCCGGGACGCCGCCGTAGCGGTCCTCGACCAGCTCGGAGATCTTCTCGTAGAACGGGTCACCGATCAGCAGGGTGACCGCGGTGAAGGTGAGGACGCCGAGCAGCAGGGTCAGGCCGAGCAGCCCGGCGCCGGCCAGCACCTCGACGAAGTCGCGCCAGAAGCCGGACCAGTCGTCGGCGAACCAGGTGACCTGCTCGGAGAGGTCCGGCAGGAAGCGGATCAGGACGACCAGGCCGATCGTGTAGAGCACGCCGGAGAGCAGTGCCGGGAGCAGGCCCAGGCCGAGCAGCCGCGGACTGCTCAGCACCAGGCCGAGGCCGCGGCCGAGCAGACCGACCCCGGTGGCGAACTGGCGAACCGCGGCCAGCGGGCGTTGCGGATCTTCCTTCACGACCCGGCAGCTTAGTCGTGCCTGTCGATCAGGGGGCGGGCGGCGCGCTCGGGTCGGTGGTGTCGCCGGTGCTCGGCGGGACGCTGTCCGACGGGGTCGGGGTGGGTTCCGGCGGCCCGGTGATCTGGGTCGGGGTGGGCACCGGCGGCATGCTCAGGATCGGCGGCGGCGACGAGGTGGCGGCGGTGACCGGAGGCGCCGAGGCGGGCACCGTGACGGTCTTGGTGATCACGGTGCTGCTGACCACCACGACCGGGGGCGGCGCGTCGCCCGCCGGGCGGCCCGGGCGTCCGGCGTAGCCGTCCGGGGACTGTCTGGTGTGCGGCGGGGCCACGCCGAGGGCGTCGCTGCCACCGGTGCCGCCGGTCTCCGCGGCCGCCACGGGTCGCGCCTTCGGGGTGCCCAGCGCCCAGCCGACCACGACGGCGAAGGGCAGGCCGATCGCGAGAACCCCAATAAAAACGGATTTAGGAGACAACAGCACGTCGAGTTCACCGCTCGACAACGCCAAAAGTTACGGCTTTCGGGACATTTCACTTTGCGTACGCGGTAAGCACCGCCCCGGCGACGGGCAACTCGCACCCCCGGGCACCGCCCCGGCGACCAGCGACTCGCACCTCCGGGCACCGCCCCGGCGAGCAGCAACTCGCGCCTCCGGGCACCGCCCCGGCGACCAGCGACTCGCACCTCCGGGCACCGCCCCGCCGAGCGGCTGATCGCGGGGACGGCACCGCACGCCGAGCGGCTGCTCGCGGGGACGAGCGTCGCCGCGACCGGCGCCCCGCGCTCAGTCGTTCAGGAACGCCGAGACCCGGTCGCGCAGCTCGTTCCGGTTCGTCCACATGACCGTCGGGCGGTCGTAGATCTCCAGCTCCGCGCCGAGCAGCTCGGCCAGCCGCTCCGCCCACCCCGCCGGATGGATCTCGTCGCCCAGGCAGCCGAGCACCAGGGCACGACCCCGGAACGCCTTGAGCAGCGACTCGTCCGGCAACGCCGGGCTGGTCCAGAGCGTGGCCAGCTCCGCGGAGAGCCCGTCGCGCTGCAACTGGTCGACGCGCTGCCGCAGATAGCTCCAGCCGGCCGGGGTGTTCCGCACCGACGGCGGCAACTCCGCCTCGACCGCGTCGGCGATCATCGCGGCCTCGCCGGACTCGACCGAGGCGAGCAGCCGGTCCAGGCGCTGCGCCGCGGCCGCCGGACGGTGCCCGTCCAGCGGGGCGGGCAGGAAGAGCACCACCCGCTCGAACCGGTCCGGGGTCTCGGCGAGCAGCCGGCACAGCGCGCCGGCGCCCATGCTGACCCCGAGCGCCCGGGTCGCGCCGGCCAGGTCGGCCACGCCGCGCAGGTCGCTCGCCAGGTCGCCGAAGGTCCACGGGCCGGGCGGCGCGTCGGAGCGGCCGTGCCCGCGGAACTGGAAGAAGACCCGGCGGCCGGCCACCGCGCTGCCCAGCGGGCGGGTCCCGGCGATGTCCCCGGCCAGGCCGTGCGCGAACACCGTCATCGGGCTGCCGGCGCCGGTGATCAGCTGCTCGACGCGTACCCCGGAGGGAAGAGTGACCAGCTCGGTGGCCGGACCCGGCAGCGTCGGGCGACCAGACCGCGGTCCGGTCCGATCGGCGCGCTGCAGGCGCGGCCCGCCGTCCGGCGGCGGCGGCCCGAAGCGCCCCCTCACCGGACCGCCACGCGAAGCGACCGGGTCACCAGAAGCCCTTGCCGTCCGCGATGTCCTTGAGCCCGGGCCGCACGTCCAGCAGGTAGATCAGCGCGGCCGCGATGCCGATCAGGCCGAAGATGCCCAGAGCGGACTGGCCCCAGTAGGTGAGCAGCAGGCAGACCCCGATGATCGCGGCCCAGGCGCCCTTGGGCAGGGTGCCGAGCGCCTGGAAGCCCGCGCCCCGCTGGGTCAGGCAGTGCACGAACGCCACCGTCTCCAGGATCAGGGCGACCAGCAGGATCGCGAACTGGATATAGGCCTGGACGGCGAAGGCGAAGATCGGCGCGGAGAGTGCCATGCCGGAGAGTCTATGCCGCGGGCCCCGGCAACGCCGGGGCCCGCGGATCATGTCGGGGTGCTTACTCGGCCGGCTTCGGGGCCGGGGTGGCCTTGGCCCGCTTGCGCGGCTTCGGGGTGGCGGCGGCCTCGACGGCCTTGGCCTCCTCGACGGCGGCCTCGACAGCCTTCGGCTGCTCGGTGGTCTCGATGTCCGCGTTCACCACGTCGGCCGACTCGACGATGCCGGTGCCGACCACCTTCTCGCCGCGGGCGACCAGGGCGACGTAGGCCGCGACGGCCCGCTCCTGGGCGATCTGGGCAAACGCGGTGGCGGCGGTCTGCGCGTTGCTGCGGATCGCGGCGAAGTCCGCGGTGGCGGCCTTCTCCTGCAGCGCGGTGGCCTGGGCGGCCGCCTTCTTCTGCAGGTCGCCGGCCTGCACGTTGGCGGTGCGCAGCGAGGCGACGGCGCGGTCGCTGAGCTCGGTCAGCACGGCCGGCAGCTTGCGCAGCTGCTGGTAGGCCAGGTCACCGGCGCCGGCGGCGGCGTAGAGCGGGGCCGGGATCTTGGTCTTGGTCTGCTCGGTCATTTCGTCTCCTCGGCGATCGGGGTGGTCCGGGGCGCGTCGTCCGCGTCGGTGTCCGACGTGGTCTCTGACGGCGGTGGCGCGTTCCGAGCGTTCTCATTGCGGAACGTCTCGTAGATCTGCGACAGGGACTGCTTCTGCGCGATCGTGAGCTCCGGGTCGACCGCGATGGCCGCCAGCACGCCCTGCTGGCCCTCGCCATCGAGCAATCCGGCCCGCAGGTACATCGCGGGTGTCGACACACGCAAGGCGCTGGCGATCTGCTGCAGCACCTCGGCGCTCGGCTTGCGGAGGCCACGCTCGATCTGGCTGAGGTAGGGGTTGCTCACCCCCGCCTTGTCGGCGAGCTGCCGCAGCGAGATCTTCGCGGTCTGCCTCAGGTCGCGGATGAACGTCCCGATGTCCTGGGGCAGGTCCTTGTTGGCCATGTCCCCAAGTTAGCTCGCGGTGCTAGCTCCTGCAAGCAAAGTGCTAACAGGAGCTAGCGTGAAGCGCGTCACCCGGAGGAAACTCAGGGTGACCCCTACCAGACCGCGCGGACCTCGCCGACCGGGCGGCCGCCACCCAGCACCGGCTCCTCGATCAGCGGCGGCTCCACCCCGAGCTTCCGCAGGGCCGCGAGCAGCACCGGCACCCGTGCCCGGGCGCTGCCGTCGGAGATCTTCACCGCGATCCCGCCGACGCCCGGCAGGGCGGCCGCGGACACCCCGTCCGCGCCCCGCTTCACCAGCAGGCCGGGGACCGCGCGCATCAGCACGGTGTCCTCCGACTCGGGGCCGGCCACCAGCTCCGGACGGGCCCGCATCGCGTCCGCCACCTGGCGTTCCGGGGTACCCGGCGCCGCCTCGACCAGCCGCAGGAAGGCCCGGGCCAGCGCGTCCGGCGAGATCGCCAGCACCGGCGCGCCACAGCCGTCCACCCCGGCCGCGGCGATCGGCTCGCCGGCCAGCTCGCTCACCGCGTCGGCGAGCGCCACCTGCAACGGGTGCTTGGGGTCCAGGTACGACTCCAGGTCCCACCCGTTCGCCACACAGGTGGCCAGCATCCCGGCGTGCTTGCCGGAACAGTTCATCAGGACCGGCGCCGGCTCCCCGCCGGTCCGCAGGTACGCCCGCTTCGCCGTCTCCCCGAGCGGCAGGTCGGCCGGGCAGCGCAGCGCCTCCGGCCCGAGCCCGGCAGCGGCCAGCATGGCGGTCACCCGCTCCACGTGGAACGGCTCGCCGTCGTGGCTGGCGCTGGCCATCGCCAGATCGGCGAACTCCCGCGGGACCAGGCCGCTGCGCAGCATGCCGACGGTCTGCAACGGCTTGTTCGACGAGCGCGGGAAGAACGGGCTGCCGGTGTCCCCCACGCCGGGCCGGCCGGTCAGCGCGACGATCCCGTGGTGCACGCTCTCCACGAAGCCGGAGCGGACCACCTCCGCGACGATGGTCACCGGGCCGGCACCCCGAGCAGCTCGCGCGCCTGGGCCGGGGTCAGCGGCGGACGCTGGGCCAGCTGGGCGAAGCCGACGGCGCGGGCCACCAGCTGCATGTTCGACTCGACGGGACGGCCCTTGGCGTACGTGATGGTGTCCTCCATGCCGACCCGCAGGTGGCCGCCGGCGGACAGCGAGGCCAGCATCACCGGGATGGTGCTGCGCCCGATCCCGGTCGCCGAGAACGTGGTGCCGGCCGGCAGGTCACGGATCGCCTGCTCGCAGGCGACCAGGGCGGCCGCGGTGCCGGGCATCCCGCCGGGCACCCCCATCACCAGGTCGACGTGCACGTGCCCGCCGAACGGCAGCCCGTGCTTGCTGAGCAGCCGCTGCAGGGTGGTGAGCTGGCCCAGGTCGAAGATCTCGTACTCCGGGACGATGCCGCGCTCCTGCATCCGGGTGTGCAGGCCGACGATGAACTCCCAGCGGTTCAGGAAGACGTCGTCGCCGAAGTTGACGGTGCCCATCGTGCAGGAGGCCATCTCCGGGGCCGCGTCCAGCACGGCCAGCCGATCGGCCTCCGGGTCGGTCACCGCGCCGCCCGACGAGAGCTGCACGATCAGCCCGGTCGACTCGCGCAGCGCGGCCACGGTGGCCCGCAGCCGGCCCTGGTCCAGGGTCGGCCGGGCGTCCGCGTCCCGGATGTGCACGTGGATGATCGAGGCGCCCAGCGCCTCACACTCTTTCGCGGTGGCGACCAGCTCGTCCAGGGTCACTGGCAGAGCCGGCACGTCCGCCTTGCTGCTCTCCGCGCCGGTCGGGGCGACGGTGATCAAGGTGCCGGTCATGCCGGTCATCCTGCCACGCCGCGGGCCGCTCCTCCCGATGCGGAAAAAACCGCTTCCCGGTACGCCGGCCGCCCGCCGACTGGTCGCCGTCGGCCGCCGGCTCCTCCGCCGTCAGCTGTCGATCGCCGCCGCCGACTCGCCCACCGTCAGCCGGGCGTCGTCGGCCACGTTCCGCTTCACCACCGCCAGCGCGACCATCCCCAGCTCGTGGTGCCGCACCGCGGTCCCGACGAACCCGACCGCCCGCCCGTCCAGCTCGACCGGGGTGCCGTGCGCCGGCGGGTGATCGGTGGCCACCCCGTCCAGGTGCAGCAGCACCAGGCGGCGCGGCGGGCGGCCCAGGTGGTGCACCCGGGCGATGGTCTCCTGCCCCCGGTAGCAACCCTTGTCCAGGTGCACCGCGGTGGCCTGGAACTCCGCCTCGGCGGGGATCGTCTTGTGATCGGTCTCGTGACCCAGGCGCGGCGTCCGGGCGGCGACCCGGATCGCCTCGTACGCCCACAGGCCGGCCCGGGGCACGCCGAGCTTCTCGATCACCGAGGTCTTCGCGTGCCGGGGGACCAGCAGGTCCACCCCCAGCGGGACCCGGCGAGCCAGGCCGCCCTCGAACGGTCGTACGTCATAGCGCGCCGTGGCCTCGGGCGGCACGGACCCGGCGGCGAACTTGGGACCCGGCACCGCGCCGATCCGGGGTGCCGCGAGCTCCGGGAAGAGGTCCGCGGCGGCCGGGCCGATCAGGGACAACACGGCGATCTCGGACGTCGCGTCGCGCGGCTCGACCCGAGTGAAGAACCGCATCATCTCCAGATACTTCAGCAGACCGGCGCCCGCACCCGGCTCGGTGTCCAGCCACGCCGTCGTCCCGTCCTCGGTGACGAACGCGTGGTGTTCCACATGCCCGTGCGGCGACAGCACCAGCAGCTCACTGCCCTGATTCGCCGAGATCGCGGAGAGATGCTGCGTGGTCAGCGTGTGCAACCAGCTCGCGCGCTCGTCGCCCGGAACGGCGAGCACCTCCCGGTTCGACCGGTCGACCAGGCCGACCGCGGTCTCCAGGAGCCGCTGCTCCTTCATCGGGTCACCGAAATGGGCGGGCACGCCCGCGTCCGCCGAACTCGGGTCGAGATCCTCGACCATGATCACGGTCACTCCGACTCCTTGCACTTGCCGCAGACCCCGAACAGGGAGACGTGCCCGACGTCGACCCGGAAGGCGCGCTCGTCGCGCAGCCGGTCACAGACCGGCAGCAGCACCGCCGGATCCATCTCCTCGATCGACCCGCAGGACCGGCAGACCAGGTGCACATGCTGGTCCTCGCCGGCCGGATGGTAGGTCGGCGAACCGTGCGAGAGATGGGTGTGGTTGACCAGGCCGAGCTCTTCCAGCAGCTCCAACGTCCGGTAGACGGTGGTGATGTTGACGCCGGCGACCCGCTCCCGGACCGCGTTGTGCACCGTCTCGGGGGTCGCGTGACCGAGCTCGTGCACCGCCTCCAGGATCAGCTGGCGCTGCGGGGTGAGCCGCAGGCCGCGCTCGCGGAGCATGGCGGCAAGCGAAGTGGCGGACACCCCACGAGCATAGTTCGCTAGTTTCACGGTGATGAACGAGCAGATCCTGGTGTCCCCGGCCGATCTGATGGGCGACGGGGTGTTCGAGACCCTGCACCTGCGCCCGTCCGGCCCCTGGCTGCTCGACCAGCATCTCGACCGGCTGGCAAGGTCCGCCGCGCTGCTCGGCCTGCCCCCGCCGCCCCCGGTCACGCCCCCGGCCGGCCAGACCGGTGTGATGCGGATCATCTACACCCGGAACCTGTTCCACGTCGGCGTCACCCCGATCCCGGAGCAGGTGCTGCGCGAACGCCGGGACGGGATCCGGGTGCTCAGCGCCGGCCTCGGCGTGTCCGCCGGGCGGCAGCCCCCGTGGTCGCTGTCCACCGCCAAGACGCTGTCCTACGGCACCAACTTCGCGGCCCGCCGCTGGGCGGCCCGGCACCGGGCCGACGACGTGATCTGGACCGCGATCGAGGGGCAGGTGCTGGAGGCCCCGACCGCGTCGGTGGTCTGGCTGGCCGGCGACGAGCTGGGCACCGTCCCGTGGGAGGAGGCCGGCATCCTGCCCGGCATCACCGCCGCGCACCTGCTGTCGCTGGCGCCGTCGGTGGGCCTGCGCCCGGTCCAGCGAATGATCACGCTGCCGGAGCTGGCCGCGGCGGACACGATCTGGCTCACGTCATCCGTCCGCGGTCTCGCCGAGGTGGTCACGCTCGACGGGGTGAACAGGAAGCGATCGCCGTGGACGGCCCGGTTCCTGAGGCTGCTCGGCTTCTGAGCCCGCTCGTCAGCGCCCCAACTCACCCGTCGCAACCCGCATGTCCCACTCGCGGTCGCAACTCTCCAGTGGCAACTCGCCGTCGCAACCCGCAAGTCCCCCATCGCCGTCGCAACCCGCTGGTCGCAACCCGCAGGTCCCAACTCGCCGTCGCAACCGGCACGTCGCCACCCGCCAGTCGCAACTCGCCGGTCCCCACTCCTGAGTCCCCGCCCGCCCAGGGGGCGCCAGCCCATCGGTCATCGTGGCGGAAACGGCCAAGATCCCGCGAGCACCCTGTGGACAACCGCCGCGGGGTGTGTGGACAACCCGCTGCGGGTGCGTTCTTGGGGAGTGCGGCGCGGTGCCCCGCGGCTGGTCGAGGTAGCGGCCACGGCGAGCGATCCCCGGCTGGCTCCCATGGGTGTGTCAAGCGCATTGACACACCCATGGGAGCCAGCCGGGCCGTTCGTGGCGGCTGCGGCGGTGACCAGAGGCTTTCTCGCTGCCGCTCGGACTGTTGCGAATCATTTTTTGGTACGACTGGGGGTTCTGTGCGACCGGCCCGCGAGGCTGCGGCCCGGGCACGGCCGTGGCGCGTGTCGTGCGGGTCCGCCTCGGGGACACCGCGAGGCTACGGCCGGGGCGCGGTTGCGGCGCGACGCACGATTCCGGCCAGCAACGCACGGCTGCGGCGCGACGCACGGTATTGCGGACGGCGGACGCCATGACTCGCGTCGCGGCCGTGGCCAGGTGGGGCCTCGCGATGTGCCCACGGACCCGCACGACACGCGTAGCGGTCGGGAGCGGGCCGGGCATCGCGGGCCGGCCGCCACAGGGCTGCCGGTCGTACCGGAAAAAGATCTGTAAGGGTGCGGGCGGTGTCGCGGCAGCGGGAATGGTTTGTCAAGAGAGCCGCCGACCGGCTCCGCGGGAGTGCGACGGGGAGCCGACAACCGGCTCCCCGTCGAAAGACGCGTCCCTCAGCCGCCGATCCGGAGCAGCCGCGCCGACATGTGCGGCGTCAGCTTGCTGTTGTCGATCGAGATCTCGTGCGCGTAGAGCAGCGCCGCGTCCACGATCCCGAACAGCCGGTGCCCGCCGGTGACGTGCAGCCCGGACGGCGTGTACGCCACCGCGTCCGTCCCCATCTCCAGCCGGGTGGTCGCCGCCTTGCCGAGGTACAGCTCGGCAACGCCGTCCGGCCGGATCATCGTGGCTTCCATCTCGTCGCCGGGCCGGCCGTCGACCAGCACCGGCCGCCAGAAGCCGGACTCGGTGAGCGCCTGCCCGAGCGGCTGCGACTCGTCGTCGAGCAGCCAGGCCCGCGACTCGTAGCGCAGGAAGTCCCGCCCGTCGTGGCTGATCCGGATCTCCTGGGCGAAGTTGTAGTCCTCCTCCGCCGGGAATCCGCCCTGGCCCCGCCCGCGCCACAGGCCGACGAACGGCAGCAGCCCGAGCAGCGACGGGTGCAGGTCGGGACCGACCCGCAGGTCGTGGGTGTCCTCGTAGGGATAGGCGTCGACCGGCGGGGCGTTCAGCCACGGCGGCGGCCCCAATGGGTTGTCCTGCTCGCCGCTCACCAACGCCCCCTCGAAATACGCATCGCCAAATAGCCGAAACCGCCCGCCAGCGCGCCCATCCCGGCGACCAGCAGGCTCACGAACCCGATCTCCGTAACCATGTCCGGCCCATCTTATGCTGGCCCGTATGGCACGTTTGCTGGTCGTCAAGGCCACCGCCGGCGCCGACGCCCCGGAACGCTGCAACCAGGCGTTCAACGTGGCGACCACGGCCGCGACCGCCGGGATCGACGTGTCGCTCTGGCTGACCGGCGAGTCCACCTGGTTCGCCCTGCCCGGCCGGGCCGCCGAGTTCGAGCTGCCGCACGCCGCGCCGCTGCCCGACCTGATCGAGGTGCTGCTCGAGGCCGGCCGGATCACCGCCTGCACGCAGTGCGCCGCCCGCCGCGACATCGGCCCGGCGGACGTGCTGCCCGGCATCCGGATCGCCGGCGCCGCGGTCTTCGTCGAGGAGATCATGTCGGACGGCGCGCAGGCCCTCGTCTACTGACGCTGCGCGTCAGGCACGACACCCGGTGGTCACGCTGACCTGCAACCGCTCACCGGACGCGTCGACGACGACCGATTCAGGCCCTTTCCGGTACGCCCATCCGCCCGCCCCGGCCCACACCGGCGTCACCCCGCCGGGCACCCCGCGCGGCCCGTCCGCGGCGGGGCCGGCCGTCGCCCGGTAGGTGGCCGCCGTCCCGCCCGCCGGGCACCGGACCGCCTGCACCGAGACGCCCCCGCCGGCCGGCCCGCCGAGCGCCGCCACGGTCTCGGTCAGCGTGGCCGGCGCCGGCTCCCCCGGCGCCGTGCCGGCCGCACCGGCGTCGCCCGGCGTCCCGGGCCGGCACCCGGTGTCCACGGTCAGCGTCAGCACCTGATCGGCGGCCTGCGCCCGCGCCTCGATCGCGATGAAGTCCCCGGCATCGGCGAACAGCGACAACCGGGTCCCCGCGCGGGTCGGCACCACCGCGGCCCGATAGCCGCCCGGCAGCGCCGCCGCCACCGCGTCCAGCGCGGTCCGGGCCTGCCCCTCGGGCACGTAGAGGAACACGTCCTGACCGGCGCTCGCCCCGTCCCGGACCGGGGTCAGCTCGCACGTCCCGGTCCGCGGCGCGCCGAGCCGGACCACCCACGGCCCGCTTTGCGCGGCGGCCAGCACCGTCCCGGTCGCCGCCCGCAGCGCCGGCGTCGCCGCCCGCAGGTCCTGCTGCTCCGGCACGGTCGCCGGATCGTTGCGCACCGACCACCACGAGATCCCGGTCAGCGCCACGACCCACCCGGCCACCACCGCGACCGGCCAGCGCCACCGGCGCTCCCGACGCGGCGGAGTCACCGGCGTCCCGATCGTCTCTCCCGGCGCCGTCACGGCAGCCATGGTGACACGCCCCGAACAGCCCGCCTAACCACCGCCGCCCCCGAACCACGCTCCGCGAATCGAACCCTCCGTCAGCGGAGCACCCCGGCGAGCCGGACCGCCTCAGGCCGCGCCGGCCACCGCCGCGCGGTACTCCTCGGAGTCGAGGAAGCGCGCGATCATCTCCGCCGTCCCCGGCGTGAACGGCCGCCCGGGCACCTCGTCCCCCGGCACGAACACCATCGCCGCGCCCTCGCCGAGCACGACGTCGGCCTGGGTGGCCGTGGTCCGCCCGAAGAAGTAGTGCTTCACCCGGCCCTCGGCCGGCAGCTCCTGCCGCGCGAACAGGGTCAGCTCGCCCTCCGCCCGGACCTGGGCCTCCTCCCACAGCTCCCGGGCCGCCGCCTCGCCGGGCGTCTCGCCGTCCTCGATCGCCCCGCCGGGCAGCCCCCAGACGTCCGGGTAGTAGGGCGCCTTGTCGTCGCGCAGCTGGAGCAGCAGCGCCCCGCCCACCCCGACCAGGAACGTGCAGGCGATCTGTTTCACCGGGGTCTCCTCAGCTCTTGGCGAGGCGGGCGAGGGCGCCCATGGCGACCTCGGACCGCGTCGTGTACCAGAACGGGGGCAGCGACCTGCGCAGGAACGTGCCGTAGCTGCGGGCCGTCTCCAGACGGGAGTCGAGGACCGCGACCACGCCCTTGTCGCCGGTCGAGCGGATCAGCCGGCCGACGCCCTGAGCCAGCCGGACCGCGGCGATCGGGACGCTCACCGAGGCGAACCCGGAGCCGGGCCGGGCCGCGTCGGCGGCGGCCGCGCGGGCGGCGGCCAGCGGCTCGTCCGGCCGCGGGAACGGCAGCCGGTCGATCACCACGAGCTGGCAGGAGTCGCCGGGCACGTCCACGCCCTGCCAGAGCGACATCACCCCGAACAGGCAGCTGGCCTGCTCCTCCCGGAACTTGCGGACCAGGATCGGCAGGGTCTCGTCGCCCTGCAGCAGGATCGGCAGGTCGGTTTTCGCCCGCAGCAGCTCGGCTGCCTGGGTGGCCGCCTTGCGTGAGGAGAACAGCCCGAGCGTCCGCCCGCCCAGCGCCTGCACGAGTTTCAGCAGCTCCTCGCCGGCGGCGTCGGACAGGCCGGAGGCCATCGGCCGGGGCAGGTGCGCCGCGACGTACAGAATCCCCTGTTTCGGATAGTCGAACGGGGAACCGACGTCGAGCGACGTCCAGCCGTCCCCGGAGGACGCCTCCGCGGTGGCGACCGGCAGCCCGAGCGAGCGGGCCACGGTGTCGAACCGGCCGCCCAGCGTCAGCGTCGCCGAGGCGGCCACCACGGTGCGGTCCGAGTAGAGCGCCTGGCCGAGCGTGCCGGCCACCGAGAGCGGGGCCACCACGAGCGCCCGCCGCCCCGAGCCGAGGTCGGATTTCTCCACCCAGGCCACGTCGAAGTCGTCCTCCTCGAGCAGCCGCTGGGCGGTCGTGGAGAGCTCGTCGAGGACCGCCTTGGCCTGCTGCTTGCGAACCGGGTCGGGATCGTCGGACTTGATGTCGCCGATCGCGGTGAGGCCGGCCCGGGTGGCCGTCTCCAGCAGGGTGACCGCCTGACGGAGCGGCTCCGGCAGCCCGTCGGTGAGCCGGCCGGCCGACACGTCGGCCAGGCCGACGGTGAGCGCGTCGGCCGCCTCGGCGAGCGCCTCGGCGGCGGCCGGCGGGACCAGCGTGCGGGCCCGGCGGCCGGCCCGCTCGATCGCGTCCGGGGTGAGCTCGGCCTGCGACGCCGACGAGACCCGCTCGGCCAGCTCGTGCGCCTCGTCGACGACCAGCAGCTTGTGCGGCGGGATGATGTGCCGCTCGGCGAGCATGTCGACGGCGAGCAGGCTGTGGTTGGTGACCACGATGTCGGCCTCGCGGGCGCGCACCCGGGACGCCTCGGCGAAGCACTCCTGCCCGTACGGACACTTGGCGGCGCCGACGCAGTCCCGGGCCGGCATCGAGACCGCCCGCCAGGCGCTGTCGTCCACACCCGGGTCCAGCTCGTCCCGGTCGCCGGTCTGGGTCTTGTCCGCCCACTTCCGGATCCGGACCACCTGCTTGCCGATCTTGCCGGCCTCGCCCAGCCACTGCCCGGCCTTGGGCGCCGGGGCGTCGTCGAAGAGGGTGTCGGTGGGCGCCGCCTCGGAGTCGGCGTGCTCCAGCTTGGCCATGCAGAGGTAGTGGTGCCGGCCCTTCAGCACGGCGAAGCTCGGCTTGCGCCCGAGGACCGGCTCGACCGCGGCGGCCAGCCGGGGCAGGTCGTGCTCGACCAGCTGGTTCTGCAGGGCGAGGGTGGCGGTGGAGACCACCACGGGGCCCTCCACCAGCAGCGCGGGGGTCAGGTAGCCCAGGCTCTTGCCGGTGCCCGTGCCGGCCTGGACGAGCAGGTGCGTCCGGTCCTTGACGGCCTTGTCGATCGCCTCGACCATGGCCTGCTGACCTGGGCGGGAGGAGCCGCCGGGGACGGCGCCGACGGCGGCGGCGAGGAGCTCTCCGGCGGTCGCCTTCTTCTTGGTAGCTGCGGGCACCCAGGAACCGTACCCGGGACCACCGACAGAACCGGTGCACCGTTAGGGTGCACCCATGCCGAGCGAGATGGTCCGGGTCATCTACACGAAGTACGACGGTTCGGCGCATCGCGACTATCCGGCCCGCCGGCTGGCCGAGGACGACCTGGGCGTCTGGGTCGGCGTGACGCAGGGCACCGCGTCGGTCTACCACGGCCGCCCGTCCGTCGAGCAGATCCCGTTCGTCCTGCTCATCCCGCATCAGGCCTGGTGGACCGGGATGTTCAACCCGCCGCCGCGGACCAGCGAGGTCTACTGCGACATCACCACCCCGGCCCGCTGGGAGGGTGACACGGTGCACATCGTCGACCTCGACCTGGACGTGGTCCGGCGCCGCGAGACCGGGCTGGTCGAGCTGCGCGACGAGGACGAGTTCGAGGAGCACCGGACGCTGTTCGGTTACCCGGAGGACCTGGTCGGCCACGCGAACGCGGCCGCCCGGCTGCTGCTCGACCGGCTGGGCGACGGCACCGAGCCGTTCGCCTCGCACTACCGCAAGCACCTGCTAGAGGTCACCCAGTAAGACCTTCTCCGGGTTCTGCTGCAGGAAGATCCCGGTGATCCGCCCGTCGTCGACGGCGACGGTGAGCACGCTGCGCACCGGGGCCCCGTCCATCCGGCCCCGCAGCAGCATCCCGGCGCCGCCCGCCACCAGCACCGGCGCCACCTCGACCTCGGTCATCGTGGCCATCCGGTGGGTGAGCAGGCCGTGGAAGAGGCGGCCCACCTTCTCGGCGCCGTGGATCGGCCGCAGCGCGCTGCGGACCACCCCGCCGCCGTCGCTGATCGCGACGACATCCGGGGCCAGGACCGCGGCCAGCGTACGGAAATCGCCGCTCTGTGCCGCCGCCAGGAAAGCGGTCAGCACCCGCCGCTGCTCGGCCGGCCCGGCGGTGTGCCGGATCCCGCCCTCGGTCACCGCCCGCCGCCCCCGGGAGGCGTGCTGCCGGGCCGCCGCGGGCGTGCTGTCCAGCACCGTGGCCACCTCCTCGAACGGCACCCCGAACGCGTCGTGCAGCACGAACGCCACCCGCTGCTCCGGGGTGAGCCGCTCCAGCACCACCAGCAGCGCCATCCCGACCTGGTCGGCGCGCTCGGCGTGGCCGGCCGGGTCGGCGTCCGGGTCGACCGCGAAGACCGGGAGCCACTCGCCGGGGTAGGCGGTACGGCGTACCCGAGCCGAGGTGAGCTGGGTCAGGCAGATCCGTGAGGTGACCGTGGTCAGCCAGCCGCGCGGATCCCGGATGTCGCTCTGCTGCGCGAAGCGCAGCCAGGCCTCCTGCACCGCGTCCTCGGCCTCGGCCCGGTTGCCGAGGATCCGGAAGGCGACCGCCGTCAGGTAGGACCGGTGCGCCTCGAACTCGTGCACGGCAGGCGACAGCATGGGCACATTCTGCGCGGCTTGCCCAGGCTGGGGTATCACCTGTGCCACAGTATGAAACGGGATTTTTACCGTAAATGGGGTGGTGAGCGCACGTGCAGGACATGGCGACTCTCGCGGGCAGCCTGGCCGGACTCGCCGGCGCCGGCGGCGCCATGTCGATCGCCCTGGCCCGCCGGCCCCGGCCCTGCCTGACCGCCGGGCACGCCCTGGTGCCGGACCGGCTGACCGACCCGCTGCCGATGGTGCTGCGGCTCGGGCTCGGCGGGATGACCGTCCGGGTCACCCCCGGGCCGCACGGCGAGCTGTTCCTCGGTCCCGGCGACCCGCGGCCCGGCCGCACCCTGCGCCGGCTGGTGCTGGCCCCCCTGTTCACCCGGGCCCAGGCCAGCGCCGGCCGGCTGTGGAGCGATCAGCGGGCGCCGTTCCAGCTGGTCGTCGAGTTCGCCGGGCCGGGCCGGGACACCGAGTCGCTGCTGCGCGCCTATCGGATGCTGGACCAGCAGCTGCGGGACCACGCGCCGCTGCTGAGCCGCAGCGCCGGCGGCGAGGTGACGCCGGGCGTGGTGACCGTCACGGTGGCCGGCATCGTCAACGTCCGGGAGCTGCTCGCCGCCCAGCCGGTGCGGTACGCGTTCGCCGACGGCACGTTCGACGACCTGGACGCCGGGCCGGCCCCGCTGGACCTGGTCCCGGTGCTCAGCGAGCCGTGGACGCGCCGGTTCGGCTGGGACGGCCGGGAGCCGATCACCGCCGAGGAGCGGCATCAGCTGCACGCGCTGGTCCAGGCCGCGCACGATCAGGGCCACCTGGTCCGGGTCGGCGGGCTGCCGGACGCGTCCCGCCGGGCCCGGACGGCGATCTGGTCCGAGTTGATCCACGCCGGAGTGGACGTGATCGCCGACGCCGACATCTCCGGACTCGCAAAGCATCTCCGCCGGTTTGGGACCGTGTCGAACGGGTGAACACCCGTGGACCGATAGCATGCCTGCGGAGATCATGCGAGAAAAACCCGTCGATCGAGGTCCTGTGCCGTGAAGTTCTCATTCCGCCCCGTCGAGGGCGTCTTCTACGACCTCTTCACCAAGGCCTCGTTGAACCTGGTGAAGGGCACCGAGCTGCTCAACGAGCTGGCTCTGCCCGGCGTGGACGTCCAGTCGGTCAGCGAACGGCTGAGCGATGTGGAGCACGACAGCGACGCGATCACGCACGAGCTGTACAAGAAGATCAACTCCACCTTCATCACGCCGTTCGACCGGGCCGACATCTACTCGCTCGGCTCCCAGCTGGACGACGTGATGGACCACCTGGAGGCGGTCGGCAACCTGCTCTACCTCTACGGCCTGACCGAGCTGCCGTCGCTGCCCCGGGAGATGCACGAGCTGATCACGGTGCTCGACCAGCAGGCGAAGATCACGTCGGACGCGATGCCCCGGCTGCGCTCGATGAAGGGTCTCGAGGAGTACTGGATCGAGATCAACCGCCTGGAGAACGACGGCGACCGGGCCTACCGGATGCTGCTGGTCCGGCTCTTCTCCGGGGAGTACGACGCACTGACCGTCCTGAAGATGAAGGAGGTCGCCGACGAGCTGGAGGCGGCCTGCGACGCGTTCGAGCACGTGGCGAACACGGTCGAGACCATCGCGGTCAAGGAGTCGTAAAACCTTGTCACCCGAACTCGTCGCCGTCCTGGCGGTGATCATCGCCGCGATGGTGTTCGACTACACCAACGGCTTCCACGACGCGGCGAACGCGATCGCGACCAGTGTCAGCACCCGCGCGCTCACCCCGCGGGTGGCCCTCGGGATGGCCGCGGTCGGCAACTTCATCGGCGCGCACCTGGGCACCGAGGTCGCCAAGACGGTCGGTGACGGCCTGGTCGACCTGCCCACCGGCATCCCCAGCCTGGGCATCGTCTTCGCCGGCGTGCTCGGGGCCGTCGCCTGGAACCTGATCACCTGGTATTTCGGGCTGCCGTCCAGCTCCTCGCACGCGCTCTTCGGCGGGCTGGTCGGCGCCACCCTGGTGGCCGGCCTGGGCAGCGTGCAGTGGATGAACATCGTGCAGAAGGTCCTGATCCCGATGGTCCTCTCGCCGGTGGTCGGGCTGATCCTCGGCTTCGTCGCGATGATCGCGCTGATGTGGACGTTCCGGCGCGGCCACCCGGGCAAGCTGAACCGCGGCTTCCGGATGGCGCAGACCGTCTCGGCCGCGGCGATGGCGGTCGGGCACGGCACCCAGGACGCCGCCAAGACCATGGGCATCGTGGTGCTGGCGCTCTACACCGGCGGTTTCCAGGATGACACCACGCACATCCCGCAGTGGGTCTACTGGGCGTCCGCCACGATGCTGGCGGCCGGCACCTACACCGGCGGCTGGCGGATCATCCGCACCCTGGGCCGCAAGATCATCGACCTGGGCCCGTCCGAGGGTTTCGCCGCCGAGACGGTGGCCAGCTCGGTCCTCTACTTCAACGCCTTCGTCCTGCACGCGCCGATCTCCACCACCCACACCATCACCTCAGCGATCATGGGCGTCGGCGCCACCAAACGCCTCAGCGCGGTCCGCTGGAACGTCGCCGGCAACATCGTCATCGCCTGGGTCACCACGTTCCCGGCGGCCGCCCTGCTGGCCTGCCTCCTGTACTTCGTCTGCCGCCCCCTGTTCGGCTGATCCCGCCCGCGGGCGTCGCCTTGCGCCGGCGCAGGCCGTTCCGCGCCGCCCCGCGCCCCCACGCACGCCGTTCCGCGCCGCCCCGCGCCCCCACGCACGCCGTTCCGCGCCGCCCCGCGCCCGCGCACGCCGTTCCGCGCCGCCCCGCGCCCCCACGCACGCCGTTGCGCGCCGCCCGCGCACGCCGTTGCGCGCCCCACGCACGGCGTTCCGAGCCACCCCGCGCCCCACGCACGCCGCTCCCAGCCATCCGCGCCCCCGCGCCCCCACGCACGCCGTTCCGAGCACCCGCGCCCCCGCGCCCCACGCACGCCGTTCCGGGCCGCCCCGCCGCGCTGAACCGCACGAGGCCCGCCGCGCATTCGAGGCCCGCGTCGCTCTCGAAACCCGCCGCACATCCGCAGCCCACCGCGGACTCGAAGCCGCCGGACATCCGAAACCCGCGCCACTCTCAGATCCCGCCCTCCCAGGGGGACCTTCCCTGGACAGTCTGGCGGATTCCGCGAATCGCGGCGGGTGGCCTGTGGACAACGCGGTGGTGTGGACAACGCGCCGGCGCGGACATGCGGTGGGGCGGACATGCGGTGGGGCGGACATGCGGTGGGGCGGACATGCGGTGGGGCGGACATGCGGTGGGGCGGATAGGCCGACCGCGCGGATACCGGGTGGTGCAGACGGCGCGGCGGTGCCGACAGCGGGTTTACGGGCAGCGCGGCGGTCGGACCACGCGACCACGCGGAAACCGCAGTCGTGCGGACCGCGCGATCACCCGGACAGAGCGGCGGCGCGGACAGCGGGGTTTGCAGAGAGCGCGATGGCGCGGACCACGCGGATACCGCGACCACGCGGACAGAGCGGCAGCGCGGACAGAGCGGCTGACGCGGTGCGGCGGTGCGGGCAACACGGCGGGGCGGGCAACTCGGCGAGGCGGTGGGGCGGGCAGGGCGGCGGGGCGGGCGGGGCGGCAGCGCGGACAGAGCGGCTGACGCGGCGCGGCAGCGCGGGCAACACGGCGAGGCCGCGGGCGGGCAGGGCGGCGGGGCGGGCAGGGCGGCAGGGCGGCAGCACGGGCAGCGGGGCGGGGCGGCAATGCGGCGGGCGGGCAGCGGAGCGGGCGGTGCGGCGGGGCGGCGGGGCGGGGTTCGGTGACCAGCCGCGGACAGTGAAGAGGGCGGCGATCGCTTTGGACGCGCAGCGGCCAGATCGCCGTCCTCGGCCCGCGCTACTTAAAGAGAATTTGGTGTACGACCGCGGCCCGGCCAGGCTTGGTCGAGGTGATCGGTAGGGTGCTCAGGCCCGCGCTGCCCACTCATATGGCGGGGTGTGGCTCTCTCCCGGCTTGGACCCTGCCGGTCACCGTGGCGCGGAGTGGCTGAAGAGGGGTTTGCCCAGCTGTAAGTAGCGTTGCCCTCCCGCTGGTGTGGTTCTGCCGCGACGACGGGAAGGTCAACGGGTACATGGGTCAGCTGATCATTGGAGTCGATCCGCACAAGCGGTCCGCGACGATCGAGATCATCAACGAGCGTGAACAGGTGCTGGCCCGTGGCAGGTACGGCACCGACACCGGTGGCTACCAGCAGATGCTCGCCGCCGGCCGCCGTCACGCCGGCCGGGTGTGGGCGGTCGAGGGCTGTAACGGCATCGGCCGGCACCTGGCCCAGCGGCTGGTCGCCGACGGCGAAACCGTGCTGGACGTCCCGGCGAAACTCGCCGCGAAAGCCCGCAACTTTGACACCGGGCACGGCCGTAAAACCGACGGTCACGACGCGCACCACATCGCGGTGACCGCCCTGCGCACCCCGGGCCTGCGCCGCGTTCACGCCGACGGCGCCACCGTCGCGCTGCGGCTGCTGGCCGACCGCCGCGACCAGCTCGGCGCCACCCGCACCGAGACCATCAACCGGCTGCACCAGCTACTGCTCGAACTGATCCCCGGCGGCGCGAAGAAGAACCTGACCACCGACCAGGCCCGCACCCTGCTCGAACGCGTCAGCGTCCCGGCCGGCGACATCGTCACCGCCACCCGCTATCAGCTGGCCGGCGACCTGGCCGACGAGCTCACCACCCTGGACACCAAGATCAAAGCAGCCAACCGGCAGCTGAAGACCGTGCTGGCCGCCACCGGCACCCAGCTGACCAGCCTCAACGGCATCGGCCCCTCCGGCGCCGCCCGCCTGCTCGGCGACATCGGCGACATCAGCCGCTTCCCGACCCGCGGGCACTTCGCCACCTGGAACGGCACCGCCCCCATCGACGTGTCCTCCGGCGACAACCATCATCACCGGCTCAACCGGGCCGGGAACCGGCGCATCAACCGGGTCCTGCACATCATGGCCATCACCCAGCTCCGCTTCGACACCCCCGGCCGCGCCTACTACCAGCGCAAACGCGCCGAAGGCAAAACCGCGATGGAAGCCATGCGAGCGTTGAAACGACGCCTGTCCGACACCGTCTACCGCCAAATGATCAAAGACGACCACACGGCACAACAGACAGCGACGGGTCCGGGAGGACACACGGGGGCGACTCTGAACTCCAGCGCGGCCGACCCAAACCCCAAGATCGACACTTCGGAAAAGTCACAACCCGGACCCGCCAACCACCACCCTAAAACACCCCTCACACCAACCCCTTGACAGAGGGGTGCCGGGAGCATGCGGTCCGCACCACCGCGGACCTGCGTATATGAGGCGTTTGAACGGTATGGGGTGTCGGCTGGATCGGGCGGCGGGCGGGTCTCAGAGCAGGCTGGGGTAGGTCACGCCGATCTGGTCGCGGATGGAGTCGAGGAGGTTCATGACTTCGAGGGTGGTGGTCTGGGAGACGATCGGGCTCTCCAGTTCGCCGGCGGCCAGGCAGCGCTGCACCTCGGCGGCCTCGAACTGGTAGCCGTTGCCCGGGAAGTCGAAGGTGAAGGTCTCCGGCGCCTTCTCCGGGCGGCTCAGCGTGAACGAGCGGGGCACCATGAAGCCCGGCGGGATGTCGATCCGGCCGTCGGTGCCGGTGATCGACGCGGCGTTCCGGCTGGCGCCGTTGATGCTGCAGGTGAGCGCGGCGACGGCGCCGGACTGGTAGCCGAGCAGGACGCCGGTGTGCTCGTCGACCCGTTCCGGGGTGAGGTGTGCCCAGGCCTGCACCGAGATCGGCAGCCCGAGGAACAGGTGGGCCAGGTGGATCGGGTAGACCCCGAGGTCGAGCAGCGCCCCGCCGCCCAGCTCGGGGGCGCGCAGCCGGTGCTCGGCGGCGAACGGCCCCTGCAGCCCGAAGTCCGCGTGGATCGCGCTGACCCAGCCGATCGCACCCTCCTCGACCAGCTCGGCGGCCTTGCGGATGGCCGGGTTGCAGCGCATCCACATGGCTTCCATGAGGAACACGCGGTTGGCCCGGGCCGCCTCGATCAGCCGGGCCGCGGACGGCAGGTCCAGCGTGATCGGTTTCTCCACCAGCACCGCCTTGCCGGCCTCGACGCACTCCAGCGCACCGGCCAGGTGGAAGGCGTGCGGGGTGGCCACGTAGACCACGTCCACCCCGTCGTCGGCGGCCAGCGCGGTGTACGACCCGTGCGCCCGGGCGAACCCGAACCGCTCGGCGAAGGCGTCGGCGGTGGCCTGGTTGCGCGAGCCGACCGCGGCCAGCTCGGCCCCCGGCACCAGCGGAAGGTCGGCGGCGAAGGTGGCGGCGATCCCGCCGGGACCGAGAATGCCCCAGCGAACGTTCTGTCCGGTCATGATCCATACGGTATCGCTCATCCGGTGCCCGGGGAGCCGCCTGAAGGAGCCGGAAGGTGGCACGATCGACCGGTGACCGAGCCGATGCCACTGCCGCCCGCGATGATGAAGAGGGCCCGGGATTTCACCGGGCCGCCCGCCCCGGCCCGCCCGGCCGCCACGGTGGTCCTGCTGCGGCCGTCCGGCGACGCCTTCCAGGTGTACGTGCTGCGCCGGATGACCTCGATGGCGTTCGGCGGCGTCTACGCCTTCCCGGGCGGCACCGTCGACCCGTCCGACCGTCCGGAGACGCTGCGCGACGACTGGGCGGCCCGGCTCGGCGTGCCCGAGGAGCAGGCCCGGGCGGTGGTCGGCGCGGCCGCCCGGGAGCTGTTCGAGGAGGCCGGCGTGGTGCTGGCCGGCCCGGCCGCGGAGCCGGACCGGACGGTGGCCGACGCCGGCGATCCGAGCTGGGAGGCGGACCGGGCGGCGGTGCTGCGCCGCGAGCTGACCATGGCCGAGCTGCTGGCCCGGCGGGGGCTGCGGCTGCGCGACGACCTGCTGCTGCCGTGGGCCCGGTGGATCACCCCGGAGTTCGAGCCGAAACGGTTCGACACCTGGTTCTTCGCGGCGCTGCTGCCGGAGTCGCAGGAGGCCCGGGACGTCTCCGGCGAGGCCGACCGGACCGCCTGGGTGGATCCGCGCGACTCGGCGGACCTGCCGATGCTGCCGCCCACCCGGCACACCCTGGACCAGATCGCCGCGGCCGGCACGATCCCGGGCGTGGTGGCCGCCTCCGAGCACCGGGACGCGGCCCGCCCGGTGATGCCCCGGATCGACGTCGCGCCGGACGGCACCGCCACGCTGAGTCTGTGAGACAACGAAGAGCGCCGATTCCCGTACGGAAATCGGCGCTCTTGTGACAACCTCAACCGAAGCGGCCGGTGATGTAGTCCTCGGTCTTCTTCTGCGACGGGTTGCTGAAGATCTTCTGGGTGTCGTCGTACTCGATCAGACGCCCCGGCTCGCCGGTCTTGTCGATCGAGAAGAAGCCGGTCTTGTCGCTGACCCGGGCGGCCTGCTGCATGTTGTGCGTGACGATGATGATCGTGAAGCGGTCCTTCAGCTTGAACATCAGGTCCTCGATCGCCAGCGTCGAGATCGGGTCGAGCGCCGAGCAGGGCTCGTCCATCAGCACGACCTGCGGCTCGACCGCGATCGTCCGGGCGATGCAGAGCCGCTGCTGCTGACCGCCGGAGAGGCCGGCGCCGGGCCGGTCCAGCCGGTCCTTGACCTCGTCCCAGAGGTTCGCCGAGCGCAGCGACTTCTCCGCGGCGTCGTCCAGGATCGACTTCTTCTTGACCCCGTTGAGCTTGAGGCCGGCCACCGCGTTCTCGTAGATCGACATGGTCGGGAACGGGTTCGGCCGCTGGAAGACCATGCCGATCATGCGACGCACCGCGGTGATGTCCACGTCCGGGTCGTAGATGTTCTGGTCGTCGATGGTGAGCCGGCCCTCGATCCGGGCGTTCGGCAGGACCTCGTGCATGCGGTTGATCGACCGGAGGAAGGTCGACTTGCCGCAGCCGGACGGGCCGATCAGGGCGGTGATGGTCTTCGGCTCGACGACCATCGAGACGTTGTCGATCGCCTTGAACGAGCCGTAGTAGGAGGAGACGTTGCTCGCCTCGATGCGCTTGGCCATGGTGGGGGAACCTCTTTTACCGGGTCAGTTTGTTGCGGCGGGCGAGCAGCTTGGCGCCGATGGTGAAGATCAGCACGAGCGCGACCAGCGTCAGCGCGGCGGTCCAGGCCCGGGCCGGCGCGTACTTCGAGGCGTCGCCGGCCTGCTGGAACACGTAGAGCGCCAGCGACGACTGGCCACCACTGAACGGGTCGAAGTTGATCCGGGCGAGGCCACCCGCGACCAGCAGCACCGGGGCGGTCTCGCCGGCCGCGCGGGCGATGGCGAGCATGACGCCGGTGACGATGCCGGGCGCCGCGGTGGGCAGGACCACCTTGATGATCGTCTTCCACTGCGGGACGCCGAGCGCGTACGCGCCCTCCCGCAGCGGACCGGGCACCAGGCGGAGCATCTCCTCGGTGGAGCGCACGATGGTCGGCAGCATCAGCACGGTCAGCGCGAGCGCCGCGGCGAAGCCGGAGTACTGCGGGTTCCCGTCGTTGAACCACGGGCTGACGATCAGCACCCAGAAGGACAGGACGAACAGGCCGGCCACGATCGACGGGATGCCGGTCATCACGTCCACGAAGAAGCGGACCGTGCCGGCGAACCGGCCCTTGCCGTACTCGACCAGGTAGATCGCGCCGAGCACGCCGAGCGGCACGGCGAACAGGGTGGCGATGCCGACCTGCTCCAGGGTGCCGATGATGGCGTGGTAGGCGCCGCCGTTCGCGTCCCGGGCGCCGATGTTCGCCATCGAGGAGCCGAAGAAGTCGCCGTCCAGGCGCTCCACGCCCTTGGAGACCAGCGTCCAGACCACCGAGGCGAGCGGCAGCACGGCCAGCACGCAGGCGGTGTAGATGGCGGTCTGCCACATCCGGTTGCGGGCGGCCCGCTTGCCCTCCACCCGGGCCGCCGCGACGTTGAGCCCGACCAGGTAGAGCACGCCGGCCAGGACGGCCACCAGGACCCAGTTGCCGACGCCGGTGCCGAGCACCACGGCGGCCGACAGCACGATCGCGGCGGCGGCCACCGCCAGGTTGGCGGCCAGCGGGAACTTGCGGCTGCGAATGTTGTCCGGCGTCATCACGACGCCCGGCATCTCGCGATCAAGAAGACTCATGCGGCACTGTCCCGGAACTCGCGGCGACGGTAGATGATCGCCCGCGCGGTCATGTTGACGACCAGCGTGATGGCGAACAGCACCAGGCCGGAGGCGATCAGGGCACCGCGGCCGGTGTCGTTCGCCTCGTTGAAGGAGTTGGCGATGTTCGCGGCGATCGAGTTGCCGCCGGACTGGATCAGGTTGAACGAGATGTTCCAGGTGATACCGAGGGTGAGCGCCAGCGCGATGGTCTCGCCGAGGGCGCGGCCCAGGCCGAGCATCACGGCGGCGACCACGCCGGGCTTGCCGTACGGCAGGACCGCGGTGCGGATCATCTCCCACTTGGTCGCGCCGAGCGCCAGCGCGGCCTCCTCGTTCATCGCCGGGGTCTGCTGGAAGACCTCCCGGGAGAGCGAGGTGACGATCGGCAGCACCATGATCGCGAGGACCACGCCGCCGAGCATGATCGACTGCCCGAACGGGCCCTCGCCACCGAAGATCGGCAGCCAGCCGAAGTAGTGGTTCAGCCAGACCGAGAACTCGCGGATCGGCTCCTGGAAGACGTCGCGTCCCCAGAGGCCGAAGACCACGCTGGGCACCGCGGCGAGCAGGTCGATCGCGAAGCCCAGCGGGGTGGCCAGCCGCTTCGGCGCGTAGTGCGACAGGAACAGCGCGATCCCCAGCGCGATCGGCACCGCGACGAGCAGCGCGATGATCGACGACAGCAGGGTGCCGAAGGCCAGCACGGAGATGCCGAAGGCCGGCTCCGCCGCGTTCGGGTTCCAGCGGTTGTAGGTCAGGAAGTTCTCGGTGTCGGCCGAGAGGGCCGGCACCGCCTTGGAGATCAGGAAGACGGCGATCGCGACGATGATGACCAGCACCATCGCGCCGGCAGCCCGGGAAATCCCGCGGAAGCCGGTCTCCATGGAGAACCGGGCCTTCTTGGGGAGGGCGCCGCCGCCACCGAAGGGGGGCTCGTCGTAACTGCCCGGTGGCATGCCGGAGCCGGCGCCCCGGGCGTGACGTCCAGTCACACCCAGGTCGCCGGCGGTGGCGTTCACCGAGCGAGAGGGATAGTCACCCATCTACGCGCTCGCTGTCGTCTCGGAGGGATTGTCGAACCGGGTCAGGACAGCTTGTCGACCGACGCGGCAACCTTGGCGCGCACCGTCTCGGGCAGCGGCGCGTAGCCCAGGTCGGCCAGCTTCTTCTGGCCCTCGGCGGAGGCGGTGTACTTCAGGAAGCCCTGAACCGCCTTGCCCTTGGCGGCGTCCGCGTACTTGGTGCAGACGATCTCGTAGGTCGCCAGGACGATCGGGTAGGCGCCGGCCGTCTTGGTGTTGTAGTCGATGTCCAGCTTCAGGTCGTCGCCGGTGCCCTTGACCGTCGCGCCCTCGATCGCCTTGCCGGCGGCCTCGGGGGTCAGCTCGGTGTACTCACCGGCGCCGTTCTTGACCTTGGCCATCTTCAGGCTGCTGTTCTCCGCGAAGGACAGCTCGACGTAGGAGATGGTGTTCGGGGTGCTCTTGATCTTGGCGGCCACACCGTCCGACTTCGGCGCGCCGGTGCCACCCTTGGTGGCCGGCCACACCTTGGAGTGGTCGAAGGTCCAGTCCTTCTCCGCGGTCTTGCTCAGGTACTTGGTGAAGTTGTCGGTGGTGCCGGACTCGTCCGAGCGGTGCACCGCCTCGATGGTGGCCGACGGCAGCTTGGCGTCGGCGTTCTCCGCCTTGATCGCCGGGTCGTCCCACTTGGTGATGGTGCCGGCGAAGATCTTCGCGATCGTGCTCGGCGACAGCTGCAGGCCGTCGGCGCCGTCCACGTTGTAGACCACCGCGATCGGGCCGGTGACCATCGGGAGGTTGAGCGCCGGCGAGCCGCACTTGGCGTCGGCCTGGGGCTGCTCGTCGTCCTTCAGGGCGGAGTCGGAACCGGCGAAGTCGGCCAGGCCCGAGATGAAGGCCTTGACGCCGGCGCCGGAGCCGGTGCCCTGGTAGTCGATCTTGGCGTCGGCACAGGCCGCGGTGTACGCCTTGATCCACTCGTCCATGGCGTTCTTCTGAGCGCTCGAGCCCTGAGCCGTCAGGGTGCCACCGGCACAGGTGCCGGCGGACGGAGCCGCGGCGCCGGTGTCCGAGCCCTTGTCGTTGTTGTCCGAGCCGCACGCGGTGAGCGCGATCGTCGCAGTCAAAGCAATGCCGGCAACGAGACCGGACCGCTGGAACTTCACGGTTGTTGTCCCCTTCGGGTTCAGTGCAGCCGGTCGCTCACCGGCTCGAAGGGAAAACTAAGAGTGCCAAGTGACCTGCGAACCGGTCGCAAATGAACTGGGAGTGAACACGTTCGGCCGTCGAGATGGCCAAGCCCTGATTGCCAGTTGTCCGTTAAGTGAACCGCGCGCCCCCCATCCGAAATGTCGGATATGCTGGCGCGCTCGTGACCTCAGCGAGATATCGGCTTGTCCGGGGCGTTACCTGAAGCCGTTCACCGGCTGTAGTTGATGTCCGCCTGGTAGACGTCGAACCCGAGGCGCCGGTAGAGCTTCACGGCGGCGGTGTTCGACTCGTCGACATAGAGCCCGGCGACGGTCAGGCCGGCGGCGGCCAGATGCCGCAGCCCGGCCACGCTCAGCGCGGCGCCCAGGCCGCGGCGGTGCCCGGACGGGTCCACTCCGAGCACGTAGATCTCGCCGAGCGCGGGCTCGGTGTCGGTGGCCGGGTGCACCTTGGTCCAGTGGAAGCCGAGCAGGGTGTCGGCGATGTCCACGGCGAGCAGGAAGCCGGCCGGGTCGAACCACGGCTCCGCCTCGCGCAGCCGGAGATCCTCGATCGTCCAGCGGCCCTGCTCCGGGTGCTCGGCGAAGGCTTTCGCGTTCACCTCGAGCCAGGACTGCTCGTCGGCGCCGGGCCGGAAGCCGCGCACGGTCACACCGGCCGGCAGCGGGATGTCCGGCAGCGGCTCGAGCAGCGAGCGGCGCATCTGCCAGAGCACCCGGGCCCGGGTGAAGCCGTGCCGCTCGGCGAAGGCGCGCGCGCCGGGATCGTCGCCGTGCGCCCAGATCCGCAGTGGCCCGTCGCCGGCGGCGGCGAGCAGCGCGGTGCCGTGCCCCCGGCGGCGGTGCGCCGGGTGCACGACGAGCTCACCGGACCCGTCCTCGACGAACAGGTAACCGGCGAGGCTGCCGTCCTCGGCGCGGGCCAGCAGATGCCGGCCGCCGCCGTTGCGGACGCGCAGCACCACGTCCTCGGAAAGGGGATAGTCCGCCGCCTCGGCCAGGGCCAGGACGGCATCGCTCTCGGCGGCGGACAGCCTCTCCATCGACGGTGCGGTCAGACCGGGAGGGAGACCGGGTCGTTGTCCGGCAGCTGGCGGCCGGACGGCGGGACCACGAACTTGTAGCCCACCTGGCGCACGGTGCCGATCATCGACTCGTACTCCGAGCCGAGCTTGGCCCGCAGGCGCCGGACGTGCACGTCGACGGTGCGGGTGCCGCCGAAGTAGTCGTAGCCCCAGACCTCGCGCAGCAGCTGGTCGCGGGTGAAGACCCGGCCCGGGTGCTGGGCGAGGAACTTGAGCAGCTCGAACTCCTTGTAGGTGAGGTCGAGCGGGCGGCCCTTCAGCTTCGCGGCGTAGGTGTCCGGGTCGATGTTCAGCTCGCCGGCCCGGATCGAGCCGCCGGCCCCGGCGGTCGCGTTGTTCAGCCGGCCGACGCTGAGCCGCAGCCGGGCCTCGACCTCGGCCGGGCCGGCGCTGGCCAGGATCACGTCGTCGACGCCCCAGTCGGCGTTCAGCGCGATCAGGCCGGCCTCGGTGACCACCGCGATCAGCGGGACCCCGATGCCGGTGGCATGCAGCATCCGGCAGGTGGCACGCGCCTCGGACAGCTCGGAACGGGCGTCGACCAGGACTGCGTCCGGGCTCGGACCGGAGACCAGCGTGCGCACGTCACGGGGGGCGGTCCGAACCGAGTGGGGCAGCAGGTCCAGGGCGGGCAGCACGGCGGAAGGCTCACCGGCACGTGCCGTCACCAACAGAAGGATCTCCACACTCACCTCCGTCCTCGCGGCGCGAGGCCGCTCGGGTGACCCGGTCTGCGCAGCTCAGAGCTCCGCCACCGGAGAGACTGGGCCCGGCGTCACCGACGGGTGGGTTGCGGTTACCTTAACCGATCCATCGGTGGTCACCACGGCTTCGCACCCGCAAGTGACGTACTAAACCCCTGTTCGCCGGGTTCGTAACGCGCCTTTTACAAAGTTGGGTGCCAGCCGGGCTTCTGGCACGATCGCAGGCGTGTTCCCCTCCATGCCGCAGGACGACCCCTGGGATGCCGACGCCTCCCGTGACGTCGCGCGTCTGACCCCGGGCCGCCCCAAAGCCGGGATGTACGGCGCCGTGCCGGACGACGAGCCCGAGGAGCGGCCCTCCTCCGCCGATCCGGAGACGGAGGACGAGGAGGAGTTCGAGGAGATCGAGGTCGTCCCGGTCCGGCCCAAGCTGTCGGTGGCGATCGGCGGGTTCGCGGCGCTGCTCGGCGCGGCCCTGATCGCCGGGACGCTGACCACCGGCCCGGACAACCGCACGGCGTACGCGATCATCCTGTTCGGCGTCCAGCTGCTCGGCCTGCTCGCCTGGACCATGGCACTGAACCCACCGGCCCGCTCGGCGACCGCCGCGATCAGCGGCGGCACCGGCCTGGTGGCCTGCTATCTGGCGGCCACCAGCGAGCAGCCCGGGCTGCTGCCCCTGCTCTACGTCGCGGTGGCCGGATTCCTGGTGGCGCTCGGCGGCCAGCTGGTCCGGGCCGACGACCGGCACCGGGTCGGCGACTCGTGGCGCACCACGCTGCTGATCGTGCTCGGCGTGGTGGCCTACGCGATCCCGATCGTGCTGACCCGGCAGTCGCTCGGCTCGCAGGCGATCCTGGTCTGCTGCACCGGCGCCGGGCTGGCGCTGCTGGTCTCCCGGCTGACCGACGCGGTGCTCCCGAAACCGCGGATCGCCGCGCAGGTGCCCCGCGGCGCCGCCGGCATCGTGCTGGGCGCGATGGTCGGCACCTTCGCCACCGCCTGGCTGGGCAGTCAGCTGATCTTCCCGTTCACCCCGGCCAAGGGCGCGGTGGCCGGCCTGATCGCGGCGGTCGCGGCGATCCTGGTCGACCTGGCGGTGAACTTCGGCGAGGCGGGCCGCCGGCTGGCCGGCGAGGCGCCGACCTTCTGGCTGGCCCGGCACATGACCGGCCCGCTCGGCGGGTTCGCGCTCACCTTCGCCGCCGCCTACGCGCTCGTGCACCTCTATCTCACCTGAACCCTCCGTTTCCGGGGACCGTGGACGTGGGCATGTACGGTCCTCAACAGCCCACGACCCGGGAGGCCCCGTGACCGAGGAGTACGCGACCGACCAGCGCCCGCGCCGCCGCCGGGGCCGGGGGCTCCTGATCGCTGTCGTGGTGCTGCTGCTCCTGCTGCTCGGCGGCCTGCTGGTGGTCGACCGGTACGGCGCGTCGTACGCCGAAGGGGTGATCGGGGACAAGGTCGCCGAGCAGGTGGCCGCGCGGAAGGCCAGCAGCGACACCCCCGAGGTGGACATCAAGGGCGTCCCGTTCCTGACCCAGGTGGCCCGCGGGGAGTACCAGGAGATCCAGATCCAGCTTCCGAACTTCACCGGCCCGACCGGCACCGGCGACAAGATCCACATGGACCTGCTGGACATCCGCGCACGGGACGTGAAGGCGCCGCTCGACGCGCTGCGCAGCGGCCAGGGCACCGTGGTGGCCGGCACTCTGACCGGCACCGGCACCCTGGACTACCCGCAGCTGGTCGAGCTGATCGGGCAGAAGGGTCTGAAGCTCGCCGAGAAGGACGGCAAGCTGGTCGGCTCGGCTCAGGTGGCCGCGCTCGGGCAGCAGTTCGACGTCTCCGGCACCGCCAAGCTGACCGTGGTCGACGGCGGGATCCGGGTCCGTTTCGCGGATGTGAAGGCGGCGAATCTGCCGGACCTGCCGGTGATCCAGAACCTGGTGCAGTCCTACGTCGACAAGCTCAGCCTCGACCTGCCCGCGCCGGAGCTTCCGCTGCAGCTCAAGGTACGCACGCTGACCCCCGAGCCGGACGGGCTGAAGGTGACGTTCGGGGCCAACGACGTGAACCTCAACGCCGGCGGCCTGTGATCCGCGCCTCGTCCCGGATCGTGGTCGGTACTGTTCCGCGCTCTGGAACCGCTGGTAGGGTCCGTTCTATGAGCCCGTTGCTCACGAAAAGGCGCGCGATCGACCTGTGTCGCGTGGCCGCGTGCCTGTGTCGCTCCGTCTGACTGACGGAGCCGCTCGGTGCTGAGCACCCTCTTCTTCTAGCCCAGGGCATCTTTCTGTCCGGCAGTGGCGCCGTCGCAAACCAGCCCGTGATCCCACCTATCCATGGGTCCGCGCGGGGTGCGACCACACCTCCGTGCGCTGACTCACCCAATCACCCACACAGGGAGTGAAACGATGAGTCGCGACAACGCACTCGTATCGGCCGACTGGGCCGAGAAGAACCTGGACACCCCCGGCATCGTCTTCGTCGAGGTCGACGAGGACACCACCGCGTACGACGGCGGCCACATCCCGGGCGCCATCAAGATCGACTGGAAGCAGGACCTGCAGGACCCGGTCCGCCGCGACTTCGTCAACCAGGAGCAGTTCTCCGCGCTGCTGTCCGAGCGCGGGATCAGCAACGACGACACCGTGATCCTGTACGGCGGCAACAACAACTGGTTCGCGGCGTACGCGTACTGGTACTTCAAGCTGTACGGCCACGAGTCGGTCAAGCTGCTCGACGGTGGCCGCAAGAAGTGGGAGCTGGACGCCCGCGTCTACACCAAGGACGTCCCGGCCCGCGCCGCGACCTCCTACCAGGCCAAGGCGCCGAACCTGGAGATCCGCGCGTTCCGCGACGAGGTGGTCCAGGCCATCGGCGTGAAGAACCTGGTCGACGTGCGCAGCCCCGACGAGTTCGCCGGTCGCCTGCTCGCCCCGGCGCACCTGCCGCAGGAGCAGTCGCAGCGCGCCGGTCACATCCCGACCGCGATCAGCGTGCCGTGGAGCAAGGCCGCCAACGAGGACGGCACGTTCAAGTCCGACGAGGAGCTCGCCAAGATCTACGGCGACGCCGGGCTGGACGGCAGCAAGGACACCATCGCGTACTGCCGGATCGGCGAGCGTTCCTCGCACACCTGGTTCGTGCTCAAGGAGCTGCTCGGCCAGGAGAACGTCAAGAACTACGACGGTTCCTGGACCGAGTACGGCTCCCTCATCGGTGTGCCGATCGCCCTCGGCGACGAGCCCGGAAAGGCCTGATCGACATGACTTCTCCCGCCAACATCGCCGCCGGTTGCGCCGCTCCCGACCAGTCCGCTCCCCTCCCCGCGAGCGTCGACCTGGAGAAGGAGACCGTGATCACCGGTCTGGTCCGCACCGCCGAGGGTGAGGCCGTGGGCGGCGCCTACGTCCGCCTGCTCGACGGCTCCGGCGAGTTCACCGCCGAGGTGGTCACCTCACCCGAGGGCGTCTTCCGCTTCTTCGCCGCCCCGGGCTCGTGGACGCTGCGCGCCCTGAGCCGCTTCGGCAACGGCGAACTCGCCGTCGACGCCACCCGCGGCGTCAACGAGGTGGCCCTGAGCGTCGCCACCGCCTGACCCACGCTCTGTTCAGGGCGGGACTCCTTCGGGGGTCCCGCCCTTGCGCTTTCCGGACCAAAACCGCTTCCCGGTACGCCCGAAGCGTCCCGCCCCACCACACACCGCAGCCCGCCGCACATCGCAGCTTCGCGCACGCCGCACGCCGCAGCCCCGCCGCACGCGTCGGCCGCACGCGTCGGCCGCACGCCGCGGCCCCACCGCACACCGCAGCCTCGCGCATGCCGCACGCCGCACACCGCAGCCCCGCCGCACCCCGCAGGTACGCCGCACGCCGCAGCCTCGCGCACCGCACGCCGCAGCCCCACCGCACACCGCGGCCCGCCACGCACCCCAGCCCCGCTGTGCACTGCAGCCCCGCTGTGCACAGCCCCCGGCGCGCACCGCAACCCCGGCGGCCACCGATCGCCTGTCCAGGCTCCTCCAAAGCGATCGTGGTGCAACACCCTTGCCCCGCCCACTTCCCAGTCCCCGCCCACCCAGGGGGAGCCGCCCGAAGACAGTGTGACGCGAAAGCGGGATCGCCCGGGACAGGACTGTGGACAACCGGCTGGTGTGGACAACGCTCTTCGGCTTCGGCTTCGGGCTCAGGACTGAGATGGAGACCGGGACCGGGGCGGAGCCGGGACCGGGACCGGGACCGGGACCGGGACCGGGACCGGGACCGGGACCGGGACCGGGACCGGGACTGAGATGGAGACCGGGACCGGGACCGAGACCGAGACCGAGACCGAGACCGAGACCGAGACCGAGACCGAGACCGAGACCGAGACCGAGACCGAGACCGAGACCGAGACCGAGACCGGCTTCGACGCCTCCCCCCTTAGCCGCCGCTGCCCGCCGTGACCACCACCGCATCCGGCGGGATCTCCGGCCTTCGACGGGACAACCGCCGCACGCCGGTGTTCAGCACCGCGATCAGCGGCACCGCGACCAGCGCCCCGATGATGCCGGCCAGCACCACCCCGCAGGCGATCCCGATGATCACCGCGAGCGGGTGGATGGCCACCGCCCGGCCCATGATCAGGGGCTGCAGCACGTGGCCTTCCAGCTGCTGCACCAGGATCACCGCGCCCAGCGTGATCAGCGCGACCACCCAGCCCTGGCCGACCAGCGCGACCAGCACCGCCACCGAGCCGGAGACGGCGGCCCCGACGATCGGGATGAACGCGCCCAGGAAGACCAGCGCGGCCAGCGGGAACGCGAACTGCACGTCCAGGATGAGCAGCGCCAGCCCGATGCCGACCGCGTCGATGAAGGCGACCAGCACGGTGGCCCGGACGTAGGCGCCGAGCGTCGCCCAGGACGCGTCGCCGGCGTCGGCCAGCGACCAGCGCGCGTTCACCGGGAACAGCCGGACGATGAACCGCCAGATCTTGCGCCCGTCCCGGAGGAAGAAGAACGTCGCGAAGAGCACCAGCAGCAGCCCGGTGAGCAGCTCGAACAGGGTCGCCGCGGTGGAGATGCCGGTCGAGGTGAGCGACGAGGTGTTGTCGTTCACCCAGTCCTGCGCGGAGTCGATGGCCTGGTCGACCTGCTTGTCGGAGAGGTGCAGCGGGCCGGTCCGCGCCCAGTCCTGGATCTGCCGGACGCCGGCGCTGGCCTTCTCGGTCAGCTGCGGCACCCCGTCGATGAACTGGTTCACCACCAGGGTGAGCGTCCCGACCACCGCGGCCAGGCCGCCGACCAGCACCAGAAAGGTGGCCAGCGACCGGGGCAGGTGCAGTCTGAGCAGCCAGCCGACGGCCGGGCCGAGCAGCGCGGTGAGCAGCAACGCGATCGCCAGCGGAACGACCACCACGTCGACCAGGCCGATGAACTTCAGCCCGGCGTAACCGACCAGGCCGACCACGATCAGCCGCCAGCTCCAGGCCGCGGCGATCCGCAGCGAGTGCGGCACGTCCGCGTCGTCCAGGCTGGTGGTCGAGCCGTGCACCACGGCCGGCTCGGGTGACGGCGGGGCGTAGTCGTCCTCCGGATCCGGTTCCCGTGCCGGCCGGTCGACACGTGCCATCCGGACCGACTCCCGTCCCGTGTCGTACGCCCTCTTCAGGTTTTCCCGGACACGTTGCAAGCGGTTCAACCGCCTACCCCCTCGCCCCTTGATTACGCCCCCATCACGGTAGTCCGCCGCTGTCCCGGCTGTGCGCCCGCGACCCGCGGACGCGATCCGGACCACGCGGAACGTCGCGCCGGTCGGCGGCGTACCGTCTGCAGTCGTGAGTGCCGACACCGCCCGAACCGACTCCGGACTGCCGATCCGGATGCTGCACGACCGCGTCCTCGTCCGCCAGGACGGTGGGGAGGGCGAACGCCGCTCCACCGCCGGCATCGTCATCCCGGCCACCGCCTCGATGGGCCGCAGGCTGTCCTGGGCCACCGCGGTCGGCGTCGGGCCGAACGTCCGGTCGATCGTGGTCGGTGACCGGGTCCTGTTCGACCCGGACGACCGTTCCGAGGTGGAGCTGCACGGCAAGGAGTACGTGCTGCTCCGCGAGCGGGACGTGCACGCGGTCGCGGCCACCCGGGTCGAGTCGGACGGCACCGGCCTCTACTTGTAGGGCTGCTGCCCCGGCGGCATCGGCGCGAACGGCGGCGGCCCGTAGCCGGGCGGCTGCCCGTAACCAGGCGGCGGTCCGTAACCAGGCGGCGGGCCATACGGGCTGTACGGGCCATAACCCGCCGGATACACCGGCATCGGCGGCGGCAACCGCACCGGAACCGGCATCACCGGCTCGGCCGGCGGCGCCACCGTGCGCACCACCCCGTCCGGGAAGGTAATCCGGTAGCTGTGCCCGTCCCACCAGGCCGGCGGGGTCTGCGGGTCCCGCCCGGCGAAGACCGCCCGGTAGCCGGTGACCGCGCCGAGCAGCTCGCGCTCCTCGGCGGCCGCCTTGGTCATCTCCACCGGGTCGCCGGCCAGCCCGCGCTGCATGCCGTCCCGGATCAGCGCCAGCCGGGTCGCGGCGAACTGGAAGTTCCGCATCGCCTTGCCGCCGGGCGGACCGGCCACCCGCTTGGCCCACTGCCGGGCCGAGTGCCGCCGGCCCAGGCTGCCCAGCGCGGCCACCTCGGGCGGCGCGAACCAGCCGGTCCGCACGTAGTGGTGCAGCACCCGCTCGGCCAGCCGGCCCTCCCAGCTGCGCAGCGCGATCGCGAAACCGACCACGGCGAAGAAGAACGGCACCATGAAGCCGAGGTAGCCGTACAGCATGATCAGCGACTCGCCGGTGGCCGCGGAGAGCGTCGGCAGCAGGTTGAACGTGCCGTGCAGGATCATCGCGAGCAGCAGGCCGCCGATCGGGGCCAGCCAGCGCACGTTCCGGTCCGCGGAGCGCGCCGCGATGCCCAGGCCGATGCCGGTCATCGAGGTGAACAGCGGGTGGGCGAAGCCGGTGAACAGGATCCGGACGATGAAGATGGCGAACACGTTGGTCAGGCCGGTGGCCGGACCGTACTCCTGGGCGCCTGCCGCGTAGCCGTGACCGCCCAGGTAGAGCACGTTCTCCACCATGGCGAAGCCGAGCGCGGAGAGCCCGCAGTAGACGATGCCGTCGGTGATGCCGGACCACTCGGCGCGCCGCTTCCAGAACAGCAGGAGCGGGCCGAGCGCCTTCATCGTCTCCTCGATGAACGGCGCGACCAGCACCGCGACCAGCGCGTCCGGCAGGCCGATCTGGTCGAACAGCCAGGCCGCCCCGGTGTTCACCGCGAGCGCCGCCGCGGTGGCCACCGCGGCGCCCCAGGCGAAACAGAAGATCAGATATTTGACCGGCTCCGGCTCGTAGCGGTCCAGCCAGGCGAACGCGCTGGCCAGCAGCGGGACCGGCAGGACCGCGGCGGTCAGGCCGATGGCCAGCCCGGCCAGGCCGATGTTGTAACCCAGGAAGATCAGCATGCCGACGGCGGCGCCGGCGATCAGCAGGATGACCAGGGTGATCGGCAGCCAGCGGCGCCAGCCGGCGCGGCGGCCGGGGACCGGGGCGACGGTCTGCACCGCCTCCACCGGGAACGGCGGCACTGCGTCCGCCGACACCGCCTCGGCGGTCACGTTGACCGGGGCGTAGGCGGGCGCCACCCCGTCAGCCGGCCAGGACTGCGGAGCCGGCGCGAACTGCCCCGCCGGGGCCGATTGCGGAGCCGGCGCGAACTGCCCGGCCGGCGGCGCCGACTGCGGAACCGGTGGGAACTGCGGGGCCGGCGGAGCCGACGCGGGCTCCGGTGGGGAGCTGGGGTGATGAACCGGATCGGGTGACCCGGTCGGCGAGACGTCGGCCATGCCCGCCAGCGTAGTCACCGCGGGCCTGCCCGGCGTGCCCGAGGAGCACCGAGAAGATCAAGCGGGCATCGATCAGCCGGCGCCCGGCTCCGGCGACCGGCCGGACGGTGGCGCCGGCGGCCGTGCCCGGGCGGCCCGGTTCCGCGCGCCGTGCGGCCGCCCGCGCCAGCCCACGGCCACCCGCACCTGCCGGGTGGCCTCGGCGTACTCGACCCCGGTGGCGCGCAGCAGGTCGGCCACCGAGGTGCGGATCTGGGCCACCACCACACCACCGGAATAGCCCAGCCCGGTGTCGTAGGCCCGCCCGGACTCGGCCGCCGCCCGCAGCGCCCGTTCCCGGGTCTCCACCGGCTCGACACCGCGCGCCCACTCCTGCCGGAGCAGGTCCACCGCGTCGCCCAGGTGCCGGACCGAGGCGGGCAGCACCTCCGGCACCCGCTCCCGGTCGTTCAGCGCGGTCTGCGCCCTGCGGATCATCACCCGGACGTTGCGCAGCGCGTAGGTGAGCTGCGGGGCTCCCGCCACGTACTGCGCCAGCGCGCCCCGGCTGTGCCATCGGGCCGGGGCGAACGCGACGTTCTCCCGGGCCGCCTCGATCGCCGTACCGAAGGCGGCGAACGTCCCCTCCGCGGACCGCAACCGGGCCAGCGCGGCCTCGATGACGTCCGGGTCGCCGTCGGAGAGCCCCAGCGCCGCCTCGTGCAGCCCGGCGGTGAAGGCGCGCAGCGCCGGATCGGCGGCCCGGCGCACCACGCTGAGCGGGTTGATCGGCAGCAGCACGGTCATCACCGCCAGGCCCACCCCGCCGCCGACCAGCGCGTCGAAGAACCTGGTCCACGGGTGCCCGGTCTGCACGGTCAGGGTGGCGACCAGCACCGCCGAGGACGCGGACTGCACGATCAGCGGCGGCCCGCCGCCGACCGCGGTCGCCACCAGCACGGCGAGCAGCACGATCAGCCCGATCTGGACCGGGCCGGTGCCGATCAGCAGGATGATCCCGTCGCCCAGCCCGATGCCGACCGCGACGCCGGCGACCAGCTCGGCGGTCCGGCGCATCCGCTGACCGACCGACGAGGCCAGCGTGATCACCGCGGCGATCGGGGCGAAGAACGGCGCCGGCCGGCCGATCACGTCGTGTGCCAAATACCACGCCAGGCCGGCCGCCAGGCCCGCTTGCAGGGCAAGCATCAGTCCGGCCCGGGCCCGCTTCGCCACCGCGTCGGCCCGATCCCTCGCGACGCCGATCATGCGTGCTACCTCCGTGCCAGGATGGCCATCGTGACATCTTTGCCCGACCGATTCCGGGCGGCGGCGCGCGGCGCCGGCGCCACCGCCGCTGACGACGATCTCGACTCCGCCGCAAATTACCTGCTCAGCCGCTGGACCGAGCCGCAACGTCACTATCACGACGTGACTCACCTCTCGGCCGTGCTGGACGTGGTGGACCAGTTCGCCGGTCTCGCCCCCCGCCCGGACCGGGTGCGGCTGGCCGCCTGGCTGCACGACGCGGTCTACGACCCGCGGGCGCTCGGCGACGCCAACGAGCGGGACAGCGCCGAGTTCGCCCACGGGCTGCTGCTCACGCTGGGCGCGCCGGAGGAGGTGGCGGCCGAGGTGGCCCGCCTGGTCGGGCTGACCGCCGGCCACGCCACCGAGGACGACGACCCGGACGGCGAGCTGCTCTGCGACGCCGACCTGGCGATCCTGGCCGCCGACGAGGAGCGCTACGCCCGCTACACCACCGCGATCCGCCGGGAATACGCCCACGTCCCGGACGGCGACTTCCGGGCCGCCCGCTCCCGGGTCCTCCAGGAGCTGCTGAAACTCCCGTCGATCTACCGCCTCGCCCCGATCCGCGACGCGTGGGAGGCCGCCGCCCAGCGCAACCTCAAAGCGGAGCTGGAGCTGCTCGCGTAGCGGTTTCGGCACGACCCCGAGCCGGCTTCCGACCGCTCCCGCGTAGCGGCCACCGCCGGCTCCAGGCCGGCATCCGGGCCGCCTTCCGGGCCGACTTCCGGGCAAATTCAAGATCAAGAGCCTGCTGACTCGGATCCGCGCTGATCACTGATCGTCGCTCCCGCCAGGGACCCTTCCGGGCCGGGCTGGCCGCTGCGCGTCCAGAACGCCCGGCCCTCCAGGGCGACGTCCGTGGGTGGCCACGACCCGCCAAACCCCAACCCGCCAAGTCCGCCTCGCCCCCAGACCGCAAAGCGCCTCACGGCAGTCCGGCTGGCTCCCACGGGTGCCTCACCCACCCGGAGACACCCCTCACGCCCAGCCGGCCAACCGCGACGCGCGCAGCGACCCCGGCAGCGACGCGCCTCGCGCCCAGCCCGCCGACCGCGACGCGCGCAGCGACCCCGACAGCGACGCGCCTCGCGCCCAGCAGAAACCAGAGCTGGTCGGGGGTTTGGGCGGACCACCGGGAGGGTGCAGTTCGGCCCGGATGCGGCCCCGTGGTCGTGAGGTGGCAGCGGCCTGGCGTCGAGCGCGGGACACCGCTGTGCGGTTGGGGCGGGGTGGACGCCGTATCGAAAAGGGGTTGGGGTGTGGCAGCGGCCGCGCGCCAAGCGGGTCTGAAGCAAACAGCGGCCATGCGCCAAGCGGGCAGCGGTCGTGCACCAAGCGGCCTGAGCAGGTAGCGGCCGTGGGTCAAGCGGACCTGAAGCAGACAGCGGCCGTGGGTCAAGCGGACCTGAAGCAGACAGCGGCCGTGCACCAAGCGGGCTTGGCGCACGCAGCGGCCGCGCGTCAAGCGGACCCGAAGCGGGCAGCGCCGTGCACCGGGCGGGCTTGGCGCACGCAGCGGCCGTGCGCCGAGCGGGCCTGAAGCAGGCAGCGGCCGTGCGTCAAGTGACGCCTGACGGGAACCGAAGGCTGGGGCGAGCGGCCTGGAGCGGTCAGCGGGTCAGGTGTTTGGGGCGGCGGAGGCCGGCGGCTCGGAGGCGGGCGGTGAGTTCGCGGGACGGGACCAGGGTGGCGCCGAGCCAGAGGGCGGTGCGGAAGCGGTGGGCCGGGATGTCGTAGTGGTCGCGGTCGAAGGCTCGGCGTGGGGAGCCGAGCATCTCGGCGAAGGCGTGCAGCTCGGCCAGGGAGACGTCGCTGACCAGGTGGGACCAGAGGTGGCCACGGCCTGGCCAGCGCGGCTCGTCGACGAGGATCAAAGGTCGAGCTCGAGCAGGTCGGCGCGGCGGTCGCCGGCCAGACCCCGGACGTCCGGGGCGCCGACCCGGGCGGCGTCGGCGGTGCGGTCGTCGGGCTTGGTCTGCGACTCGCGCTCGGCGGTGACCCGGGCCAGGTAGTGCTCCACCTCCCGGGTGCGGACCGTGTCGTCCCAGCCCAGCACCTGGCCCATCACCTGGGCGGCATGCTCGGCCGACGCGGAGCCGCGGTGCGCCGTCTCGATCGAGATCCGGGTGCGCCGGGTGAGCACGTCGTCGAGGTGCAGGGCGCCCTCGGCGAGCGCGGCGTAGGCCACCTCGACGGCGAGGTATTCCGGGGCGCCGGCGAGCGGGACGGCCAGCTCCGGGTCGGCGGCCATCATGGCGAGCAGGTGGACGGTCAGCGTGCCGTACCGCTCCAGCAGGTGCTCGACCACGCCGGTGGTGACGCCGTGCCGGCGGGCGGTGTCCTGCCGGTCCCGCCAGGCGGCCTGGTAGCCGTCGGCGCCGAGCAGCGGCAGCTGGTCGGTGCGGGACTCGCGGAACGGGCCGCCCAGCCGGCGCACCGCGCGGTCGATCACGTCGGCGGCCATCACCCGGTACGTCGTGTACTTCCCGCCGGCCACCAGCATCAGCCCGAGCATCGGCTCGATCACCGCGTGCTCACGGGACAGTTTCGAGGTGCTGTCCGCCTCGCCGGACAGCAGCGGGCGCAGCCCGGCGTAGACACCCTCGATGTCGTCGGTGGTCAGCGGCCGGTCGAGCACCGTGTTGACCTGGTCGAGCAGGTAGCTGATGTCGCGCGCGGAGGCGGCCGGGTGGGACCGGTCGAGCTGCCAGTCGGTGTCCGTGGTGCCGATGATCCAGTGGCCGCCCCAGGGCAGCACGAACAGCACCGAGGTGGCGGTGCGCAGGATCAGCCCGGCCTCGCCGGTGATCGCCGAGCGGGGCACCACCAGGTGCACCCCCTTGGAGGCGCGCACCTTGAAGCCGGGCCGGACGCCGACGTCGTGCAGCATCTGCGACATGTCGTCGCTCCACACGCCGGTCGCCGCGACCACCGTCTTGGCGCGGACCTCGAACTCCTCGGAGCCGGGCGACTCCAGGTCCTTGACCTTGACGCCGACCACCTCGCGGGCCTCGCGCAGGAAGCCGGTGACCCGGGCGCTGGTCACCACCGCGGCGCCCTGCGCGGCCGCGGTCCGGGCCAGGTTGACCACCAGGCGGGCGTCGTCCATCTGGCCGTCGTAGTAGCGGATCGCACCGGCGATCTTGTCGGCGCGCAGGCTGGGGAAGATGTGCCGGGCGCCGTCCCGGCTCAGGTGCCGGTGCAGCGGCATGCCGCGGCCGCCGCCGAAGACACCGGCGAAGGCGTCGTAGGCCGCCACGCCGAGCCCGTAGTAGCCCCGCTGCCAGACCCGCTGGGCCGGGTTGGCGGCCGGCAGCGGGACCAGGATCGGCACCGGGCGGACCAGGTGCGGGGCGATCCGGGTGGCGAGCAGCCCGCGCTCGGTCAGCGCCTCGTGCACCAGGTGCAGCTCGAGCTGCTCCAGGTAGCGCAGACCGCCGTGGATCAGCTTGCTGGAGCGGCTGGACGTGCCGGCGGCGAAGTCACGTGCCTCGACCAGGGCGACCTTGAGCCCGCGGGAGGCGGCGTCGACCGCGGCGCCGGCACCGGTGACCCCGCCGCCGATCACCAGGACGTCGAATTTCTCGTCGCGCAGCCGCCGCAGATCGGCGGTCCGGCGGATCGGGGAGAGGCGGCCGGCGGTGTAGCGGGAGACGGAGGGATCACGCACCCGTCCCAGGTTAGTCCCCGCCGGTGTCACCCTGGCGGAGGAATGTGGTCCGGCCCACACACGTCACATCCAGCGATTAGCGTCCTGATCATGCATCGCACCGCGGCCGCGGTCCTGCTGGTCTGGACCGTCGTCCTGGGCTGCTGCGTGTTCCTGGTGGATCGTGGCGTGGCCGCCGCTCCGCCGGCGTTCGCGCTGCGGTTCGAGGCGAACACCAACGGCTCGATCCTGCTGCGCGGCAACGCCAGCCTGGTCTGCCCGGATCTCGACCCGGACTGCCGGGACGGCCGTGACGGGACCGGCGCGCAGCTCGACGACAACGACTTCGCGATGGTCGGCGCGGACGCCGACCACGACCTGACCACGCTGAACGACAGCACCGCCACGGTGTCGCTGCCGCCGGGCAGCACGGTGCTGTTCGCCGGGCTGTACTGGAGCGCGAACGTCACGGCGGGCCCCGCCGGGCTGCCCGCCCTGGCGCCGGCGAGCAAGAACCGGGTCCGGTTGCGCACCCCGGCGAGCGCCGCCTGGCAGCCGGTCACCGCGTCCACCGTCTACGGCACCGGCGCCCCGTACCAGGGCTTCGCCGACGTGACCGGGCTGGTCGCCGGGGCCGGCAGCGGGGTGTACGGGGTGGCCGACATCCAGGCCGGCACCGGCCAGGACCGGTACGCCGGGTGGGCGCTGGCGATCGCCTACCGCAACCCGGCCGAGGTGCTGCGGGCGCTGCGGGTCTACGACGGGCTGGGCACGGTCAGCAGCACGTCGGGGAACCTCAACATCCCGGTGAGCGGCTTCGAGACGCCGCACTCCGGCTCGGTGCGTGCCGAGGTGGGCACCGTGGCGTACGAGGGTGACCTGGGCAAGCGCGGCGACGCTCTCAAGATCAACGGGCAGATCATGTCGGACCCGGTGAACCCGGCCGACAACTACTTCAACAGCACCGCCCCGCCGGGCGGCCGGGACCCCGGTAACGCCAACCTGTTCGGCGTCGACGTCGACACCGTGGACGCGACCGACAAGCTGGGCCACGCCGCCACCTCGGCCACCCTGACGCTGACCACCAGCAGCGACACGTACTACCCGGGCGTGGTCACGTTCGCCATCGACCTGTACGCCCCGAAGCTGGTCACCACCATGACCGGCACCGACCTGAACGGCGGCAGCCTGCTCCCGGGCGACATCCTGGAGTACCGGATCGAGGTGCGCAACGACGGCAACGACACCGCCGACGGCACCGTGCTGACCGGCGCGATCCCGGCCTACACCAGTTTCGTCCCGGGCTCGGCCCGATTACGGGGCGCCCCGGTCCCGGACACGGTCACCTTCACCCTGGGTGACGTCCCGTACCAGGCGGTGGTCGTCGCGGTCTTCCAGGTCCGGGTGACCGCGAACGCTCCGGCCGGCTACGCGATCACCAACCTGGTGAACCTGAGCTACACCGGGCACACCGCCGGGGTCGGCGTCTCCGGGCTGGCCGGGACGATGGCCAGCGTGATCGCCCCGGCCCAGTCCGACCTGGCGGTCACTCTGACCGGGACGCCGGCCGCGGTGCAGCGGTCCGCGCTGCCCGCCCCGGTCGGCTACCTGATCACGGTGACCAACAACGGGCTCGGCGCGGAGCCGGACGCCCGGGCCGCACTGACCCTGCCGGCCGGGGTCAGCGCCGGGCCGCTGCCCGCCGGGTGCACCGAGTTCGGCCAGGTGGTGACGTGTCTGCTCGGGCCGCTGCTGCCGGGCACCCGGGGCACCGCGACGATCCCGGCCACGGTCCAGCCGGCCGCCGGGGCACGGCCGTCGGCCAGTCTGCTGGGGTACGGCGCCAACCCGGAGCCGACGCCCGCCGACAACACCGCCACCGCCGACGTGGTGGTGAACCTGGCGCCGCGCGCGGTCGCCGACCCGGGGCAGGCGCCCGGGACCATCGCGGTGCTCGGCAACGACGACGACCCGGACGGCATCACCGCGGCGCTCACCGTGGCGATCAGCACGCCGCCGCTGCACGGGTCGGCGATCGTGCTGGCCGGCGGGACGGTGGCGTACACGCCGGCGGCCGGGTGGGCCGGGGACGACCCGTTCACGTACACGATCACCGACGTCTGGGGCGGGAGTGACAGCGCGGTGGTGACCGTGCGTACCCCGAACGCCGGGCCGGTCGCCCTGGACGACGCGGCCGCGGTGGACACCGGCGGCACCGTGACCGTGCCGGTGACCGCCAACGACAGCGACCCGAACGGCGACCCGCTCACCGTGGTCGCGGTCACCGACCCGCACCAGGGCACGCTCAGCTTCGCCGGCGGCGGCATCACGTTCAGCCCGTTGCTCACCGTGGTCGGGCTGGTCACCTTCACGTACACGGTCAGCGACGGTCAGGCGACCACCACGGCCCAGCTCACCGTGGACGTGGCCAACGCGGTCCCGACCGCGAGCGACGACCTGGCGACGGTCGCCTACGCCGGCGCGGTCACCGTCCCGGTGCTCGGCAACGACCAGGACATCAACGGCGACACGCTGGGCGTGGTGTCGACCGGGCCGGCCGGGCACGGCACCGTGTCGATCTCCGGCCGGGACGTGGTCTACCAGGCCACCGACCCGGGCTTCTCGGGCACCGACACGTTCGACTACACGATCGACGACAACCGCAACGGCCGGGCGACGGCGACCGTCACGGTCCTCGTCGCCAACGCGCCGCCGGTGGTGGCCGACGTGGTGACCAGCACGGCATATCGGACCGCGAAGCCGCTCCCGGTGCTGGCCGGGGCGGCCGACCCGAACGGCGATCCGCTCAGCGTGATCGGCGCCACCGATCCGGCGCACGGCGTGGTGGTCCGCAACCCGGACGGCACGCTCACCTACATGCCGGACGCCGGCTGGTCAGGATCGGACAGCTTCACCTTCACCGTCGGTGACAACCGGGGCGGCACCGACACCGGCACGGTCACCGTCGTGGTGGCCAACGCGCCGCCGGTCGCCCGCCCGGACGCGGTCACCCTGCCGGCCGGCCTGCCCGCCACCATCGACGTGCTGGTCAACGACGACGACCCGAACGGCGACCCGCTCACGGTCAGCGTGGACGTCGCCCCGCTGCACGGCGTCGCGACGGTGTCCGGCGGCCGGATCGTCTTCCAGCCGGCGCCCGGCTGGTCGGGCGCCGACACGCTGCACTACACGATCACCGACGGGCGCGGCGGCACCTCCGGCGCCACGGTGACGATCGGGCTGGTCAACGCGCCCCCGACGGCCCGCCCGGACACCGCCTCGACGCCGACCGACACCGCGGTCCCGATCGCCGTGACCGCGAACGACGACGACCCGAACGGCGACCCGGTCACCCTGCTCAGCTGGACCACGGCGGCGAACGGGACGGTCGCCGCCGGGCCGGCCGGGTCGGTGATCTACACCCCGGCCGGCGGCTTCACCGGCGCCGACACGTTCAACTACACGATCACCGACCCGGCCGGGAAGCCGGCCACCGCGACGGTCACCGTGGTGGTGCGCAACGCGCCGCCGGTCCCGGTGAACGACACGTTCCGGGTCCGCGCGCAGGGGGCGACGACGCTGCCGGTGACCGGGAACGATCGTGATCCGAACATCGGGCAGACGCTCAGCGTGGTCGCCGCCGGGCCGGCCGGGCGGGGCGCCGTCACGGTCAGCGGGCCGCTGACGGTGGATTACACGCCGCTGCCGGGAACGGTCACCGACACGTTCGACTACACGCTCACCGACGATCTCGGCGGCACCGGCACGGCGACCGTCACGGTCGTCGTGGACGCCGCGCCGGTCGCGGCCGACGACGCCGCGGAGACCGGGGCGGGCGGACCGGTGGTGATCGACGCGCTGGCCAACGACACCGACCCGGCCGGTGACCCGCTGACTGTCACGTCGGCCGGGCCGGCCGCGCACGGCACGGTCACGGTGCAGGCGGACGGCCGGATCCGGTACCTGCCGGCGGCCGGGTTCGCCGGGGCCGAGATCTTCCGGTATGTCATCCGCGACCCGCTCGGCAACACCGCACAGGCCCAGGTCACCGTGCTGGTCCGGGCCGCCCCGGCGGTGCTGCCGGACGTCGCGGCGGTGCGCGCCGGGCAGCAGGTCTCCGTGGACGTGCTGGCCAACGACACCGCGGCGATCCCGGGTGGCCTGACGATCACCGCGGTCAGCGCTCCGGCGCGGGGCACCGCGACGCGGTCCGGCGGCACGGTCCGCTACGCGGCGCCGGTCAACTGGACCGGACAGGACGATTTCCGGTACGCCGTCCGTGACGCCCTGGGCGGCACCGCCGAGGCGACCGTGACGGTGCTGGTCACCGACGTGACACCGCTGGCGGTGGCGGACTCACGGTTCACGCCGTACCGCAGAGCCGTGTCGATCCCGGTGCTCGCCAACGACCTGGACGAGACCGGCAGCCTCGAGGTGGAGGCGGTCACCCGGCCGGACCACGGCACCGCGACCGTGGACCGCCCGGACGCGGTCACCTACGTCCCGCCGGACGACTTCTCCGGGGTGGCGAGCTTCGTGTACACGGCGGGGGACGCGGTCGGGCACCGGACCTCGGCGACCGTGACGGTCGTGGTCGGGCCGCCGCCGGCGGTGCCGGACAAGGCGGTGACCACGCCGCCCGGGCAACCGGCCGGAATCCCGCTGCCCGCGGTCGACGGGCAGGGCCGCCCGGTGGTGGACCGGCGGATCACCCAGCCGGCGCACGGCAGCGCGCGGCTCAACTCGGACGGCTCGGTGACCTACACGCCCGACCCGGGGTTCGTCGGCGAGGACCGCTTCACCTACGAGATCGTCGACGCGGACGGCAACGTCGCCCTGGGCACGGTGGTGGTGACCGTCCCGCCGCCGTCCTCCCCCGCGCCGTCCGCCTCCCCGTCGCCGCCGGCGCCCAGCCCCGCGTCGCCGAGCCCGTCGCCGTCCCGCTCCACCGCGCCGTCGCCGAGCCCGGCCCGCCCGACCGCCAGCGTCCCGGCCGCGCCGCCGCCGGTCCGGCCCGTGCCACCGCCGCCCGGTCCCGGCCCGGCACTGCCGACGACCGGCATGCCGGGGCCGTCGCCGCGGAGCGTGACGGCGGCGGCGGCCGGGCTCACGCTGCTCGGGATGGCGCTTTACACGGCCGCGCCACGGGTCGGCCGACGCGGGTCGCGGGGCGGGCGCTCCGGGCGTACCTGAACGGGGGTCCGGTCGGTGACCGCGAGCAGCATCGCGTCGACCGACGCGGCCGGGTCGGTGACCGGGAACTGGACCTCGCGGATCGTGCCGGCCGGGTCGACCAGCATGGTCAGACGCTTGAGCCGGTCGGCGCCGCCGGCCCGGAAGGTGGGCAGGCGCAGCGCCGCGGCGAGCCGGCCGTCGGCGTCGGAGAGCAGGTCATAGGGCAGGGCGGCGTGGCTCGCGAAGGCGGCCAGCTGGTCCGGGCGCTGGGTGCTGACGCCCCGGATCCGGGCGCCGGCCGCGACGAACCGGTCGTGGCGGGCGGCGTAGGTGGTCGCCTCCAGGGTGCAGCCGCGGGTGCCGGGAATGTCCGTCCAGCGCGGCGGATAGCCCTGCGACTCCGGAGCGAAGGCGCCGGGGAAGCAGAACAGCACGGTCCAGGCGCCCGGCTCGGCGGGGCGGGCCGGTGCGCCGTCCTGCCGGGGCAGGGTCAGCTCCGGCAGCGCGCGTCCGAGCAGGGACCGCACCCGGCGCTGCTCGGCCGAGCCCTCCTCGGCGGTGGCGGTCAGCGAGCCGTCGCCGAGCACGTAGCGGTCGCCCCACTCCTGCAGGGTGAGCAGCACCGGGAGCAGGCCCTCGCCCTTGGCGGTGAGCAGGTAGTCGTGGCGGGGCGGGCGGTCGGTGTAGCGCCGGCGCTCCAGCACGCCGTGCTCGACCAGGGCGGCGAGCCGCTCGGCCAGGGCGCGGCGGCTCATCCCGAGCTCTTTCTGCAGCGCGTCGAAGCGGGTCACCCCGCCGGCCACGTCCCGCACGATCAGGAACGTCCACCAGTCGGTCAGCACCCCGAGGGCCTGGGTGATTCCGCAATCCACGTCTGTCAGGTCGACCTGCCTCACGGCCACCACTATAGTGCGTTCCATTATGAAACTTACTACGTTCTGGCGCTGGTGGACGGCGGGCGCGACGAGCCAGCTCGGTTCCGCGGTGGGCTCGGTGGCCCTGCCGCTGACCGCGCTGACCGTGCTGCACGCCTCCGCCCTCGAGATGGGACTGATCACCGCCGCGACCTACCTGGCCTACCTGCTGATCAGCCTGCCGGCCGGCGTGATCGTGCAGCGTCTGCCGCTGCGCGGCTTCCAGGTCGGTGCGGACCTGACCCGGGCGCTCGCGGTGGCCTCGATCCCGCTCGCCTGGTGGCTGGACGCGCTCTCGGTGACGCAGTTGATCGTGGTGGCCCTGGTGATCAGCTTCGGCGACGTGCTCTTCGACGTGGCCAACCAGACGTTCCTGCCGACGATCGTGCCGGCCGCCCAGCTCCAGGCGCGGAACAGCCTGACCTCCGGCACCCACGCGGCCACCCAGCTCGGCGGCCCGTCACTGGGCGGGCTCGCGGTCCAGGTGTTCGGACCGGTGCCGACCCTGCTGGTCGACGCGGTCAGCTACCTGTTCTCCGGCGCGCTGCTCGGCTCGCTGCCGGCCCGCCGCACCGAGGCGCCGACCGGCGACCGGACCCCGATGGCCGCGCTGATCCGCGAGGGCTGGCGCTACGTCACCCGGCACCCGATCATCGGTCCCGGCATGTGGGTGGCCACCTCGGTCAACTTCGTCTGCGGGGCGCAGATGGCGCTCTTTGCCTACTACCTGGTCCGCGACCTGCACGCCGCGCCCGGCCTGGTCGGCCTGCTGCTCGCCGCCGAAGGCGTGGGCACACTGATCGGGGCGGCGCTGACCACCCGGTTCACCGCCCGGTTCGGCACCGCCCGCGGGCTGATCATCGTGGGCTTCACCGGGGTGGCCGGGGCGCTGCTCATCCCGCTGGGCGCCGGAGCCGCCGGCTACCTGGCCTTCGCCACCGGGAACCTGATCTTCGCGGCCTCGGTGGTGGTGCTGAGCGTGACCACCCGGACCTACCGGATGACGCAGAGCCCGCCCGAGCTGCTGTCCCGGGTGATCGCGACGGTGAAGTTCGTGTCCTGGGGCGCGATCCCGCTCGGCGGCCTGCTCGCCGGGGCGCTGGCCGGTCCGCTCGGCGCCCGGACCACCCTGCTGATCTTCGGGGCGCTGACCGCGATCTGCCCGGTGATCTACCTGCTCTCCCCGGTGCGCGGGCTGCGCGACCTCACCGATCACGCCGCCGCCGGGCGGGAGATGCAACCGGCCTGAGACACGGAACGGGCGGGCCGCTCGCGCGACCCGCCCGGTTCTGTCTGTTACGGCTGGACTCAGAAGTCCATGTCGCCGCCGCCGGGGCCGGCCGGCGCAGCCGGGGTCTTCTCCGGCTTGTCGGCCACGACGGCCTCGGTGGTGAGGAACAGCGCGGCGATCGACGCGGCGTTCTGCAGCGCCGAGCGGGTCACCTTGGCCGGGTCGATGATGCCCGCGGCCAGCAGGTCCACGTACTCACCGTTCGCGGCGTTGAGACCGTAACCGGCCTCCAGGTTGCGCACCTTCTCCACGACGACGCCGCCCTCGAGGCCGGCGTTCACCGCGATCTGGCGCAGCGGGGCGTCCAGCGCGACCTTGACGATGTTGGCACCGGTGGCCTCGTCGCCGGACAGGTCCAGCTTGTCGAACGCGGTCTTGCCGGCCTGCACCAGCGCGACGCCACCACCCGGGACGATGCCCTCCTCGACGGCCGCCTTCGCGTTGCGAACGGCGTCCTCGATGCGGTGCTTGCGCTCCTTGAGCTCGACCTCGGTGGCCGCGCCGACCTTGATCACCGCAACGCCGCCGGCCAGCTTGGCCAGACGCTCCTGCAGCTTCTCACGGTCGTAGTCGGAGTCCGAGCGCTCGATCTCGGCGCGGATCTGGTTGACCCGGCCCTGGATCTGCTCGGCGTTGCCGGCACCGTCGACGATGGTGGTCTCGTCCTTGGTGATGACGACCTTGCGGGCCTGGCCCAGCAGGGACAGGTCGGCGGCGTCCAGCTTGAGGCCGACCTCCTCGCTGATGACCGCGCCACCGGTGAGGATGGCGATGTCCTCGAGCATGGCCTTGCGGCGGTCACCGAAGCCCGGGGCCTTGACGGCGACGGACTTGAAGGTGCCACGGACCTTGTTGACGACCAGGGTGGCCAGGGCCTCGCCCTCGACGTCCTCGGCGATGATGATCAGCGGCTTGCCGGACTGCATGACCTTCTCGAGGACCGGGAGCAGGTCCTTGACCGCGGAGATCTTGCTGTTGGCGATCAGGATGTAGGGGTCGTCGAAGACGGCCTCCATCCGCTCGGCGTCGGTCATGAAGTACGCCGAGATGTAGCCCTTGTCGAAGCGCATACCCTCGGTGAGCTCGAGCTCCAGGCCGAAGGTGTTGCTCTCCTCGACGGTGATGACGCCTTCCTTGCCGACCTTGTCCATGGCCTCGGCGATGATCTCGCCGACCGTGGTGTCACCGGCGGAGATGGACGCGGTGGAGGCGATCTGCTCCTTGGTCTCCACGTCCTTGGCCAGCTGCTGCAGGCCCTCGGAGACGCTGGCCACGGCGGCCTCGATGCCCCGCTTCAGGGCCATCGGGTTCGCGCCCGCGGCGACGTTCCGCAGACCCTCGCGGACCAGGGCCTGGGCCAGGACGGTCGCCGTCGTCGTGCCGTCACCGGCGACGTCGTCGGTCTTCTTGGCGACCTCCTTGACCAGCTCGGCGCCGATCTTCTCGTACGAGTCCTCGAGCTCGATCTCCTTGGCGATGGATACACCATCGTTGGTGATCGTGGGGGCGCCCCACTTCTTCTCGAGGACCACGTTGCGGCCCTTCGGGCCGAGGGTCACCTTGACCGCGTCGGCGAGCTGGTTCATGCCCCGCTCGAGGCCCCGGCGAGCCTCCTCGTCGAATGCGATGATCTTGGCCATACGGCGTTGTCCTCCCGGACATCCGCGGTTTCGGGCCGAGGGCCCGTCCCCGCACACTGAGGAAGTCTGTGGACGTCACCACCTGGCGATGTGACGTCCTCAGGCCGAGCCGGATAGCCCGCGACGACCGGTTTCGTGCCGCGGCGCCGATGGCGGCGACGCGACCGGAACCCCACCGTCCCGACCTGCTGGCACTCACGGGTCGCGAGTGCCAATCACTTGTTTAGCACTCCCGGGTACCGAGTGCAAGAAACCCCATCTTCCCGCGAAACCCTCGGGTGCGGTCCGGAATCCGGCTAAAGATCTTCATGCGCAGCTCAGGACGGTTTTGCGGCAAGACGGTTGTGGCCGGCCGCCGCGACGAGTAATGAGGACGCATGGAGAACTGGACCGTGCGCCGGGTCACCCCCCGGGACGCCGGACGGATGCGCGCCCTGCGGCTCGAGATGCTCGCGGACAGTCCCCTCGCCTTCCTGGAGACCCTGGCCCAGGCCGCCGCCCGCTCGCACGAGGGCTACGCGCAGCGGCTCGGCATGTCGGCCGACGGCCCGGAGCTGTCCCAGTTCATCGCCGACCCGGGTGACGGGCCGCTGCTCGGGCACGCCGGCGGCACCGCGATCCCGGACGAGCCACACGTCACGGTGGTCTTCTCGGTCTATCTGACGCCGGCCGTCCGGGGCGGCAAACTGCTCGCCCAGCTGGTCGACGCGGTCGCCGACTGGTCCACCGCGGCCGGGCGGCACGAGCTGATGCTCGAGGTGGTGGTCGGCAACGGGCGGGCCGTCCGGGCGTACGAGAAGCTGGGTTTCCAGGACACCGGGGTGCGCCTGCCGCACCCGACCGTGCCGGTCCTGACCCAGCTGCAGATGCGCCGGAGGATGTGATGTCACCCCGGCGCTGGCATGTCACCCGGACGGTGCTCACCGCGGCGAACGGGACCACCGGCGCCGGGCTGCTGCTCGCCCTGGCCACCCGCACGAAGATCCGGCGCGGCCGGGACGGCGTGCTGATCGCCGAGGGGTGGAAACTGCCGATGCCGCCGGCGTCCTGCTTCACGGTCGGCTCGGTGATCATCACCCGGCGGTCGGCGGAGTGGCTGCTGGCCGAGGAGCGGGCCGCGCTGCTGGCGCACGAGAGCCGGCACGCCGGGCAGTACGCGGTGCTCGGGCCACTCTTCTGGCCGGCTTACTGGGTCGCTTGTGGCTGGTCCTACGTGGCGACCGGATCCTTCGGCGTGCGGAATTACTTCGAACGCCGGGCCGGGCTGCGCGACGGCGGCTATCCGGAGGATCTGCCACTGCGACCCTGGGTGGAGCGGGTGTTCCGCCGCCGCTGAGACCGGCCATCCGGGGCCGCTGAGACGGCCTAACGCGGCCGCTGAGACTCGGCCCGCCGCCACCGGTGAGATTTGGTCGGGAGGACGGACGCACAACGCCTCCGGCACGAAGCCATTGGGTCAGCGTTGGGTCGTTGGGTCCCTCGGAGATTGTCGCCAAGCTCAGGTGAGGGGCCACTTACGGCGTCGCGTCCTCCCGCGACAAGCATCCTGCCGATCCGGAGATCGGCGCGCAAGTCCTCGGAGGAAGGAATATTCGACAACCGGCAGATGTCCGGTTACTGTCCGCTATCCGAGCAGGCCGGCCTCGCGCGCGCCGCGCAGCGACGGCTTGATCCGGTGGGTCGGGCCGACCTCGGCGGAGATCGCGTCCAGCGTCTTCAGACCCTCGCCGGTGTTGTAGACGACCGTCTCCTTCGCCGGGTCCAGCTTGCCGCTCTCCACCAGCTTCTTCAGCACCGCGACGGTGGTGCCGCCGGCGGTCTCGGCGAAGACGCCGGTGGTCTCGGCGAGCAGCCGGATGCCCTCCCGGATCTCCGCGTCGTCCGCGTAGTCCATCCAGCCGCCGGTGCGGCGGACCGCCTCGATCGCGTACGGCCCGGCGGCCGGGTCGCCGATGTTCAGCGACTTGGCGATGCCGGTCGGCTTGACCGGGGTGATCACGTCGGTGTCGTTGTGCAGCGCCACCGCGATCGGGTTGCAGCCGGCCGACTGCGCGCCGAAGACCGTCCAGCCGCCCGCCGGCGCCTCGGCCAGTCCGATCTCGACCAGCTCGCTGAACGCCTTGTCCACCTTGGTGAGCAGCTCGCCGGAGGCCATCGGGATGACCACCTGGGCCGGGATCCGCCAGCCGAGCTGCTCGGCCACCTCGTAGCCCAGGGTCTTGGAGCCCTCGGCGTAGAACGGCCGCACGTTCACGTTCACGAACGCGGTGTCCTCGAACTCGTCGGTCTCCACCAGCTCGCTGCACAGCCGGTTCACGTCGTCGTAGGAGCCCTCGATGGCGACCAGCTCACCGCCGTAGACCGCGGTGGTGACGACCTTGCCCTGCTCCAGGTCGGACGGGATGAAGACGATGCTGGGCACGCCGGCCCGGGCCGCGTGGGCGGCCACCGAGTTGGCCAGGTTGCCGGTGGAGGCGCAGGAGAACCGCTTGAAGCCCAGCTCCTTGGCGGCGGTCAGGGCCACCGAGACGACCCGGTCCTTGAACGAATGGGTCGGGTTCTGCGAGTCGTCCTTCACCCAGAGCGGGGCGGTGATGCCCAGGCGCTCGGCCAGTGCCGGGGCGCTGACCAGCGGGGTCAGGCCGGGGTCCAGGGTCACTCGGGTGGCCGGGTCCTGGCCGGCCGGCAGCAGCGCGGCGTAACGCCAGATGTTCTGCGGGCCCGCCTCGATCTCGGCCCGGGTCACCCGCGCGAGCGCGGCCTCGTCGTAGGCCACCTCGAGCGGGCCGAAACACTCGAAACAGGCGTGCTGCGCGGCGAGCGGGTACTCCGCGCTGCACGCGCGGCAGATCAGGCCGCGGGCCGGCGAAGTGGTAGCAGTGGGTGTGGTGACGGCAGACGTCATCGAGGCCTTCCCTCTCATCTTTCCCGGCGGCGACCTGCCTCGGGACGGAATTAGCACCTGCCGCGCGCGGCCTCGTCCTCGAGACATACGCGGTGGTTGCCGGGGCTTCACAGGGCCGTTCCCTCTGCCCCTCTGGATGAGGTATTCAGTTGTTTCCCGAAGCTTACGACGAGATCTCGGCAAGTCCACACCGAGTTCCCGAGGTGTGAGCGACCTCCTTCCTATCGGCCGCCGCTTGACTGCTCCAAGGATCCGACGCAGGAGAACTGGCTGGCGACCGGGCGGTACCCCAGCCGCGTGTTGACCGCCAGCATCGGCAGGTTCGCCTCGTCGTTGCTGGTGAACGCGCGAGTCACGCCGGTCGCGGCGGCTCGCCGCAGGGCCACGCTCTTGACCAGCCGAGCCAGGCCGCGGCCGCGGTGGCCGGGGGCGGTGGCGGTCATGTCCGACCAGACCCGGTCGCCGTCACGGACCAGCAGGGAGAACGACACGATCTCGCCGGCCACCAGGGCCGCGGTGCTGCAGTCGTGGTCGAGGCCGGGGTTCTGCCAGATGTCGTACCGCCAGGACTCGAACGAGGGTGGCTGCGGGGCGACGTCGCCGGGCTCGTCGGCGGCGGCGACGACGTCGGCGGCGTAGAGCTCCTCGGCGGTCGTCTCGCGCAGCGCGATCAGCCGGACGCCGTCCGGCACCCGGTCCGCCGGCACGCCGTCCAGGGCGGCCAGCTCCAGCGCGGAATAGCGCAGCTCACGGACCGGCTCGAAGCCGCGGCGCCGGGCGAACGGCAGCGCCTGCGGGGTGGCGGTGACCGCGGCCCGGCGGACGCCGGCCGCGCGCAGATGACCGGCGGCCGCCGCGAACAGGGCGCCGCCGATCCCCCGGCCACGGGCCGTGGGATGCACCTGGAGCAGCGAGATCTGCCCGAAGTCCGGCTCCGTCGTCCGCACCTTCCGATAGGCCGACACCCAGCCGACCGGCTCGCCGTCCCGCTCGGCGACGAACGCCGCCCAGTCCTCGCCCGGCGGCGGCTCGGCGATCATCAGCCGGGTCCGGGCCACGCCGCGGACCAGATAGGGATGGACCGTCGCGCCGAGCGTGACCACGGCGGCGGCGTCGTCCGGCCGGGCGGGGCGGATGCTGAAGTCGGCCATCGGCCGATCCTCGGCCCCCCGGGACCGGCCGGTCAACGCCTTTCCCGGACGCTCAGGAGGTGACGTCCTTGCGGGTGAAGCGGAAGAAGGCCAGACCCCAGAAGACCACCGCGTAGACGAACGCGGAGATGGCGCCCTTGGCCAGGTCCTCGGTCTGCACCGGGGTGGAGAGCAGGCCCAGCCAGGCGTCGCTGTAATGGGTCGGCAGCGCGTTGCGGATCGACCCGAGCGCGGTGATCTGGTCCAGGATGCTGGACAGAATCCAGAGCAGCACCGCGCCACCGACCGCGCCCAGGGCGGCGTCGGTGAGCACCGACAGCAGGAAGGCGAGCCCGGCCACCACCAGCAGGGTCACCGCCAGGTAGGCGAGGATGCCGAGCAGCCGCAGCACCCCCTGGCCGGGTGGGATCTCGGCGGCGATGGTGCTGCCCAGCGGATGCCAGCCGTAGCGGACCGTGCCGACCAGCAGACCGGTGCCGGCCAGCAGGGCGAGGGCGAGCAGGGCGTACCCGAGCGCGACGGTCAGCTTGACCGCGAGCAGGCGGGCCCGCGGGACCGGGATCGCCAGCAGGTAGCGCAGGCTGCCCCAGCTGGCCTCGCTGGCCACCGTGTCGCCGGCGAACAGCGCGAAGACCACCACCAGCAGGAAGCCGGCCGAGACCGCGAGGCAGAACAGCGCGAAGTTCAGCCCGCCCGAGGTGGCCAGGTCGACCAGGCTGCTGAAGGCGCCGCCGCCGTTGCCGTCGTCGTCATCGCCGCCGCCGCCGAACTCGAAGGCGGCCAGGATGATCAGCGGCAGCAGCACCATGAAGCCGAGCGCCAGCTGGGTCCGCCGCCGGGACGCCTGCCGGCGGATCTCGGCGCGGATCGGCAGCGTGCGCGACGGCCGGTACCCCACTGCGGCACTAGTGCTCATCGGTCTCCACTCCCCCGGGAGTTGTCGCCCACCAGGGCCAGGAAGGCGTCCTCCAGGCGGCGGCGCGGAACCACCCGGTCGACGCCGACGCCGGCGCGGACCAGGGAGGCGACCAGCTCGGCGCGCGGGGTGCCGTTCATGTCGACGATCAGGCCGGTGGCGCCGTCCGGGGTGACCCCGCGGACGCCCAGGCCGCTGAGGATCTCGGTGGCCGCCGGGACGTCGGTGACCTCGATGGCCACCGACGGCGACTCGCCGACGATCTCCTCGACCGGCCCGGACGCGACGATCCGGCCCTTGTTCACCACCACGGCGTGCGTGCAGGTCTGCTCCACCTCGGCGAGCAGGTGGCTGGAGACCAGCACCGCCCGGCCGTCGGTGGCGTAGCGCTGCAGCACCCGGCGCATCTCGGCGATCTGCGGCGGGTCGAGGCCGTCCGTCGGCTCGTCCAGCACCAGCAGTTCGGGCAGGCCGAGCATGGCCTGGGCGATGGCGAGCCGCTGGCGCATCCCGTGGCTGTAGTTCTTGGTCCGGCGGTGCACCGAGGCGCCCAGCCCGGCGATCTCCAGCGCCTCGTCGAACCGGGCGTCCGCCCACGGACGGCCGGTCGCCCGCCAGTAGGCCCGCAGGTTGTCGTAACCGGACAGGTGCGGCAGGAAGCCGGGGCCCTCGACCAGCGCGCCGACCCGGGAGAGGATCTGCGCGCCGGGGACCAGCCGGTGCCCGAAGACCCGGATCTCGCCGGCGGTCGGGGTGGTCAGCCCCATCAGCACCCGCAGCGTGGTGGTCTTGCCGGCGCCGTTCGGCCCGAGCAGGCCGACGACCTGGCCACGCTCGACGGTGAAGCCGATCTCCTCGACCGCGACGAAGCCGTCGCCGTACGCCTTGCGCAGCCCGCTCACCACCAGCGGGGTGTCGGCCAGCGCCGGGTCGACCGCGGTCACCCGGCGACGGCGGCGGGCCCGGCGGACCAGCAGCAGGACGGCGAGGCCGAGCGCGATCACCAGGATCAGCGCGCCCAGGGCGTACCAGTAGATCGCCGCGGGCGACGCGATCGCCGTGCCCACCAGGGTGGGCAGCGTCAGCTGCTCGTCGACCGCCACGGTGTAGGTGGCCGGAGCGGCCGGGGAGAGGAACGCCTGGTCCGAGGTGGCGACCACGACCCGGAGGGTGTGCCCGGCCTCGATCTGCCGGACGATCGCCGGCAGGGTCACCGTCACCGGCTGCGCCTGGCCGATCTCGGTCGGCAGGCCGGTGAGCCGGACCGGGGCGACCAGGCCGGCGCTGAGCGTCGGCGCGCCGTTCTGGTCGACGTCGTAGAGCTTGACGAAGAGCACCGCCTGACCGGTCGGTGACGCCGCCCGCAGCCGCAGCGTGGGCGCGCCGGCCACGTCGATCGCGCCGGTCAGCGGCGCGCTGCCGAAGGTGGCGTGCTGACCTGGCACGTCGGTGGCCAGGTTGCCGCTGAGCAGCGAGCTGAGCCGGCCACCCAGCCCGGGCAGCGAGGAGATCGCCGCCGGGTTGCCGTTCGGCGGGTTGGCGATCGGCTGGGCCGCGCCGCTGAGGCTCACCGTCGCACTGCCGGTGCCGGTGAGCCCGGGGTAGGCGCCGGTGGAATACCCGTTGGTCACCAGGTCCCGGTCCAGCGCGCTGAACCCGGCGACCCGCGACCAGGTGAAGTCGTCGCCCGGCGCGCTGCCCTCGCCCTTCACGTAGTGGTCCAGCCACTGGACCGTGAGGAACTTGACCCGGTCCTGGTCGTTGCCGGGACCGGCACCGCCGTCGTGCCCGCCGGTGAACCAGGCGACCCGCACCGGGGTGCCGGTGGCAGCGATCCCGCGCGCGTTGGCGTCCGCCTCGGAGAGCGGGAAGAGCGTGTCGACGGCGCCCTGGATCAGCAGCGCCGGCGCCTTGATCTTGTCGAGCACGGTGGCCGGGCTGGACCGGCGGAGCAGGGCGAGGGTGGCCGCGTCCGGCACGCCGGTGGTGGCCATCGACAGGTAGGCCCGGCAGACGTCGGCGGCGAACCGCCCGCAGGCCGGGTCGTCACCGCCCGCGCCGGAGCCGAAGAAGGCGCCGGCCCAGCTCTTCTTGAACACGCCGGTGGCCGCGGTGCCGGCCGACTGCGGGAGGAACGCGGCGCCCAGGTCGTTCCAGGTGATCGACGGGACGATCGCGTCGACCCGCTGGTCCTGGCCGGCCAGCAGCAGGGCGAGGGCCCCGCCGTAGGAACCGCCGACCACGCCGACCCGGGGGTCGCCGGCCGCGTCGATGCGCACCTCGGGGCGCTCGGCCAGCCAGTCGAGCAGCCGCTGGGCGTCCTTGACCTCGTAGTCCGGGCTGTCCAGGTGGATCTCGCCGGTGCTCCGGCCGAAACCCCGCGCGGTCCAGGTGAGCACCGCGTAGCCCCGGGCGGCGAGCGACTCGGCGTCCGGACGGACCGAGTCCAAGGTGGCGCCGAAGCCGTGCGCGAGCAGCACCGCGGGCACCTTGCCGGACCGCTCCCGGGGCAGCAGGAAGCGGGCGTCCAGGTCGACCGGCTGGTCGTCGCCCGGACCGGAGCGGACCGTGATCCGCAGGTCCTGGGCGGTCCAGGCGGCCCGCTCGGGGAGCACCGCCCAGATGGTCGCGGCGGCCAGCAGCACGAGCACCACCGCGGCGGTGACCGCCCGGCGCCGGGTCACCCGGGGTAACGCAGACATGGCGCCCAACCTAGCCGGGCGCTGCTGAGCACGGGCTGTGAAGCCCGATCTGGCGTCCGGGCCGCTAGCGTGGACCACCTACGGTCTGTCCTGTCGATCAATCGGAGGCTTCCCCGGTGGCAGATGAGCTCACGCTGACCGTGACCCTGCGGCCCGCGGCGCTGGACGCCCGGCGCGGCATCGTCCGCCTGCACCCGGAGGTGATGGCCGCCCTGGCGCTGCAGCCGGGCGACCCGGTGCGGCTGGCCGGGACCAGGGTCACCGCCGGGATCGTGGCCCGTGCCGAGGCCGGCGCCAGCCGGGCCCTGCTCTACGCCGACGACCTCACCCTGGGCAACCTCGGCATGCGGGACGGCGGTCAGGTCACGGTCACCCCGATCCCGGTGACCGGGGCGCGCCGGGTGACGCTGGCCGGGGCGCCGGAGATCGTTGCCGTGGTCTCCCCGGAGATGCTGCGCCTGGCGCTGCTCGGCAAGGTGGTCAGCACCGGCGACGACGTGTCGCTGCTGCCGCAGGACGTGCTGCCCGAGGCGGGGAACCGGTCGCTGGTCGAGGCGGCCCGGCGCAGCCTGGCCAATCGGGTGGGGTACGCGTGGACCAGCACCCTGCTGACCGTGACCGGGGTCGACGACGCGGACGCCGCCCTGGTCACCATGGACACCGTGGTGGCCTGGCAGGACGGGCCGGCGGCGAGCCCGGCCCACCGGACGGCCCGTGCCGAGGCGCCCGCCTCCACCGATCCCGACGTGCCGCCGCCCAGCCTGGACGACCTGCCCGGCCTGCGCTCCCAGGCCAAGGAGCTGGAGGAGCTGCTCGACCTGGGCTTCCACCACCGCGAGGTGCTGGCCAAGCTGGGCACCAAGGTCAGCCTCGGCGTGCTGGTCTCCGGACCCGCCGGGTCCGGCAAGTCCGCCCTGGTCCGGGCGGTCGCCGCGACGGTCGGCGCGGAGGTCCGCCCGGTCTGGGCCCCGGAGCTGGCAGCGCTCACCAACGACGCGGCCGCCCGCCGGCTGCGCGCCCTGGCCGACGAGGTGCGCGGCGGCGAGCCCGCGGTGCTGCTGATCTCGGACGTGGAGGCGCTCACGCCCCGCGACGAGCCGGGCCCGCTCGCCACGGTCTTCCGGCAGGTGCTGCTGGAGACGGTCGCCTCCGGCGCGGCGGTGGTCTGCACCACCAGCAAGCCGGAGTCGGTCGATCCGGCGCTGCGCGCCCCGGACCTGCTCGCCGTCCAGCTGACCGTGCCGCTCCCGGACGCCGCGATGCGCCGCGAGCAGCTCGGCGTGCTGACCCGCGGCATGCCGCTGGCCGAGGACGTGCGGCTGGACGACGTGGCCGGGCGCACCCCCGGGTTCGTCGCCGCCGACCTGGGCGCGCTGGCCCGGGAGGCCGGGGTCCGGGCCGCGCTCCGGCAGAAGGTGGCGGACGCGCCGACCGTGACCATGGCCGACTTCGAGGCCGCGCTGGACGTGGTGCGGCCCACCTCGATGGCCGAGTCCACCCTGGAGGTCGCCAAGGTCACCCTGGACGACGTCGGCGACCTGGCCGAGGTGAAGCAGGTGCTGACCGAGTCGGTGCTGTGGCCGCTGACCTATCCGGACACCTTCGCCCGGCTGGGCGTCTCGCCGCCGCGCGGCGTGCTGCTCTACGGCCCGCCCGGCTGCGGCAAGACCTACCTGGTCAAGGCGATCGCCGGGACCGGCAAGGCGAACGTGCTCTCGGTCAAGGGCGCCGAGCTGCTCAGCAAGTGGGTGGGCGACAGCGAGAAAGCGGTGCGCGAGCTGTTCCGCCGGGCCCGGGAGGCCGCGCCGACCCTGGTCTTCCTGGACGAGGTGGACGCGCTGGCGCCGGCCCGCGGCCAGGGCACCGACGGCGGCGTCACCGACCGGGTGGTCGCCGCCCTGCTCACCGAGCTGGACGGGGTCGAGGACCTGCGCAACGTGGTGGTGATCGGGGCGACCAACCGGCCCGACCTGATCGACCCGGCGCTGCTCCGGCCCGGCCGGCTGGAGCGGCTGATCTACGTGCCGCCGCCGGACGCCGCCGCCCGGACCGCGATCCTGCGGGCGTCGGCACGCGCGGTGCCGCTGGACGAGTCGGTCGACCTGGACGCGCTCGGGGCCGAGCTGGACGGTTTCTCGGCGGCCGACTGCGCGGCGCTGATCCGGGAGTCGGCGCTGGCCGCGATGCGGGACTCGCTGGAGGCCTCGACGGTCACCCTGGCCAACGTCACGACGGCGCGGGAACGGGTGCGCGCTTCCCTGGACCCGGCCCAGGTCGCCTGGCTGGAGTCGTACGCGGAGAAGCGCCAGGCCTGACAGCGGTCAGCGACGCCGGGTGCGGGCCCGGGCTGATCGCAGGCGCCGCAGGCGGCCGATCAGGACCGGGTCGCGCTCCAGCGCGGCGGGATTGTCCAGCAGCGCGTTGAGCACCTGGTAGTACCGGGTCGAGGAGAGGTCGAAGGTGTCCCGGATGGCCTGCTCCTTGGCCCCGGCGTGCTTCCACCACTTCGCCTCGAAGGCGAGGATCTGCTCGTCCCGCTCGCTGAGGGCGGGCGCGACCGGCTCCGATGTGGAGGTCTCCGGGGCACGCGGAACAGGGATGTGCTGCTGCTCCTCGACCGGCTGCTCCCCGGTCGGTTCGGCGGCGGGCTGCATGGCGCTCCCTGACGGCAGGATCGGCTGGCTCGGATGTCGGTGCGGGGATCATCAGCATAGAGGCGGCTGACGATCCCCGCGTACGCTACCTCAGGTGATGTCCCGCTTACGGATCGTCCACATTGCGGCACCCACAATGATGATGGACAGCGCCGCGAAGACGCTCCCGGCCAGCTGCCAGGTGAGCGTGTAGGTGGGTGGCTCGCAGCCGTTGGCGGAGAACACACAGGGCGCGTTGTAGTCGGTCACCTCGAACGACTTGAACATCCAGGCGGCGATCCAGGTGGGCAGCAGGTAGAGGTCGGCGAACCGGGCCTGCGCCAGCGACAGCACCACACCCAGGCCGAACTGGAAGACCACGATCACGCCGATCGCCGCGCCCAGCGCCGCCGCGGTGTGCCGGCCGATCGACGCGATGCCGAACCCGACCGCGCCGGCGACCAGCACCAGGGCGAGGCCGCGCAGGCCCATCAGGCCGATCGACTGCCAGGCGCCCGAGGTCATCTTCGCGGTGGTGCCGCGCTGCGTCGCGATCACCCAGAAGACCCCGGTCCAGACCGCGCCGGTGACCACCGACAGCCCGGTCAGCCAGACCAGCAGGGCGGCCAGCTTGGTGGACAGCACCCGCAGCCGTTGCGGCCGCCAGAGCAGCAGGTTCATCATGCCGCCGCTGTTCCACTCGGCGCCCACGAAGGACGCGCCGATGATGAACGCGGCCAGCGCCAGCAGTGCCGCGAAGGTGATCAGCATCGCCGGGAAGTTGTTCCGGAAGTCGAACTGCGACGGCATGTAGTTCTCGGCCTGGAACTGGTCCTTGGTCGGCGTCCAGAGCGCGTCACAGCCCTCCGGATAGTCCGCCGGCCGCTCGGCGCAGCGCACCTTCTCCTGCGCGGCGAGCTTGGTCTGCTCCTGGAAGTCCCGGTCGGCGTCGGCCTGCGCGGCGGCGACGACCGCCGGGGTGGCCTTGTGGTTGGTGACCGCGACGCCGGCCGCGACCAGCCCGAGCACGACCAGCGCGAGCAGCACGAAGAAGATGGTGAAACGCCGCTTGGTCAGCCGCCGCGTCTCCGCCCGATAGAGGCTCACTGACCCCACCCGCCCTGCGTCGCCACCTGGTCCACCTGCCGGTTCGCCCCGTCGACCGGCGCGGTGCCGGTCAGCTCGAGGAAGACGTCCTCCAGATCCGCCGAGACCGGGGTCAGCTCGGAGACGTAGATCTGCCGATCGGCCAGCAGCTTGGTGATCTGAGCCGGATTGCTGGCGTTCCCCACCGTGAAGTGATCCTTCTCCATGGTGATCTGGGCGCCCGCCGCCCGCAGCAGCTCGGCCGCGCCGAGCAGGTCCACCCCCGGCTCCAGGCGCACCTTCACGGTCGACGAGGTGTGGCTGGCCAGCACCTCGGAGACCGACCCGGCGGCCACCCGGCGGCCGGCCGCGATGATCGTCACCGAGTCGCAGATCAGCTGGATCTCGCCGAGGATGTGGCTGGACAGCAGCACGGTCATCCCGGACGCGGCCAGATCCCGCATCAGCGTGCGCATCTCCCGGATGCCGCCCGGGTCCAGGCCGTTCGCCGGCTCGTCCAGGATCAGCAGCTGCGGCTCCTTGAGCAGCGCGGACGCCACCGCGAGGCGCTGCTTCATGCCGAGCGAGTAGGTCTTGACCCGCTCCTTGGACCGGTCGCGCAGACCGACCAGCTCGAGCACCGCAGGCACCCGGAGCCGGTTCACCCGGCCGGCGTCGGCGAGCAGCGACAGCGTGGTCTCGGCGGAGAAGTTGCCGAAGAACTGCGGGCTCTCCACGATGGCGCCGACCAGGCCGGCCACCTCGGGCAGGTGCTGTGGCACCTCGCGGCCGAGGATCGCCATCCGGCCCTCGTTGGGCCGGATCAGGCCGAGCAGCGTACGCAGGGTGGTGGTCTTGCCGGAGCCGTTCGGGCCGAGGAAGCCGTGCACCTGCCCGGCCTCCACCACCATGTCGAAGCCGTCCAGCGCCTTCCGGACACCCTTACGGCCGCGATAGGTCTTCCGCAGCCCTGATATCTCGAGTACGGCGGTCATCGCCGCACCCTAAGTGATCGGCGCACGTTTTATCAGGCGCAGATCACATCGACGCCGGCCTCACGGAACGCCGCGACCGTCGACGACGACGCCCCCGAGTCGGTGACCAGTGTCTCCACCTCGGTGATCGAGCAGATCCGGGCGAACGCGTGACTGCCCAGCTTCGACGAGTCGGCGATCACCACCACCCGCTTGGCCCGGGCCACCATCAGGCTGTTCATCGCGGCCTCGCCCTCGTGGTGCGAGGCGGCGCCCAGCTCCACGTCCAGCGCGTCCACACCGAGCAGCGCGATGTCCAGGGTCACCTCCTTGAGCAGCGCCCCGCCGAGCGGGCCGACCACCTCGAAGGACTGCGGGCGGACCACGCCGCCGGCCACCACGATCTTCATCCGGGACCGGAGCAGCAGCTCGTTCGCGATGTTCAGGGCATTGGTGACCACGGTCAGCTGGGAGCCCTCGCCGCCGGCGTTCAGGTCCGGCCGGACCGCCAGCGCCCGGGCCACCTCGGTGATCGTGGTGCCGCCGTTCAGGCCGACCACCGTGCCCGGGGTGACCAGCCGGGCCGCGGCCTCGCCGATCCGCTGCTTCTCCGCCGAGTGCTTGGCGCTCTTGTAGCGCAGCGGCAGGTCGTAGGAGACGCCGTTGGCGACCGCACCACCGCGGGTGCGTGTGATCATCTGCTGCTGGGCCAGCTGATCGAAGTCACGCCGGATGGTGGCCTGGGAGACGTCCAGGCGCTCGGCGACCTCCTCGACGGTCACCCGGCCGCTCTCCGTGAGTAGCTCCAGCAGGGCATTCCACCGCGCGTACCGGTCCACCCGACACTCCCCGATGCACGTTTCATGGTAAGTGTGTGCACATTAGTGCGCGAAAGGCAGGGAAGCAAAGCCAGCCGCTGCGCGGTACTTGCCCCCGCGCCGGGCCCATGAGCACAATAACGCGCGAAATACCCGGGAACCGAGCTTGATTGCGCAGCACAACCGCTGAGGATGAGCCATGACGCACGTAAAGGCGGAGATCGCCAGCCAACCGGACTGCTGGCGGCAAGCGGCCAAACTGGCCTCGTCACCGGGCCTGCCGGACCGTGGCGAGCGGGTCGCCGTGGTCGGCTGCGGCACCTCCTGGTTCATGGCCAAGTCCTACGCGGTGCTGCGGGAACAGGCCGGGCACGGCGAGACCGACGCGTTCCAGGCCTCCGACTTCCCGTACGGGCGGCGCTACGACCGGCTGATCGCGATCACCCGGTCCGGCACCACCACCGAGACCCTCGACGTGATGCGCACCGTCGGTGAGCGGA